>JAHJTB010000502.1 GCA_018830135.1 Pseudomonadota bacterium | reverse complement strand
CCGGTCCAGGACCTCCTCGAAGCCGCATATGCCCTCTTTCTCGTCCCCCGGCCCCATGACCCGGATCACGGCCTCGAGGCCGGGCAGTTCCTTGCGCACCGCCTGAATCTTGGTCCAGATGTCCGAACCCGGAAACTCGCCCAGGCCGACCAGGACCTTGGTTCCGGCCGCCTGGCAGATTTCGGCGATGGTGCCCGGTTCCAGCATGGGGTTGATGGGATTGACGATGCCGGCCGCTTCCCCGCCCCAGAGCACGTAATGGGCCTGGGGGATGTTGGGCAGCAGGTAGGTGACCACGTCCTGGGGACCGATGCCCAGATCGTGGAAGAGATTGGCCGTCCGGGTCACGTTGCCCAGCAGGTCCCGGTAGGTCACGACCATGGGCTGCTCAAAGGTCTCTCCGGACAGGATCAGACTCATGGCCCGGGCTTCCGGGTCCAGGGCCGCGCCCTGCTTAAGCATGTCGTAGGTGTTGAAATAGGTCATGCGGTCTTCGATGGGCACCCGCTCGTACGCCTCGATGTCCGCAAGCGTGGAAATCCTGAGCTTTTCCATGCCGCCCTCCCGGGGTGGATTTTTTTGTCCGAACTGGTTGGGAACTTTGGCACTGTAAGGGAAAGGCGTTGCGGTGTCAAGGGGTGGGGGCACTTTTTTGATTGACAAGTCAGTCAATCACGCTTAAAAGTGAAGTCAAACGCGAATCAAGGCGCCGCTCAGGCCGCCCAGGCCCGTCACTTTCAGACATCGGGGCGGTCGGTCCGGCCGGCGGCCGGGGGAGAGGTGGATATGGAGTTTTCCTTTACCGAAGAGCAACTCATGTTCAAGGAACAGGTGGTCAAGTTCGCGCGCAAGGAGATCGCGCCCCGGATTCCGGAGTTCGATCTGCGCGCCGAGTTCGATTTCGAGTCTTTCCGCAAGCTGGGAGAGTTCGGTATCCTGGGGATTCACTTTCCCGAGGAGTACGGCGGAAGCGGCGGGGACGTCATGACGGCCTGCATGGCCGGGGAGGCTTTGGGCGAAGCCGGCTGCGGCGGCGGTTTCACCCTGAGTTACGGGGCCCACACCTTTCTCTGCGCTGACACCATATTCCGCCACGGCACCGAGGAGCAGAAGCGGAAGTATCTGCCCGGGCTCTGCACCGGCGAGTATATCGGCTGCATGGGTCTGACCGAGCCCGGGGCCGGTTCGGACGTGGCCTCGCTCCTGACCCGGGCCGTCAAACAGGGTGACACCTATGTGCTCAACGGGAGCAAGATTTTCATCACCAACGGTTCCATTGCCGACGTGGCGGTCATTTACGCCAAGACCAATCCCGAGGCCGGCCACGCCGGGATTTCGGCCTTTATCGTGGAAAAGGGCACGCCCGGATTCACGGTCAGCCGGGACCTGCACAAGATGGGCTGCCGCAACTCCCCCACGTCCGAGTTGGCCTTTGACGACTGCGTCATTCCGGCGGAAAACCTGCTGGGCCTCGAGGGCAACGGCTTCATGATGTCCATGCAGACCGTGGAATGGGATCGGAGCGCCCTTCTGGCCCCCGGCGTGGGCGGGATGACCGCGGCCATCGAGGCGGCCTGCAAGTACGCCCAGACCCGCCGGCAGTTCGGCCGGCCCATTGCCAGCTTCCAGGCCATCAAGCGCAAGATCGCCAACCAGAAAATCTATCTCGAGGCCATGCGGACCCTGGTTTACCGCATGGCCTGGTGCAAGGACCAGGGCCGCCCGGTCAACCATCTCGAAGCGGCCGTATCCAAGTTGTTTGTCGGCGACTGGTCCCTGGGTCCGTCCAACGACCTCCTGACATTGTTCGGCGGGTACGGCTACTGTCATGAATACAATGTGGAACGCGGTTTCCGGGACGGCCGGCTGTCGCCCATCGGCGGCGGGACCTCCGAGATTCAGCGGCTGCTGATCTCCCGTCTCATGTGAGGTTACGGATATGGATTTTGAATTTTCCCAGCGGGAAATTGAACTCAAAGACCAGGTGGCCGCTCTGTTTTCGGAAACGGCCCTGCTTGAAATAAATTCCATGGAAGAGGCGGACGAAGCCGGCCTCAAGCGTCTGACCGGCCGGTTCCTCGAGCGCCTGGCCGAAACCGGGTACCTCGAACCGGCCCTGGGGCCCCAGGCGGTTTCCGGACTCCTGGGCCTGATGGCCCCCTTGGAGGTGCTGGCCGAGGCCTCGGGTTCTCTGCTCATGGCCGTGGAAAGTTCCACCCGGCTTTTCGGCGGACTGGTCGCCGGATACGGGGGGCCCGATCTGGTCCGGAACCTGCTCGACCCCCTGAAAAAGGGCGCCCTGATCGGGGCCGTGGCGGTCAGCGAACCGGGCGGTGACGCGCCGGACTCGGAAACCGGGGTCCGGGCCCGCCTCGAGGGCGATTCGTACCGGGTCACGGGCCGGAAGAGTTTCGTGACCAACGGTCCCATCGCCGACTGGATCGCCGTGTCCGGCCGGGTCGGGGAGAAGCCGGCCTTTTTCCTGGTCAACCCTGTACAAGAGGGACTGCTGATCGGTCCGCGACTGAAGACCCTGGGGTACAACGGCCTGGCCGTATGCGAACTGGATCTGACCGAGGTCAAGGCGCCCGCCGGCCTGGTCCTGGGCCCTTTTGACGACCGGGCGGCCCTGGATTTTCTGACCCTGATCCAGGACCTGGTCCTGACCATGGCCTCGATCGGCCTGATCCGGCGGGTGCTCAAGTCGGTCAACACCTATTCGCGGGCCCACCACCGGTCGGGCAAGCCCATCTATTCCCATCAGGAGGTGCGCTTCAAACTGGCCGACATGTACACGGTCTGGGACACGGCCCGCCTGATGACCATCCGGGCGGCCTGGCTTTGCGGCCTAGGGGATCGGGAGGCCGGGACCGTGGTCGAATGCTGCAAGATTTTCGCCGCCGAATCGGCCGAGCGTACGACGGCCGAGGCCATGCAGATCATGGCCGGCGCGGGCTATCTGGTCGGCAACGTCGTCGAACGGGGCTACCGGGAGGCCAAGTACGCCTCCCTGGCCGGGACGACGAACGAGGTCGGCCGGATGAACATCGCCGATGACCTGCTGGCCCGATACCCGGTCTGACCGGGCGGAGGAATTGAAGCTCCCCGCGGCCTTGCTGCCGGGAATCTTCGACATGTAAGGAAGAAATCCATTTAACCCGGATTTTGCAGTTGGGTTCGTAGCGAGGCGTCGGGATGCATAGCGAAACGCGAAGTTGGACCGGTTTTGGGCCGCAGGCGTATCATATAGATGCGTCGAGGTCGAAAAGCGGGAAACGAGCGTTGCGGTTAGCAGGTCGACGCCGCAGTAGAAGGCAACTGCAAAATCCGGGTTTATTGGGTTGGCGGGCTGCCCCCGTGACAAGCCGCGGGGAACGCGCCCGCCCCGCATGTTCAACCGAAACAGGCGAGGACCAACCAAGGAGGTTAGGACAAATGGCTGGACGCGTGGGCATTTGCGCGGTGGCGCAAACCACCTATGAGCGCAACAAGTGGCACATGCGGTTTCAAGGCATGGCCCTGGACGTGCTCGAGTCCCTGTTGGAACAGACCGGCCTCGACTTCGAGGAGGACACCGGCATCGACACCTCGATCAGCGTCTCGGACGATGTTTTCGACGCCCGGACGATCTCCGACAACGCCATGACCGACGTCCTGGGAGCGCATTACCGCTGCGAGGAAAAAATCGCCCAGGAAGGTCTCCAGGCCGTGTATTACGCGGCCGCGACCATCCTGTCCGGTCACACGGACAAGATTCTGATCATCGGGCATTGCAAGGAGTCCCAGGGGCAGAGCCGGAACATGGCCACCCATATGGCCTTCGATCCATTCTACACCCGTCCCGTGGGCCTCGACTTCCAGGCCGCGGCCGGACTCCAGGCCCGGGCCTACATGGCCCGTTCCGGGGTGACCGGCGAGCAGTTGGCCCGGGTCGTCGAACGCTCCCGCCGCAACGCCCAGAAGAATCCCTTCATTACCGACCTGCCCGCCGTGACCGCCCGGGAGGTCCTGGCCTCCCCCATGCTGGCCGACCCCATCCGGGAACTCGAGGCCTACCCGGTCTCGGACGGCTGCGTGGGCCTGATCATGGCTTCCGAGGAGGTGGCCCGGAAAGTCTGCGACACGCCGGTCTGGGTCACGGGCCTGGGCAACTGCATGGACCATTTCTTCCTGGGCGACCGGGACCTGACTTCCAACTTCGCCCTGAAGAAAGCGGCCGGCCTGGCCTTCAAGCGGGCCGGGATCGATGACCCCAAAACCGCCTTCGATCTGGTCGAGCTTTCCGACAAGTTCGCCTACCAGCAGCCCATGTGGGCCGAAGGCCTGGGACTCTGCGACGAAGGTGCGGGCGGCCGCTGGCTGGACCAAGGCGGGCCGGAACGAATGCGAGTGAATCCGTCGGGCGGACAGTTGGCCGGGAATCCGGGCATTCTGGCCGGCCTGGTTCGGGCGGCCGAAGCGGCCCTGCAGCTCATGGGCCGGGCCGGCGACCGTCAGGTCGACGGCGCCCGGCGGGCGCTGGCTCACGGTGTCATGGGACCGGCGGGCCAGTTCCATACCGCGGCCATTCTCGAAAGAGACTAAAGGAGGCCGGAACATGAAGAAAAAGAATCGGAACGTCGCCATTATCGGCGTGGGGCAGAGCCGGTTTTCCAGCCACCGCGAGGACGTCAACCAGCCCGAGTTGATCCACGAGGCCGTGACCGAGGCCCTGGAGATGGCCGGCCTGACCGTGGACGACCTGGACTGTATCGTCCACGGCAACATGGAACTCTTCGAGATGGTCCATCAGCCCGACCTCTGGCACTCCCTGGGCATGGGCGCGTACGGCAAGGAGGTCCTGCGGATCACCACCGGCGGGACGACCGGCGCGACCATCGCCGCGGCCGCCGACAACCTGGTGGCCTCGGGGCTCCATGACGTGGTCGTGGCCGTGGGCTTTGAAAAGCTCCAGGAAGGCCACACCACCGGCGGCATCACCAACATGAACGACCCCCTCTGGGGCCGCAACCTGCAGACCGGCGCCCTGACCGGCATGCAGGCCGAGATCATGGGCCTCGAGTTCGGACCGGAACGGGCCCGAAACGCGGTCATGCACTACCGCATCATCATGGACAAGCACGCCATGCTCAACGACAAGGCCCACCGGCGCCTGGGACTCGAGTTCGACCAGATCGAGGCCCTGACGAAGAACTCGCCGGTCCTCATGGGCGAAATGCGCATGATCGACATGTGCTCCCAGAGCGACGGAGCCTGCGCCGTGATCTTCGCCTCGGAAGCCGTGGCCAAAAAACACTGCGCCCAGCCGGCCTGGATCAAGGACCACATCACGGTTCATCGCGAGGAGACCTTCAGCATCGACACCAGCGGCATGACCACCCAGGAGATGACCCACCGGTACGCGGCCCGCAAGCTTTACGAGCGCAACGGCATAAAGGACCCGCGCCGGGAGATCGACGTCTTCGAGATGTACGATCCGTCCAACTGGTGGGGCACCGACTGGCTGCGCGAGTTCCTGCTTCTGGAGGGCGACGAGCATCTCCGGATGATTGAAAAGCACGAGATCGCCATCGACGGCTCCTTTCCGGTCAATCCCTCCGGCGGCGTCATCGCCTCGAATCCCATCGGCGCCACGGCCCTGGTCCGGGTGGGCGAAGCGGCCCTTCAGGTCATGGGCAAGGCCGGAGCGCACCAAGTGCCCCGACCGGTCAACACGGCCCTGGCTTCCGGATTCGGGGGCACCTTGTGGACCGTCCTGTTCCTTTTGACCCGGGAGGTCCCGCATTAGGCGCGGGTCACGGACTTGGAAAGGAAGGATAGTATGACAGATCAAGAAGCCAGCGTGAAACACGTTTTCCAGACCATGGAATCCCGGGTCAATGCCGAGGCCGCGGCCGGTCTGACCGCGTCGTACGGATACCGGATCACCGGCGAAAACGGCGGTGAATGGACCGTCACCGTCAAGGACGGCTCGGTCAAGGTGATCGAGGGCCTTCACGACCCCCAGGTCGTGACCACGGCCTCGGACCAGGACTTCCTGGCCCTGAACCTGGGCGCTCTGGACGCCATGACCGCCTTCAGCGCGGGCCGGATACAGGTCGAAGGCAACATGAACCTGTTGGGACCGGCGGCCAGGTTGTTCAAGAAGTACATGCCGCCGGGCATGGAGGGCGTCGAGGAGCAGCGGGAGGAACTCATCCGGCTCAACCAGATTCTATCCATTCCGCAGACGTTCTCCACCGGGCCGATCATGGGCAAATTCCTCAAAGGCCTCAAGGACAAGCGGATACTGGCCAACGTCTGTCCCCAGTGCGGCCGCTACCAGGTCCCGCCCAGGGAGGTCTGCGCCATGTGCCGCGTCCGGGTCACGGAGTTCCGTGAGATCGGTCCCGAAGGGGCGCTGACCATCGCCGATATCGCCTATTACGCCAGTCCGGACCCCTTGACCGGGGAGACCCGGGAGACGCCTTACGCCGCGGCCCACTTCATGCTCGACGGCTGCGTGGGCGGGACCTTCTGGCACGAGTTGAACCCGGCCGACATCCCCCGGGCCCGGCCCGGCGCCAGGGTCCGTCCGGTCTGGGCCGAGAACCGGACCGGCTCGATCAACGACATTCTCCACTTCGAGATCGTGGACTGATCTTCGGCGGAGCAAAGGAGCGATCATGGCCGAAATAAACAAAGACGACTGTTTCGTGGTCAAAGGCAAGCTGGCCCTGCCCTACCAGTACTTTGCCGGCCGGATGGGCAGCCGGTTCATCATCGCCTTGCGGGACCGGAAAAAAATCACGGGCGTCCGCTGCGAGCGTTGCGACCGGGTCTTCGTGCCGCCCCGGCAGACCTGCGAAGGCTGCCAGGGAGACCTGTCCGAGGCCTGGGTCGATCTGGACGATACCGGAACGGTGACCGGTTTCACCGTCATCCGGTACAAGGAGCCGCATCAGCCCTGCGAACCGCCCTATATCCTGGCCCTGGTCCAGCTCGACGGCGCCGACACTCCCCTGGTCCATATCGTCCGGGGGATCGAGCCGGAAGCCATGGAGGTCGGGCTCCGGGTCAAGGCGGTCTTCGCCGACCAGACCACTTCGACGATCATGGATATTTCACACTTCGCCCCGGCCTGAGGGGAAAAAATCTGAACGGCCGGTCCGGACTGCCCGTTGCCAAAGCGTAACGACGATACGGAGGGTGTTGCGACGGACAGGGGTAGTAATCGTCCGCAATCGGAACTCACGCGGAACTCGAGCGCAAGCGAATTACCGGCGAAAGCGACGCGGAACATCATACGGCAACTCACGCGGACCACTTCGGTGACGGGCAGTCCGGACCGGCCGTCTCGATCCATCCGGAGGAGAAAGCATCCAACAGGAGACATACATGAGCGAAAACCTGGACTATTTTGACGAAACCCACCGCATCCTGAGGCAGACGGCGGCCCGGTTCGTGGAACGGGAGATCACGCCTCACGTCGAGAAATGGGAGGATGCCGGAGAAATCCCCCGCGAACTGCACCGGAAGGCTTCCGAGGCCGGCATTCTGGGCGTGGCCTACCCCGAGGCGTATGGCGGCGGCGGGGGCGACATGTTTCACGGCATCGTCATCAGCGAAGAGGTCCTGCGCTGCGGGGCCGGGGGCGTGCATGCCAGCCTGATGTCCCACGGGATCGCCCTGCCCCCCATCCTCTACCTGGGCACCGAGGAACAGAAGCAGCGCTTCGTCCCCCCCGTGCTCAAAGGGGAACGGATCGCCGCCCTGGCCGTCACCGAACCGGACGTGGGCTCGGACGTGGCCAACCTCCGCACCCGGGCGGTCCGGGACGGGGACGCCTATATCGTCAACGGCTCGAAAATCATGATCACCTCCGGCTGCCGCGCCGACCAGGTGACCGTGGCCGTGCGCACCGGCGGACCGGGGCATCCCGGGGTCAGCATTCTGGTGGTCGACACCAAGACCCCGGGTTTCACCGTGGCCAACAAGCTGAAAAAAATGGGCTGGTGGTCATCGGATACCGCCGAACTGGTCTTCGAAGACGTCCGGGTCCCGGCGGAAAACCTGATCGGGGCCGAAGGCCAGGGCTTTTACGGCATCATGATGAACTTCCAGACCGAACGGCTGGGCCTGGCCGTCATGGCCAACATGACCGCCAAAATGGCCTACGATGAAAGCCTCAAATACGCCAAACAGCGGGAGACCTTCGGCAAGCCGATCAGCGCCCACCAAGTCATCCGCCACAAGCTCGTGGACATGGCCACCATGGTCGAAATCAGCCGGGAGTTCACCTACCGGGTCGCGGCCAGGATGGCCGCCGGCCAGGACACCCTCAAGGAAGTCTCCATGGCCAAGATATTCGCCACCCACATCTGCGACAAGGTCTGTTTCGAGGCCGTCCAGATTCATGGCGGGTACGGTTTCATGCGGGAATATCCGGTCGAGCGCCTGTACCGGGACAGCCGGGTCCTGTCCATCGGCGGCGGCTCCACGGAGATCATGAAGGAGATCATCTCCAAGATTATTTTGAGATAAAAATCGAGGACGGGCCGCAGCAGGATCGAAAGCGGGCGGGGACGACTCCCCGCCCGTTCCGCTTTCAGGTTTCGGGCCGTGATCAGAGCGGTTTGAAGTGCCGGATGTCCAGGATGTTCCCCGTCTTGTTTTTGGCCCAGACGGCCTTGACCCGCATGCCGTTCTGAACCTTGGCCTGGACCGCTTCGAGGCTGTCCATCTTGAACCCGCCGACCAGGTGCATGAAGTTGACGTCCGTGCCGTCCAGGCGGATCAGGCCGGTGATGAAGGGCGGCTTGAGGGGCTGGGCGAAGTAGGAGTAATTGGTCAGCACGTAGGCCCGCAGCACGCCTTCCTGACTGACTTCGACCCATTGCGTGGTATCGACGAAGCAGCGGGGGCAGAAGGTCCGTGCCGGGACCAGGACCCGGTTGCACTGCTCGCATCGGGTTCCGTAAATTTTTTCCTCTTTAAGGCCTTCGAAAAAGCGGGTCCAGGTCGCGCCGTAGGCCAACTGATAGGGCAGTCTGACCTCGGTCTCGATGGTGTGGTATTCTTTCATCGTGATCCCCCCTCTCTCTATTTCTCGCTTCCGAGGATGATGACGCCGTTGAACTGGTCGATGCCGCCCATGGCGTGGGCCAGGGCCAGCTTGGCCCCGGGCACCTGGCGCGGGCCGGCCCGGCCGGTCACCTGCAGGGCCGCTTCCGCCGTCCGGATCAGGCCGGTCGCCCCGATCGGGTTGGTGCACAAAGTGCCGCCGGACGGGCAGATCGGCAGTTCGCCCTTGCGGCTGAAAACCCCTTTGAGCACCAGGTCGGGCGCCTCGCCGAAATCGCAGAAGCCGAAGCACTCGTAAAAGAGCATCTCCTGGTAGGTGAACGGGTTGTAAACCTCGGCCACGTCCAGTTCCTTGCGCGGGTTCCGGATGCCGGCCCGGTCATAGGCCTCCTTGGCCGCTTCCACGGCCGAAGGCCAGACCGCCTTGTCGCTGTCGCCGAAAAACTGCTCCTCGCCCCGGTAGCCCACGCCTTTGATCCAGGCCGTGGGCAGTCCCAGTTTTCTGGCCTTGGATTCGGAAGCGAAGATCAGGGCGCAGGCCCCGTCCGAGTTGGGACAGACGTCGAACAGGCGGATCGGATAGGTGATGATCGGCGCGTTGAGGACGTCGTCCATGCTCAGTTTGAGTTTGAGATGGGCGTACGGATTGTCATTGGCCGCCGAGTCGTGGTGGTTGACAGAAATGCGGGCTGCCGCCTCCCGGACCTTATCCGCCGGGATGTTGAATCGGACCGACCACTCCTGGCTCTGCAGGGAAAAGACCCCCGGGGCCCCGGCCAGGAAATAGCGCTGGTAGAACGGCTCCATGACCGTGGTCATGGTGGCCTGGCTGTCCCCCTCGTTCATCTTTTCATGCCCCACGGCCAGGACCAGGTCGGCCATTCCGGACGAAACCCAGTAGTACGCGGTCTGGGCGATCGAAACCCCGGTCGATCCGCAGGTCTCGGTCTTCAGGATCGGCTTGCCCACGGCCTGCATGGCGTCGGCGAAATAAAACTGGGTCAGGGCCACCCCTTCCATCATCGAGGGCATGGAACCGGAAACCACCGCGTCGATGTCCTTGGGACTCAGGCCGGTATCCTCGAACACGGCCCGGACCGCCTCCCGGACCAGGTCCGGGTAGCAGACGTCCATGCGCTTGCCGTGCCTGGTCTGGCCGACTCCCACGATTCCTACTTGTCTACCCATGAGTCACCTCCTAGAGTCCCAGCACGGCCACGGCGTGGCACTGGCCGGCGAAACCATGGGTCCCATGAGCCAGACCCGTGCGGACCTCCCGGGCGACCTGGTGCTCGCCGGCCTGGCCTCGAAGCTGCAATACCACTTCCGCGGCCCGCTGCAACCCCCGGGACACGTAGGCATTGGTCCCCAGGACGCCCCCCGAGGCGTTGACCGGCAGCCGACCGTTCCGGCCGGTCTGCCCGCTCTCGACCAGCTTGCCCCCCTGCCCAGGATCGCACAGGCCCAGCTCCTCCATCCAGAGCAGCTCCTGGTAGGCATAGGGTTCGGACAGCTCGGCCAGGTCGATTTCACCGGCCGGGTCCTTGATGCCGGCCATCCGGTAAGCCCGCCTGGCCGCCACCTTGAGCTGGGTGTCCAGCAGGTCCCGGTCTCCGACGTAAAAGGTGTCCACGGAACTGCTGAACCCTTTCAGCCAGACCGGCTGGTCGGTGAGCCGGGCGGCCGCTTTTTCCGAGGCCAGCAGCACGGCCACAAAGGTTTCGGACTTGGGCGGACACATCAGTCGGGTCAGGGGTTCGACGGTCATGTCCGAGCCCAGGACGTCGTCCACCGTAAAGCGGCCCTTGCGGTCGGCATAGGGATTGAACAATGCGTTTTCCAGGTTCTTGACCGAGACCCGGGCGCACTGCTCACGGCTCACCCCGCGCCGCTCCATGTACTCCTTCATCTGCAAGGCCGCGGCAATGGTCTCGTTGAGCCCCACGCCCCGCTGGTAGAAGGGGTCCGTGAAATGAAGGGTGATCGAATCGTCATCCGGGTTTTCCGAGCCCTTGCACAGGGCCACGGCCAGGGCCGTTTCGAACGCGCCGGACATGATCCGAATGGCCGCGTAGGACAGGGCGAAAAGGGAATCACCGTCCTGTCGGCTCGCGTTTTTCAGAAACGAGGCCACGGCCTCCCAGTAGTAGGCGTTGGCACAGGAAACGCCGCCGTGAAAGACGTCGGATGTGGCGCTGATCACCGTGCCCACGTCGTCAGGTTTCAGTCCGGCCTTGTCCAGGACCTCCTTGGTGACCCAATAGGCCTGATCATAGTAGTTGTCCTTCGAGTCACCTCCCGAGATTTGTGCCACTTCGATAAT
>JAHJTB010000501.1 GCA_018830135.1 Pseudomonadota bacterium | reverse complement strand
GTCTCGGGTGAAGGGTCAGGACATCCAGCGCTTCCGACGCTTGTAGTGTTTGATTTCCCGGAAGTTCTTCTTTTTCCCCCCGCTGCTCATGCCCAGGTAGAACTCCTTGATGTCCTCGTTCTGCATCATTTTGTCAGCCGAACCATCCATGACGATGCGGCCGTTTTCCATGACGTAGGCAAAGTCGGCCACGGACAGGGTGGCCACGGCGCTCTGTTCGACGATGAGAATGGATTTGTCCTGGTCCTTGTGGATGGTTCTGATGATGCTGAAGATTTCCTGGACCAGGATCGGAGCGAGGCCCAGAGAGGGTTCGTCGAACAGAATCAGTTTCGGGTCCTTCATCAAGGCCCGGCCAATGACGACCATCTGTTGTTCACCGCCGGACAGATACCCGCATATCCGGTGTTTGAGGTCCTTGAGCTTGGGGAAGTAGGCGTAAACCATGTCCAGGTTGTTCTTGAGCTTTTCCGCGGAAAAACGACAGCCGACCAGCAGATTCTCCTCGGTGGTCAGATGTTCGAAGATGCGCCGGCCTTCGAGGACCTGCATGATGCCCATGCGGGTGATGTCCTCGGGATTGCCGTTTTCGATGCGCTGGCCCAGGAAATCGATGGTCCCTTGGGTGACCCGGCCGTTTTCGGTCTTGAGCAGTCCGGAGATGGCCTTGAGGGTCGTGGTCTTGCCCGCGCCGTTGGCTCCCAGCAGGGCCACGATCTGTTTTTCCTTGACTTCAAGGGAGACCCCCTTGAGAACCAGGATGATGTTTTCGTACTTGACCTCGACGTTACTCAGGGCTAACACGGCCGGTCCTTTCTTCGATCGGACGATCTTCCGCCCAAGGAAGGCGGCCCCCCTTTCGGAAGGGGCGGGCCGGGCGGATGCGGTTGCGGAATCGCGTCCCCGGACCCGGGGGGTGGGGACGCGACCCGGTTCGGAGTTACTTTTTAAGTTGGGCGTCCCACCACTTCGAGTCCCGCTGGTAGTCTTTGAGAGGCGGGGGAGCGACCAGTCCGGTCATGACGTCCAGGGCCCCGCCGGCGCCGAAACGGATGACTTTGACCTGGGCATTGGCCTTGTGGTTCGTGGGCGACCATTCGATCGGGGCGAACAGGCCGTCGCCGGTGTAGCCCCGCATGTCGTTTTCCAGGGTTTCCTTCAGAATCTTCCGGCCCTTCTTGACGTCCTTGGTCAGGTCCTCGTAGCTGTGCTTTTTCATGGCCCGCTTCAGGGCCTCGCAGGTGACGGACATCTCGGACCACCCGATCAGGAAGGACATCGTGGGCAGGGGCTTGTCCGGGTACCATTCCTTCCATAGTTCATGCACCAGCTTGATGGCCGGCACGTCGGTTTCGGTGAGCAGGGCGTTGGGGGCGCCCATCAAGGTCCCTACGCCCGCCTCGCCCACGGCCTTGCGCAGGCCATCGGAGGCCAGGAAGCTCGGGATGCTCTGGATGACCTGGATTTTCAGGCCCAAGGACCCGATGGTCTTGATCGTGACCACGTCCGTCCCGGGCGTCTGCCCGGTCACGACCACGTCGGCCCCCGCCTTGCGCAGGGCCTCGACGTAACTCATGGCGTCCGTGGTTTTAAGGGGCGTGTGCATGTCGACCACGATGGGAATTTTCTTCGCCTTGAGATATTCCCGCCAGTATATGGCGATGGTGTACCCGGCCTGGTAGTCGGCGGTCAGGAGAGCGACCTTGGGCGGACGGCTTTCCTTCCACTCGTTTTTCAGCCACCACTCGAAACAGGCCGCCCCGGTCTCGGCCCAGATGGGTACCAGGCCGAAGTAATAGTTGCCCTTAAGAAAAATAGCCTTGGGTTCGTCCAGGTACATGTGGGGAATCTTGTCCTTTTTGGCCATGGGGGCCAGGGCCGCCGTGCCGGCGGAACTGAGATCGAAGAAGATCAGGACATCGTCCACGTCCCGGAAGCGCTTGTAGGCCGCGACTTCCTTGTCCAGGTTCAACTGGCAGTCCGCCGGAATGGCCTTGACCTGGACGCCGTTGATTCCGCCCAGTTTTTCGTTGACGTAACGCATGTACGCCTGCTGACCGTGCCAGAAGGGCGCGGTCCCGGCGGCGAACGGGCCGGTCAGGTCGGACAGGCAGCCGATCTTGAATTCCTTGTCCGCGGCCAGACCGGCCGTTGGCGCGCCCAGGGTCAGGCACAGGGCCAGAACCAGGGCCAGGACCACCCCGCCGCGAACCATCCATACACCTTGCTCGAATCGCTTGATCATCTCCTCCTCCTTGCGTTGGACCGTTGGTTGGGCAAAAACGACCTATACACTATTTCTGCGTGGCTACGTAAGGGAAGGGCCAACTGCGGTAGTAGGTCTTGAAGACCTCCCAGCGGTGGGCCAGTCCCCTCGGTTCGAAAACCAGGAACAACACGATGACGAGTCCGAAGACGATGTTCTGGGCCGGGGCGATGTAACTGGAAGCGGCCGGGTAGGTCGCGGACAGGGAACCGATGCCCACGACCAGCAGTTCTTCGAGCAGAATGATGATAATCACCCCGAAATAGACGCCCGGGATGCTGCCCACTCCGCCCACGATCAGGTAACCCAGATAGAACATGGACTTGTCCAGGGAAAAGCCTTCGGGCATGACTATCTGCTGCCAGTGGGCGTACAGGGCACCGGCCACGCCGGCATAAAGGCAGCAGAGGAAAAAGGCGGCCAGCTTGTACCGGGCCAGGTTGAGTCCCGTGACTTCGGCGGCCAGATCGTTGTCCCGCAGGGCCACGAAGGCCCGCCCCATCTTGGTCCGTTTCATGTTCAGGAAAAAGAAATTGCCCACGATCACGAGGATGAAAATCAGGACAAACCAGCTTCGTTCGTTGTCGATTTCGTACCCGAAAAAGTTGGGGGGCGGGGCCACGTGGCCGCCGTACCCGCCCGTCCATCGGGAGAAGGTGGTCCCGATGAAGTACATGATGATGAACTGGGCGGCGAAGGTGGCCATGATCAGGTAGAACCCCTTGATCCGGAGAGAGGGCCAGCCGAACAGAATGCCGGCCAGGCCGGCGCACAGGGAGGCGCAGGGCACGGCCAGCCAGAAAGACAGGCCGATGTCTTCGGTCAGGATGGCCGAGGCATAGGCTCCGACGGCCATGAAGGCGGCCTGGGCGATGGAAAGCTGGCCGGCGAAACCGGTCAGAATCTGCAGGCCGAAGGCGGAGATGAGGGTGATGCCGATCAGATTGGCCAGTCCGAGATAGTAGTCGTTGGCGAAAAGGATCAGATAGAGCAGGACCAGGGCCACGACCAGGCCCAGGAACCAGTGCTCCCGGTGCCGGACGACCCGCATGTCGGTCCGATAGTTTTCGTTGAATACGCCGCAGGGCAGATACATGGCTCAGATCCTCTCAATTCGTTCCTGGCCGAACAGGCCGTGGGGTTTGATCAAGAGAATGATCATGAGGATGAAGAAGGGGGCCACTTCCTTGATGCCCTTGATATAGGGCTCGACGTAGGAGCCGGCCAGGTTTTCGAGAACCCCGACCAGGATACCGGCGATAATGGCTCCCGGAATGGAATCCAGACCGCCCAGGATGACCACGGGCAGGACTTTCATGCCGATCATGCCCAGGCCGTAGAAGACGAAGGTGACCACGCCCAGCAGGATGCCCCCCGCGGAGGCGACGACCGTGCCGATGCCCCAGGCCACGCTATAGTTGAACTTGACCGGGACGCCGGCCGCCTGGGCCGCCTGCTGATCGTCGGCCACGGCCCGCATGTCCACGCCCGTCCGGCTGTAGCGGAAAAAGAGCAGCAGGGCGACCATCAGGACCGTGGCCACGATAAAACTCCACAGCAGTTCGTGGGTGAAGCGCATGCCGGCGATGAACAGGGCCGCGGAAGGCAGTACCTTGGGGAAGGCGTAGTTGTCGGCCCCCCAGACGAAGACGACCATGCCGTCCAGAAGCCACAGCAGACCGAAGGTCATCATGAGCACGCCCATGTGAGGCTGCCCGATCATGGGCCGGAAAAGCACGCGATCGAGCAGCATGCCCAGGAAAAAGGAGACGATCAGCGTCAGAATGACGGCCAGGAAAAAGGGCACGCCGATCTGTACGCTGAACAGCAGACAGATGAACGCGCCGATCATGACCAGACTGCCCTGGGCCACGTTGAGCACGCCGGTGGATTTGTTGATAATGACGAAGCCCAGGGCGATGAGCCCGTAGATCGAGCCGATGAATACACCCGTGATAATCGTGTAGATCAAGTCCAGCATGTTCCACCCAACTCCTCAGGCGCAGGGCGCGATTCGAACGTCGGTCTTCATCTTGGCCTTGCGCCCGTCCTGGTAAACGATGGTTGTTTCCACCGGATAACTGTCCCGGTCCGAATACATGGCGTCGATCAGGTCCTTGTACTTCTTTTCGACAAAGTCCCGCCGGATTTTCCGGCTGCGGGTCAGTTCGGCCTCGTCCGGATCGAACTCCTTGTTCAGGACCACGAAACGTTTCATTTTCGATTCCCCCGGCAGGACCTGGTTGACCCGATCGAGTTCCTCCCGGACCAGATCATAGGTCTCCGGCTTCTGGGACAGGTCGGCGTAAGTCGTGTACCCGATGCTCCGTTTTTCCATCCAAAAGCCCACGTTCTCCATGTCGAAGATGACAATGACCGTGACGAAGTCCCGGACCTGGTCGCCCAGGACCAGGCAGTCCTTCAAGTAGGGGCTGAACCGCAGCCGGATTTCGATGTTTTCCGGCGCGTAGCGGTGGCCGCTGGCCAGGGTCCGGAAGTCGGACAGCCGGCCGAAGACGATCAGGTGGCCGTTTTCGTCGATGTGGCCGCCGTCCCCATAGTGGTACCAGCCTGCTTCGTCGAAACACTTGGCCGTGGCCTCGGGGTTGTTGTAATACCCGGAAAAAAGGGCCGGGCCCTTGCACAGAATCTCGCCTTCCTCCGAAATCTTGACCTGGGCCCATTTAATGGGCGTGCCGCATGTCTCTGGACGCACATCCTCGTCCTGGTGACAGGTCAGCATGGCCCCGGTCTCGGTCGAGCCAAAGGCCTGCTTGAGATTGATGCCGACGGCCCGGAAGAAATGGATGATGTCCGGGCTGATGGGCGCGCCGGCCGTGTAGGCGAACTTGACGTTGGTGAACCCGATCATGTCCCGAAGCTGCCGGAAAAAAACCCAGTCGGCCAGCTTGCGCAGCATCCGCCACTTCAGGGGCACGGGCTGCCGCCTGGATTTCATGCCCTCGACCTTCATGCCGATAGGCATGGCGAACAGGTATGACCAGCGCTTGGGTCCCCGTGCCTCGTTCATCAGGGCCTGAATTTCCGAGCAGAGCAGTTCCCATAGACGGGGGGCGTACATGATATAGCTGGGGCCGATCTCGCGCAGGTCGGCCCTCACCGTTTCGGGCTCCTCCGGAAAGTTCACCTCGACCCCGGTCCAGAGCTGGCCGATGACTCCCAGCATCTGTTCGGCCGCCCAGGCGGGCATGATGATGGACACGTACCGGTCTTCCGGGGTCAGCGGGTCGATCTCCCGGGCGTCCCGGATGGCCACCAGGTAGCTGCAGTGGGAGATCATGGCCCCCTTGGGGAGCCCGGTCGTACCCGAGGTGTACAGTATCAGGCCGATGTCGGCGCCCTTGCCCCGCTCGATGTGTTCCTCGAACAGGCCGGGATGGGCCTTTTCGTAGGCGCGGCCTGCTTCCATCAGGGACTGGAGACTCATCAGGGCCTCGTGCTCATAGAACCAGAGTCCTTTTTCGTCCCAGTAGAAGACCCTTTTCAGGAGGGGCAACTGATCCTTGATGGCCAGGACCTTGTCGACCTGCTCCTGGTCGTGGGCGAAAACAAAACTCGACTCCGAATGCTCGATGAAGTACTTGACCTCCTCGGCCGTGCAGTCGTTGTAAATACCAACCACGGCCGAACCCGCGGACTGGGTGGCCAGTTCGGCCCAGTACCATTCCGGGTCGTTCTCGCCGATGACGCTGACCTTGTCGCCCCATTCCAGACCGAGGCTGATCATGCCCAGCGAGATCCATTTGACATGGTCGTAATAGTCCTGCCAGGTGTAGGTCTCCCAAACGCCTAGATGCTTCCGCCGCATGGCCACCTTGCGGTCGCCGTACTCCCGGCAACGCTCGCCCAGCAGCTTGGGTAGGGTCATATTTTCAAAGTCCATCACTCGCGCGGCTCCCCTAAATAGGCCTGGATCACCTCCGGATTGGAACTGATCTCCTCGGGCGTCCCCTCGGCCAGTTTCTCGCCGAAATTCAGGACGACGATGCGGTTGGCGATGTCCATGACCACCTCCATGTCGTGCTCGACCAGAAGGATGGTCGTACCGTTGAGTTCGTGGATGTCGATGACGAACCGGGCCATGTCCTCCTTTTCTTCCATGTTCATGCCGGCCATGGGTTCGTCGAGAAGGAGGAGTTCCGGCTCCAAGGCCAGAGCCCGGGCCAGGTCGACCCGCTTGCGCAGGCCGTAAGGCAGAAAACCGACCATCTCGTGGCGGATGGGTTGCATCTCCATCAGGTCGATGATCTCTTCGACGAAACGCCGATTCCGCATCTCTTCCCGGCGGGCCTTGCCGTAATAGAGCAGTCCCAGAAACGGGTTGTAATCGATGTGCAGGCCCCGGGCGGCCATGACGTTGTCGATCACGCTCATGCCCGGGTAGACCTCCATGTTCTGGAAGGTCCGGCCGATTCCCATCTTGGCGATCTTGTGGCCCGGCAGGCGCTGGATCTCCTGGCCCTTGAAAAGAATCCGGCCGGACTGGGGCTTGTAGAACCCGCTGATGCAGTTGAGAATACAGGTCTTGCCCGCGCCGTTGGGGCCGATCAGGGCCAATATCTCACCCTGCCGGATATCGAAACTGACGCGGTCCAGGCTGGTGACCCCGCCGAAATGGAGACTTACGCTTTCAAAGGACAGCATGATTTCTTCTCGGCTTCCCGGACCGGGAGGCGGTTTGGATTATGGCACACGACTCCAGGCAACACGCGCTCGACACTCTCACTTCCGACCCGCTCCACCAGAATGGAGGGCCAGGTTCGGCGGCGGACCCCGATCCCTCGTTCATTTGGTCGGCGCCCAGACCGCGACCAGGGCCTTGGACTCCTTGTCGCCCAAACTCACCCCGGTATGGGGAACGCCGGAATCGAAATACAGGCAGTCCCCGGCTTCGATGATAAATTCCGCATCGCCGTGAATAAATCGCAACGATCCTTCCAGGACGAAAAACAGCTCCTGGCCTTCGTGCTGAAACAGCGGCGGATCGTCGGCGAATTCACCGCCGTCCGGGGCGCAGATGATGTAGGGGCTGATCTGCTGGTCGGCAAAGTTCGGGGCCAGGGCCTGATAGGAATAACCGAACTGGCTGCCGTCCCGGGCGATGTCCCGGCGCTCGTCCTTGCGCACCAGGGTGATGCTGCGAGAGTTTTCGTTCTCGCCAAAAAGCGAGCTGATGCTCATGTTCAAGGCCTTGGACAGCTTGATCAGCGTCGCCACCGGCGGGGCCTTGGACGAATTTTCCACTTTGGACAGATAGCCCTGGCTCAAACCGGTCCGATCGGACAGGTCCTGGAGGGTCAGGCTCTGGCTCTTTCGGAAAATCTTGATTCGTTTCCCGATTTCTGCTTCCGGGTCCATGGGCGTGGCGATACCCTCAAACGTACCACGGGAAAGGTCGGTCGGGCGGAAACGATCCCCGGCCAGGGCCGGAGGGGCATCATGACACTGTTAATAATTTTGGAATATCCCTGTCACGGTCTCGCCTGATTGTCAAGATATATTTGGGGATGGGAAACCGGAGAGGCTCCATTTCCCCCAAAGGGCTGAACAGGGGTTCAGCCGGGGACGGCAGAGGGTTGGAATTAAAATACAGTTTAAAATAAATATATTACTGGATGAGCGTCTTTGGTGGAGGCGCCCTGACCTCCCGGCGGACAGGTCGGCGGACTGGCGTTTTCAAAGGAAATATATTGAAAAATTATTCCTTATATGAATTTCGAGCCGGGAAAAGAACAGAGGCGGCGAATGGATCGACTGGGCCGGCCTTTCACGATCCGGTCAGTCCAGCTGCTCGAAAACCGCCTGGTCCGGGCCGTCGAGCAGAAGCAGGGCAGTGATCCGGACAGCCAGGACGCAGGCATCCGGGGCGTTGGCCAGGGATACGAGGTGGGGATGGCGTTCGGTGATGCGTCGTCGGGCCTGGTCGGCTTCGGTCCGGTCTTCGACCGGGCGGCAACGGCCGTAAACGGTCAGGGCCTGGACCCGGCCCCGGTCCGGACCGGAGGCGGCGCGGTCGTCCACCAGCAGGCTGACCCGATCGTTCCGGATCAGGTTGCGGTATTTCCGGGTCGAGCGCAGGCTGATCAGGTAGAGGGTCCGTCCGTCCGGAGCCGCGGTATAGGCCATTAGGGAGCAGTGCGGTTCGTCGTCCAGGCACGTGGCCAGGACGCCTATGTCGTTGGCCTGGAGAAACCGGGTCATTTGTTCGATCATGCAGACCTCCCGCGTGTTCGAAGCGATGTCGAAGGGGGGCTGACCCCGCCTTCCCGATTCCTGTAGCTCTTCAATCGCCTTCTTGCGTCTGGCTGGTCTTGTTTCTCCGGGCTTCAAGCCGTTTCTTTTCCCGCCGGACCCGGTCGATCTCGCGGGAAACCTTGATGCCCCGGTTGCGGAGCGAGTACCAGATCAGACGTTTCTTGTCCATGACGAAAAAGCGCCGGCCGTACTTTTTCAGGGCCGCCGGGTTTATCTCGAAGCCCAGCCCGGGCCGGTCGGGCACGTCGATGCTCCCCTGGTCGTGCAAAAACGGCTGTTCGAGTATCCCGTCCCTGGATTCGACCACCCAGCCGGGCGGATTGTAGGGGTATTCCAGTTCCTTTTCGTCCGCAAAACCGCCGGCGGCCATGAGGTGCAGGTTAATGGCAAAGCCGATGCCGTTGGTCCAGGTGTGCGGCGTATAGATCAGGCCGTGTTCCCGGCAGAGCCGGGCCACCTCCATGCATTGGGCGATTCCGCCGGCAAAGCAGGCGTCCGGCTGAAAGATATTGTAGCATTTTCGCTCGATCATCATCCGGAGTTCGGGCAGACCCGAGGTGTGGAGTTCCCCACCGGCGATGGGCACCCGGCTGTACGCGGTCAGCTTGGACAAATCGTCGTATGCGTCCATGGGCAGGGGTTCCTCGATCCAGGCCAGACCCGCGTCCGCGCAGGCGTCGGCGAACCGTTTGGCCCGGGCCAGGTCCCACAGCGGCGCGTCCCCGATGACCGTCACCCGCCAGGCCTGATTGGCGTCCACTCCGATCTTCATCCGTCCACCCACCGCCTTGGCCGTCTCGACCACCTGGCCGATGTCCACCGCTTCGTCAAAATCATGGACCCGGAGCTTGATGGCCCGGAAGCCTTCGGCATACCGGGCCTCGGCCTCTTCGATCCGGGCCGCCGGCGACTTTACCTCGCCCGTCGAGGCGTACAGCCGAATCCTGCGCGGCCGGGCGCCGAGCAGTTCGCAGACCGGCTTGCCGGCCAGCTTGCCCTTGATGTCCCAGAAGGCCGGTTCGATCCAATGGTTCCGCCAGCCCAGGTAGCCCACCTCCCGGCAGCGTTGCTGGATCAGATCGATGTCCGTGGCGTCCTCACCCAGGAGATATGGGCCGATCAGTTCCCCCAGGCCGGAGCGCTCGCGGCCCATGGCCGAACCGGCCGAATAGCCGACCACGCCGTCGTCCGTGATGACTTTGAGCAGCGTGAACCGGTTCTCCATCTGAGGCATGCCGGGTATCCAACTCGGATAAAACGGGGCGGGCAGCGGAACGACGACGTGGTAAAGCTCAATCCGGGCAATCATGCTCATGACGGCAACCTCCCTCAGGTCCCTATCAGACTGGCCTCGCTCCTCCGCAAAACCAGACGCGGATGGAACAGTTCCCCGACCGGGTTCAATCGCTATGCGCAAGGTGAACTTCATCATATACAGGAGGCCCCCGGCCGTCAAAGGAGTTTTTCGGCCCGAGCGGTCAGCCCGTACGACTCATGAGTCATCCGCCGGAGCGGGGACAAACCGGGCGAAAGGATTGTTTCGGGATTTTGGATCAGGGTATGCCGTCAAGGGCGGCTGCGGGCCCGAATCCCTCCAATTGGGCCTTGCGCACGGATTTTCTTCCGCCTCGATGGGGCGCCTCATGAATCGCCCGGCCCATCGGGACCGGAATTTCGGCTTTTTCTCCCGGTCGGGTCTTTCACCTTTTTTCGATCGGGTTTATAATTCCATTCCTTGTAAGGGGCCCCTGCTTTGTCGGGCGGCTCGGAGAACGGGATGGTGGAAGAGGCGAGGACGTTTCGCGGCGACGCGGCCCGATTGGTCCCCCCGCCCGGGGGGCAGGTGTCCTTTTGCGGCCTGACGCCGAGTTCCTCCGCTTTCGTCATTGCGGAAATCCTTGAGCATCGCCCCGAAGTCTTCCTGGTCTATCTGCCAACGCCTCTCGAAGCCGAGGACTTTGTTCGGGACCTCGAGTTCTTCTGGCCTCAGGGCGCGTCCGAGGGAGCGATCCTGCTCTGTCCCGGATACGAAGTCAAACCGTTCGGCGGTGAGTCCCCGGCCACGGACCTGGTCTTCGCCCGCCTGTGGGCCCTCTACGCCCTGCTATCCGGGCGCCGTCCCCTGGTCGTGGCGACCTCGGCCCCGGGAGCGCTCCAGTTGTCCATGCCCGGCCGGGCCCTGTCGGAGACCGCGGAATTGATCGAAAGCGGACAGGAGGCCGACCGGGACGCCTTGTTGGCCCGCCTGGTCAGTTCCGGATACTACTCCACGCCCATGGTCCAGGGCATGGGCGACTTCTCGGTCCGCGGCGGCGTGCTCGACCTGTACGCGCCCGGCTCGACCCAGCCGGTGCGGGCCGAGTTTTTCGGTGACTATATCGAATCCCTGCGCCGGTTTCGGACATCGGACCAACGTTCGGTGGAGGACCTGCCCGAGCAGATCATCCTTCCGGCCAGTGAGATCGTCTATTCGAACGGGCGGGCCGAATCAGTCGCCGTCGCCTTGAAGGACCTCTCTACAGCCTCCGGCTGGCTGGACCTCCTCTGGGCCCCCCTGGTAGAAAAGATCGGCCAGGGCCAGTTCTTTCCGGGCCTGGAATCCTTTCTGCCCCTGTTCTACGACCGGTTGGCCTCGATCGAGGACTACGCCGGGCCGGAGACCATCCGGGTGGTCTTCGAGCCGGAGCGGCTGGCCGAGGCCGGCCGGGCCTACCGGTCCCGCCTCGACACCCATCTGGACCGTATCCGGGAGGAGGAGCGTCCGCATCTGCCCCTGGACCGCCTTTACCTTCGCCCCGAGGACTGGGCCGCATCCCTGTCCGGCCGCCGGCTCATCGAAATCAGGGAACTTGACGTCCAGGACCCGGCTCGTCCGTCCCGGGCCTTGAATTTCCCGGTGGAATCCAATCAGGACCTCCGGGCCCTGATCGAACGTTCCCGGGCCTCGGCTGGCCTGCTCGCGCCCCTGGCCGCTCGTATCACCGCCTGGCTGGGACGGGGAATAGAGGTGGTCCTGGTCTGTCACACCCGGGACCAGGCCCGCCGCATGGCCGAACTACTGGAAAGTTACCAGGTCTACCCCCGCCTGGACGTGGACGGCCGCCGGCGCATGACCCGCGAGGGAGAACGCTTCTCCCTGACCGTGGGCTTTCTGACCTCCGGTTTCGTCCTGCCCTCCTTCGGACGGGCCTACGTCACCGAGGACGAGCTGTTCGGACCCAAACGCCGCGTCATCCGGCGGGCGGCCGAGGAGGTCAAGCGCATCCACCTGTCCAGCTTCCAGGATTTGGCCGTGGGGGACTTCGTAGTCCATACCGATTTCGGCATCGGCCAGTACCTGGGCCTGGTGACCCTGGAAGTCGAGGACCGGGCCAACGACTACCTGCACCTGGTTTATCGGGGTGGGGACAAGCTTTACGTACCCGTGGACCGATTCGGCGCGGTGGGCAAATACCTGGGCGCGGACGACCGGCCCCCGCCCCTGGACAAGCTGGGCGGCTTGAGCTGGGAGCGGGTCAAGGCCCGGGTCAAGGCCTCGATCCGGGAGATGGCCGAAGAACTGCTCGGACTATACGCCCGGCGGCAGGTCAATAGGGGCACCGCCTTCAGCCCCCGGGACGAGTATTTCCGGGAGTTCGAAGCCTCATTCGACTATGAGGAAACCCCGGACCAGTTGGCGGCCATCGAGGAGGTGCTCAAGGACATGGCCTCCGACAAGCCCATGGACCGTCTGGTATGCGGCGATGTGGGCTACGGCAAGACCGAAGTCGCCCTCCGGGCCGCCTTCAAGGCCATCGAGGACCACATGCAGGTCGCCGTGCTCGTGCCGACCACGGTCCTGGCCGAGCAGCATTACCAGACCTTTGCCGACCGCTTCAAACCGTACCCGATCGAGGTCGAGGTGCTCTCCCGCTTCAGGACCCGGTCCGAACAGACCGACGTCCTCAAACGGCTGCTTGCCGGCCAGGTGAACGTGGTTATCGGCACGCACCGCCTGCTCCAGAGTGACGTCCACTTCAAGAACCTGGGCCTGCTGGTCGTGGACGAGGAACACCGTTTCGGCGTGACCCACAAGGAAAGAATCAAGAAGAAGCGCGCCGAGGTGGACGTCCTGACCCTGACCGCCACCCCGATTCCCCGAACCCTGCAGATGTCCCTGACGGGCATCCGGGACCTGTCCACTATCGAGACGCCTCCCCAGGACCGACAGGCTATCAAGACCTACCTGCTCAAGTACGACGAACCTACGATCTGCGAAGCCATCGCCCGAGAACTCGACCGGGGCGGACAGGTCTTTTTCGTCCACAACCGGGTCCGGGACATCGACATGGTCGCCGCCCGCCTGAAGCGGCTCATGCCCATGCTCCGTCTCGGGGTGGCCCACGGCCAGCAGAAGGAGCGGGAACTGGAAAAGGTCATGATCCGCTTCGTGAGACGGGAGATCGACGTGCTGGTCACCACGACCATCATCGAGTCCGGCCTGGACTTTCCCACGGCCAACACCATCATCATCAACAACGCCGATCGATTCGGACTGGCCCAGATATACCAGCTCCGGGGACGGGTGGGGCGCTCGGATGCCCAGGCCTTCGCCTACCTGCTGGTGGCCAGCGAGGAAAACCTGACCCGGGACGCCCGCAAACGGCTCCGGGCCCTGCTGGATTTCTCGGAACTGGGCGCCGGCTTCAGAATCGCCCTCCACGATCTGCAGATTCGGGGCGCGGGCAACCTTCTGGGGGCGGCCCAGTCCGGGCAGATCGCGGCCGTAGGCTATGAAATGTACGTCCAGCTCATGGAAAGGACCATCGGTGAACTCAAAGGCGGAGAGATCGAAGAGGAGATCGAACCGGAAATGGTCCTCGGCCTGCCGGCCTACATCCCGGAACGCTTCGTGCCCGACACGGAACAGCGACTCGTCCATTACCGCCGCCTGTCCTCCGCCCTGAATGAAGAGGAGATCGAAGAGGTCGCCACGGAACTCAGGGACCGCTACGGACCCCTGCCCCGGGAGACCGAGAACCTGCTCGAGGTCATGGCCATGAAGCCGGTCCTTAAAACCCTGCGGGTCAAGAAACTGGAACTGGGTCAGGCCGGCCTGACGCTTTCGTTTACCGAAAAGGGTCCCAAGAGCCTTGATAAGGTAATGGATATGATCCAAAACTACAAAAACAAGGCAAAAATATATCCGGATGGGAAGGTTTTTATACCTGAATCCGGACTAAGCGGCCTCTCGGGTCTCAAGCGGGTAAAAAACATCTTGCATGCCTTGCGCTGACGAATTAAGATATGAAAGTTAAAGGTTTTTTCTCATCAAGTCCCCCGGGGGCCCGCCGGCCCTGGCGGCAGGACCGGAAAAGCCGCTTGTGATCCAGGGCCGAAAAGTGCATCTTTGGGCGAGAATCCTGTTAACCGGCTGCCTCATCCTGGGGGCGGCCTGCGGGCCGAAGGTTCCCGACGAAACGGCCGCCCTGGTCAACGGCCAACCCATTACCATGGAGGCCCTCGCCTGGGCCGCCCGGGGGTTCGGCGCGGGGGAGCAGTCGGCCGAGACCAAGCCCGCCAGGCTGAAAAAGCGGCTCCTGGACCAACTGATCGATGAGGAACTGATCGTCCAGGAGGGGCGGCGTCGGGGTTTTGCGGTTTCCGATGCCGAACTGGAACGAATGATCGAGGCCTTCAAGGCCGACTACCCGGGACAGGCCTTCGAGGAGATGATGATACGGGAATACGTCAATCCGGAGCTGTGGAAAGACCAGATGAGACGGAACATTCTGGTTAAAAAGACCACCGAGGCCGAGTTGAAGTCCCGGGTCAAGGTGGATACCGAGGAGTGGGAACATTTTTTTCAGGCCCACCGGAACGCTGACCGGCCGCCAGTCCGTATGCGGGTAATCCACTTGACCGCGCAGACGCGCGAACAAGCCCAAAGGCTTTTGGAACGAGTTCGCCGGGGCCGGTCCTTTGAGCGAATGGCCAGGGAGCTTTTCGGTCCGGACGAAGACGGCCGGTCCGAAGAGGGGGTCTGGGTCTATCCGGCGGCTTTACCCGATTCGATCGCCAAGGCCCTGGAATCGACGCCGGTCGGCCAGGTCACCGGCATTGTCGAGGGTGATTTCGGATTCGCATTTTTTAAAATCCTGGCCAAGGAAGACCAGCCCCGACCAGGTCCCGGGGAAATTATGCGTCAACTCAAGGACCGATACCTGGCCCAGATCGAGGCCCGGGCCTACGAGGCGTGGGTCCGCGAACTTCGGGCCAAGGCCGACATCGTCATCGACCCGACCTTGTCCACCGACCTCGAGGAGGAGCAAACACGGTGAAATTCAATCGAGTCAAACAACTGATTTCCAAATCCATCCTGGCCGCCCTGGTTCTGGCCCTGGCCTGGACCATTTCCTGTCCCGCGGCCCGGGCGGATATCGTTGATCGGATCGTGGCTTCGGTCAACGGTGAAATCATCACCATGAAGGAACTCAACGACAAGCTGTCCCCCCTGTTGAAGTCGGGAAAAATCAAGGGCCAGGACGAGATGAACCAGGCCCGGCGCCAAATACTCCAGACGCTTATCGAACGCAAACTGATCGAGCAGGAGGCCGGGCGCCTGGGGCTCCGGGTCAGCGACCGGGAAATGCAAATGGCCATCGAGCATTTCAAATCGAGTAAAAACCTGACCCAGGAGCAGCTTCAGGCCGAACTGGCCAAGGACGGAATGACCTGGGAGAACTTCCAGAATGAACTGCGTTTCGATCTGCTCCGCAGCGAAGTCATCCATGACGAAGTCGTGTCCCG
Organism: Pseudomonadota bacterium; assembly: GCA_018830135.1. Taxonomy (GTDB): domain Bacteria; phylum Desulfobacterota; class Desulfarculia; order Adiutricales; family JAGVGV01; genus JAHJTB01. The sequence goes on along the minus strand of JAHJTB010000501.1, from coordinate 825 downwards.
GATCGCCATTTCGGCCGAAGAGGTCAAGGATTACCTGGAAAAGCACCGGGCCGAGTTCAATTTGAAAACCAAGGTCCATCTTCGGAACATTCTGATCGCCCTGCCCGAACAGGCCGCCGATGCGGATATCAAGGCCGGCATCGCCGAAGCCGGACGGGTCCGGGAGGAAATCGAGAACGGACTCGAATTCACCGAGGCCGCCAAACGATACTCCAAGGCTTCGAATGCCCAGGACGGCGGCGATTTGGGCCGCATCGCCTGGGATGACCTCAACGAGATCATCGGCAAGGCCATCGGGGGGCTCAAACCCGGTCAGGTCAGCCAGCCGGTCCTGGCCGACCAGGGCGTCCAGCTGTTTCAACTCGTGGAAAACATCGAACGGGACGAAAAAGGTGAAGCCGAGGCCAAGGCGGAAATCCGGCGCCGGATATCACAGGAGCTGCTTCAGGGCCGGATCGAGGCTTGGTTCAAGGAACTGCGGGCCAAATCCATCATCCAGATCAAGTTTTAACCATGAACGAATCCAAGGTCCGGCCATGGGTCATGATCAAGCGCGTCGGCGATCACGTCGGCCGGGAAGTGACGCTCAAAGGCTGGCTCTACAGTAAGCGCTCCAGCGGCAAGATACGCTTTCTGGTCGTTCGGGACGGCTCCGGTCTGATCCAGGTCGTCATGAGTCGCGGCGAGATTCCGGCCGAAGTATTCGACCTGTACGATCAGCTCACCCAGGAGTCTTCGCTTGCCGTCACCGGCCGGGTTTGCGAGGAGCCCAGGGCGCCCGGCGGTTTTGAACTGTCCCTGACCGGCATGGAGCTCATTCAACAG
>JAHJTB010000500.1 GCA_018830135.1 Pseudomonadota bacterium | reverse complement strand
TTTTACTGGTCAACAGGGTCATGGCTGTCTGGATGCGTCCTCCTTTTTCCAACGGGCCGCAAAAACGACTTTCCTGAGTCCGCAGCTCCGGATTTCCTCCATGAGTCTGACGATACGCCCGTGCTTGACGTTTTCATCGGCCAGAAGCACCAGGACGGCCGATTCCGGGTCGGGGGCCTTTTTCTTGAGGGCCTCGGCCAGATCGGCGGCGGCCACGGGATTGCCGTCCAGGTACAGGTCGCCGGCGGACGTGACATGGAGTTCGATCTTGGCCGTGGCCGTGACGGTGGCCCCGGGCTTTATGCCCGGCAGGGTGATTTTCAGGCCGGGAATGGAAATGAACTGGGTCGTGACCATAAAGAAGAGCAGGAGCAGAAAAACCACGTCGATCAAAGGCGCGATCTCGATGGCGGGCTCCTCCCGGCGTTTGACTTGAAAGCGCATGGATCAGCGCTCCGGGCCCTTGAGGGCGTCGACCAGCAGCAGGGACTGCTCCTCGAGCTCCAGGATCAGCCCATCGGCCTTGCTGGCAATGAATCGGTATCCGACCAAAGTCGGGATGGCCACGCTCAGTCCGGCCGCCGTGGTCAGCAGGGCCTCGGAGATGCCCGCGGCCAGTGACCCGGGATTGCCCACCCCGTAAAAAGAAATCAGATTAAAAGTCTTGATCATGCCCGAGACCGTGCCCAGAAGACCGAGCAATGGCGTAATGCTGGCCACAGTGCTCAGGACCGGGATGTACTGGCCCAGGTCGGCCGCTTCCCGCCTTCCCACCTCCTGGATCACCTCCTTGATGGCCTGACGCGGCTGCCCGTTGATTTTCAGGGCCGCATGATATATCCGGGCCATGGCCGCCGGGTGTCCCTGGCAGAGATAGACGGCGTCGTTGTATTTGTGTCTTGAAATCAGGTCATTGACGTTCTGAATCAGCAGACGGGGCAGGACCCGGGAGCGCCTCAATTTGAAAAGTCTTTCGATAAAAAAGCCCAAGGCCACCACGGAACAGAGGAAGATGGGGTACATCAGCCATCCACCTCGGACGATCAGGTCTGGGAGCATGAAGTCCATGATGTTCAATCACCCTGCCGAAAGCAGTCGACGGTTTTGGGATTATAGGGGGAATCGATGCAAAAGTCAATTGATTTGAAGGACATGGCCGATAGGCGTCCCTTAGGTCCCCGAAGTTGACCCGGGTGCGGGAATCTGGTAAACAGGCCATTGTGGCCAAAAACAAAAACATACGGCGGAGTGTGGCCCAGGCCGTCTTTCCTTCGCTGGGACGCTGGCTGATCACTGGTCTGCATGCCTCTTGTCGCTGGACCTTCGAAGGCCGGGACTCGGCAAGCGATCTTCTGGATTCCGGCCGGCCTTTCATTTGCGCGACATGGCATTTCTGCGTCCTTTCGATCCTTTACCATTTCCGGCACAGCCGGGGCGTGGTCATGGTCAGCCGCAGCCGAGACGCGGAGTCCCTGGCCCGCCTGGTGGAACGCTGGGGCTACGCCACGGCCCGGGGGTCGAAACATAAGGGCGGTCTGGACGCGGCCCGGGACATGATTGAAATGGTCAAACGGGAAGGGCGCAAGGCCGGCCTGGTGGCCGACGGTTCCCAGGGGCCGGCCCGCCGGGCCCAGAAAGGGGCGGTCTTCATCGCCCGGGCCGCCCGCGTTCCCATTGTCCCGGCTATTGTCTCGGCCCGGCGCAGGATCAATCTGAACAGCTGGGACCGGACCCAGATTCCCCTGCCCTTCACCGAACTGACCATGCATTTTGCCCCGCCGATCATCGTGCCGCCGAAAAACGAGGGCCGGCCGCTGGAAACCTCCAGGCTCGAACTGGAAGACGCCCTCAATGGCCTCTGCCGGCGGGCCGGGCAAGGCGAGGATTAATCCAGGAGCCCCATCGGCCGACCGGGGGCGCGGCCTCCCGGGTCTCTCCCCGCGTCCGATCATCGCTCCCGCTTCTTCTTGAGAATCTCGAAAGACAACCGAAGATGGGCTTCGGCCGCCTTTTTGTTTCCGGAGTCCGCCTCGAGAATCCGGCCATAGGTCCGGCGAGCGTCTTCGAGCCGGTCGAGGCCTTCGTATAGTTCGGCCAGTCTGAACAACAGGTCCGTATCTTCCGGCTGTCGCCGAGCGATCTCCTCGTAGACCCCGGCCGCGGCTTCCAATTGGTTCAGTTTGATTCGGGCCAGGGCCAGATATTTCCATGTTCGCAGGTCGTCGGGAAACCGTTTGAGCCGTTCTTCCGCCCTGGCCGCCAGGGCCTCGAACTCTTTGGATTCCACAAGCTGGGCAAAGATGAAATCCACGGGTTCGTTCATTTCCGGACGGAGCCGAGTCAGGCGCTCGGCCTGGACCAGGGCTTTTTTCGTGTCGCCCTTTTTGATCAGTATTTCCAGAAGATACTGGCTTGCATCCACGTCCTCCGGATCGAGCTGAACCACCCGTTCCATCATGGTTTCGGCTTCGGACAGACGGCCGGACTCGAAATAAATCACACCCAGATTGTATAAAAGCACCTTGTTTTCCGGGTCCTTGTCCAGCAGGCGTTCGTATTGAAGGGCCAGTTCGTCCCTGGCGCCCCGCTGATCGAGAAGTTTGACCAGGCGCAGCCGGGCCTCGGCATGCTTGGGATCGAACTGGAGCAGGGTCTTGAGTTCCTGTTCGGCCCGGTCCTTCAAGCCCATGTCCAGGTACAAGTCGGCCAGTTCCAGCCGGGTCGTCGAATCCTCGGGATTGATCTTCAGGGCCCGGGCCAGGCTTTCCGCCTCCGGTCGTTGCCGTCCTTGGGACTGATACAGACGGGCCAGGTTGAAAAAGACGTTGGCGTCCCGTTCGTCCAACCGGCCGGCCGATTCATAGGCCCGTATGGCTTGGTCGAACTGCTTGTTCCGGGTATAAAGGTATCCCAAGTGCTTGAGAACGGCGGCACGCCGTTCCACAGGCAGCCTGACCTGCAGGGCCTCGTAGGCCTGGACGGCTTCGTCGGTCCGTCCCCGATCTTCCAGGAATTTGGCCTGTTCTTCCAGATAAACCGCGGCCTGCTCCGGAGGAATCGTCTCGATCAGCCGACCATAGGTCCTGACGATCTTGTCATCGTCCTTGGCGGCTTGGTACAGGGCCAGGAGTTTTTTCAGGACTTCCGGTTCGGCTTTCGATACCAGAGCTTTTTCGTACAAATCGGCGGCGACTTCCGGTTGACCGTTCTGTTCCAGGGCCAGGGCCAGGGTGTTCCTCAGTTCGCCGTTCTCCGGGTCCAGCTTCAAGGCCAGCCGGTAGTAGTGAATTTTCCGGTCGGCCTGCTTGGCCTTTTCCGCCTTGGCCACCCAGTCCATGGCGTTCATTCCGACCAGGAGATGGAAGCCGGCCACGACGGTCGGCCCCTCCTTGACCTGGATGACGAACTGGCGGGGTTCGTAAAAGGCCTCCTCCCCCAAAATTCCAAGAAGCTTAACCGGGGCGCGGAGCACGGCGATGTCCAGGTCCGGGGAGTAGAGCCTGAGATCGTAGTTTCGCCAGCGATTGGAATCAAATTCCAGCGCGGCAAATTCGTCCAGGGGGTGAATGTGAATGAACTGGCCGTCCCGGAGGGTCTTTTTTGCACCGTTCACGCTGATAGTCAGCGTGTTGACGATCGGCGGGCGCGGTCGAATCCGGCCGACGAGACGGGCCAGGTCGTCGGGATGAAAGGCAAACCAGGCCGCGGCCGCGGCGAGCAGGGACCCCAGGACCGCCCCCAGGATCATACTGATCGGGGCCGGTGGTCGCTCGGGCCGGTCGGGTCTTCTCACGCCGGAAACCTCCGTCGCTCCGGGACCTGGCCGGGGACGGTTGACATTCGACCCGTTTGTCGCCAGAATAACGCCAATTTCATGAAAAGGAGACGACGTTCATGGGTCGGATAGCCCTTTTGATCGTTGACATGCTCAATGATTTCCTGGACCCCGCTGGAGCGCTTTACTGCGGGGACGACTCCCGACGCATCATACCGGTTGTCCGGGAACTCCTTGAAACGCATCGAGCCCAGGATTCGGTGATTATATTCGTCTCCGACCATCATGCCTCTGACGACAGGGAGTTTCTGCTCTTTCCGCCCCACTGCGTCCAGGGAACCCCCGGGGCGGCCACCATACCGGAAATCGAAGTCCGGTCTGGCGATCATCACATTTACAAAAACCGGTACAGCGCTTTTTACGGCACCGACCTCGACGAAATCCTGCGCCGGGAATCGGTTGACGAAGTCCATCTGGCCGGCGTCTGCACGTCCATCTGCGTCATGGAAACCACGTCGGACCTTCGCAATCGGGACATCCGGGCCATTGTCCATCGCGGCGCCGTGGCCGATTTCGACCCCAAGGCCCATGATTTCGCCCTGGAACGGATGGAAAAGATCCTGGGGGCGGAAATCGAAGACTGAGGTTTTCACGCCGGGCAGATCCCGCAGACACGGCAGACGTCGGGCCGGCAAAGGGGGCTGGCCCGCCCGTCCCTGGCCCGGGCGAATTCCGTTTCCATGTAGCCGGTTTCGAAGCCGTGATCAATGAAGTCCCAGGGCAGCATTCCGTCTCCCTCCATCGACCTGGTTACAAAATAATCCGGATTGAAAGTCACCCGCTTTTTGGCCTGAACCAGGCTATCACCGCCGGCCAGGGCCTCGATCAGGGCTGACCCCCGCCGGTCCGCCCTGGAGAGCAGGGCCTGGAGGTAGCCCCACTTTGGCACGTCGAAATTGACTCGGAGGCCCTTGACCCCGGACAGTCTTCCCCGAACCAGCCTGGCCCGTGCCTGGAGTTCCTTGACCTCGATCATGGGCTGCCGCTGGAAGGGTGTGAAGGCCTTGGGGACGAAACAGCTGATGCTCAGCGTGATCTGAGGCGTCAGGCTTCGGCCTCGGGCGCCGCGGACGAGCCGGTCCTTGATCTTTTTGACCAGGTCGGCCAGGGCCAGGAGGTCGTCCCGGGTCTCGGACGGCAGACCGATCATGAAATACAGTTTGAGCCGCTTGATTCCGGCCTCGGCCAGCATGGCGGTCCCGTCGAGTATCTGTGGTTCGGTCAGGTTCTTGTTGACAAAGGCCCGCAGTCGTTCCGAACCGGCCTCCGGGGCCACGGCCGCGCTTTTCAGACCGGATTCGATCAGGGCCTCGACCAGCCCGTGGGTCAGGGAGGCCAGACGGAGGGAGGAGATGGTCACTTGACGGCCCTGGCCGGTCAGTTCACGGACGATTCCTTCAATGTCCGGATGGTCGGCCGCGGCCGGACTGACCAGACCGATCCGGCCGGCCGGTCGCTGGTGTCGATCGAGGGCGGCCAGAATGTCCCGGCGATCAAAAAAACGTGGGGGCCGATATGCGAACCCGGCCAGGCAGAAGCGGCATCCCCGACCGCAGCCCCGACCGACCTCGACCAGTCCCGTGTCCGCGAACTCGGTCGCCGGGGTCAGAATCCGGGAGGCCAGAGGCCGGGCCTCTGCGTTTCGGACGCGGACGACCCGGATTCTTTCGGGCAGGTCGTTTCGATCGGGTCCAAAGGAAATGAGGCGGCCCTCCCGATCGAGGGCCGCCTCATAATTGCCGGGGGCGTAAGCCCCCGGCACCATCCGGGCCAGGTGCAAGATTCGTTCTGTTTTTGGGAGGGGTTCTGATCGAATCTCGCGCCAGGCCCGAAGCAGATCGGGCACGATCTCCTCTCCATCGCCGACCAGGATCAGGTCCAGGAAGTCGGCCATGGGCTCCGGATTGAGCCGCATGGTCACGCCGCCCGCCAGGATCAGCGGCCCGTCCTCGCCCCGATCGGCCCGACGCCACGGCATCCGGGCCAGGGACAGGATGCTTAGGACGCCCGGGTAATCGTTTTCATGGGACAGGGAAAAGGCCGCCAGTTCGAACCGGTCAAGCGTTTTTTGAGACTCGACCGACAGAAGCGGCGTCCCGGTCCGGGCGTGTTCGGCCGCCAGGTCCCGATCAGGCAGAAAGAACCGCTCGCAGACCACGTCCTGGTAGTCGTTGAACAGCCCGTAGATCGCCTGGAAGCCCAGATTGGACATCCCGGTGTGGTAGGTATTGGCGAAAGCCAGCCCCACCGGGATCTTTCCTCCCCAGTCCTTGACGACGGTCCCGGTTTCCTGGTCCAGGAAACGGCGATATCGAGCGACGATATTCCAGGACATGGCCGCACGGCCGTTTCTAATTCATGCCCGCGCGCAAGACTCAGTCGGCCTTGCGCCGCATAAAGGTCGGTTTCTCCAGATCTTCACCCTCGAAGATGAAGCTCTCGTACTTGTTGTTGTACTGGGGCGCCTCGAACCCCTGGAGCCGGTCCTGGGGGCGAGCCTCCTTCCGATTACGCGGCGACCGTTCCCAAACGTCGGGCCGGCGGGCCACCTCATCGAGATTGGCCAGGCGCAATGTCTTCTTCTCCTCCTCCAGCCGCTGCTTGGGCTCCTGCCCGATCCCGGTCGCAATGACCGTGATGCGCATGTTGTCTTCAAGGGTTTCATCCCAGGCCACACCGAAAATGATCATGTCGTCGTCCGACCCGGCCTCGTTCCGGATCAGGGTGCAGGCCTCGTCCACCTCTTCCAGGGTCACGTTGTTGTCCGAACTGGCGATGTTGATCAAAATTCCCGTGGCGCCCTTGATCGAAATGTCTTCCAGCAGCGGACTCGAAATGGCCTGCTGGGCGGCCTGGACGGCCCGGTCGGGCCCGGAGGCGATGCCGGTCCCCATCAGGGCCAGGCCCTTGTTGGACATGATCTTCTGAGCATCGCGGAAGTCCACGTTGATCAGGCCGGGCAGAAGAATCAGGTCGGATACGCCCTTGACCGCCTGGAGCAGCACGTCGTCGGCCAGCTTGAAGGCGTCCCGGATGGGGAAACCTCGGGGCGCCATGGCCAGCAGCCGATCGTTGGGAATGGTGATGATCGTGTCCGCGTACTCCTTGAGCAACTCGATTCCCGCCTCGGCGTGCATCAGCCGGCGTTTGCCCTCGAAATGGAAGGGCTTGGTGACCACGGCTACGGTCAGAGGCGGGTTTTCCAGTTCCTTGAGGCATTCGGCCACCACCGGCGCCCCGCCGGTGCCCGTGCCGCCTCCCATGCCGGCGGTGATGAAAACCATCTCCGCCTCGGCCAGGACCTCCTTGATCCGGTCCACGTCTTCAAGGGCGGCCTGTCGTCCGACCTCCGGATCGGCCCCGCAGCCCCGCCCCCGGGTCAGTTCCATGCCGAGCTGGAGCTTGATGCTCGCGTTCGATGCGCTCAGGTCCTGGAGATCGGTGTTGGCCGCCAGGAACCCCACGCCTTCGAGGCCCGAATGAATCATGTTGTTGATCGCGTTGCCGCCGGCCCCGCCGATCCCGATGACCATGATCCGGGCTGAACTCTGGTAGTCCACAAATTCGAATTCCATTTTTACCCCTCCCTTTTGTCAACGTTATCAAAGAAAGTCTTTGAACCATTTCCTCATGCGCGATGACACCCGGTTGAAGATGTTCTTCTGCCGGATGCGAAAAATCTTCTCCCCTTCCCCCTGTTCCTGTTTGACCCCGTACAGGACCAGCCCCACGGCCGTGGCAAACATGGGGCTGTTGATGACATCGGTCAATCCGCCCACGTCCATGGGATAGCCGCGGCGGACGGGGAGATCGAATATCTGTTCGGCTACCTCGGGCAGGCCTTCCAGCAGAGCGCCGCCCCCGGTGATGACCACCCCGGAGGTCACCTCCTCCTCGAAACCGGAACGGACCATTTCCCTCTGGATCAAGGCGAAAATCTCCTCGACCCTCGGTTCGAGAATCTCGCCCAGTATCTGGCGGGAAAGACTCCGGGGATGTCGGCTCCCCACGCTTTCCACCTCGATGACCTCGTCCGGATCGATCATGCTGGACATGCAGCAGCCGTAGTTTTTCTTGATGTCTTCCGCGTTTTTCATCGGGGTCCGCAAGCCATAGGCGATGTCCTTGGTCAGGTTGTATCCGCCCAGGGCCAGGACCGCGGTGTGTTTGATGCTGTTCTGGGAAAAGATGGCCAGGTCCGTGGTCCCGCCGCCGAAGTCGATCAGGGCCACGCCCAGGTCCCGTTCCTCGGGCGTGAGAACGGCTTCGGCCGAAGCGAGACATTCCAGGGCGATGTCGCAGACGTCCAAGCCGGCTCTGTGGGCGCAGCGGATGATGTTCTGGGCCGACGTCACCGCCCCGGTTACGATGTGGACCTTTGCCTCGAGCCGAACGCCGGCCATGCCCAGCGGGTCCACGATGCCGTCCTGGTCGTCCACGATGAATTCCTGTGGAATGGTGTGGATCACTTCCCTGTCCATGGGAATGGCCACGGCCCGGGCGGCCTCCATGACCCGCTCGATGTCAGCCGGCCCCACTTCCCGGTTCTTGACCGCGATGACTCCGTGACTGTTGAACCCCTTGATGTGGCCGCCGGCGATCCCCGCATAAACGCTGGATATTTCGCAACCGGCCATCAGTTCCGCCTCTTCGACGGCCCGTTTGATCGACTCGACCGTGCGTTCGATATTGACCACGACACCCTTGCGCAGGCCCACCGACGGATGCATGCCGATACCAACGACATCCAGGCCGGTCGATGTCACCTCGCCGACCACGCAACAGATTTTGGTGGTTCCGATGTCCAGGCCGACGATGAGTTGGTTGGCCATGGTTCAGAGACTCCTTTCCGAACTTAAGAATGTTGCGCCCTGGCCGAACATGGGCCTTTTTCCTAGCCCTCGGCGGTCCGGCGGACGATGACCCGGGGGCTGCATTCGAGATTGAAATAAGTCAGCCCGGCGTCCTGGCCTTTTATCTTGAGTTGGGCCAGGACACGGCCCAGCCGCTTGAGTTTGCCTTGGAAATCGCCAAAGCCGATTTTGACGCATACATCGTCCTCCCGGGTGAAAAGGCTCAGGCCCCGCACCGGGTCGAAATTGATCTCGGATATGTTCTCGACCCGGAAACGATCGTTCCGGCCGGCCAGGACCTGGAGCAAGGCGAACACCGACCTCATGTCCCGCTGCGTGAACCGTTCCCGCTCGATCAGGTCTTCCCTGGAAAAGCCGGTGATGATCGGAAGTTCCGGATTCTCTTTTACGCCGACCCTGCAGATGGCCCGTCCGTTCTCGTCCAGATAGTACAGTGTGCCCAGGTTGATCAAGGCCACTGTCCGACGCTCTCTGATATCGACAAGGACCGTTTCCGGAAATCGACGGGTCACGGTCACCCGTTCGATCCAGGGATGGGCTTCCAGGTGTTCCGCGCTCTCGGCCAGGCGCAAGGCCAGGATGTTGCTCGGCCGGTCCAGTCCGGTCCGCTCGAGCACCTCGGTCTGGCTGACCCGCTCCAGCCCGCTGACGATCACCTTACGCACCATGAACGTGGGCGAATGGAGCAGGTAGTGATAGGCAAAAACCAGCCCCGCCGAGAGCAGGCCCAGGGTGAACAACAGGAAAAAGCCGCTGAAAAGAATCTTGCCGGTGTGGAGGACGGCCCCGATCATCCGCCTCAGCCCGGTTCGGGCCGTCGACTTGGCCAGAGCCGCCCCGACATACCGATTTCCCCGGACAACGATCGTCTTTTTCTTTTGGGGCGGTTGCATCAGTTGGACCCCTTTTCCAATCCCCGGCCGATGATCCGGATTTCCGGCTCGAGTCGCACGCCGAAGCGGTTGTCGACTTCGGAGCGCACCTCTTCGATCAGTTTCATGACCTGGGCCGCCGTGGCCTTGCCCCGGTGGACGATAAAGTTGGCGTGTTCTTCCGCCACCCAGGCCGACCCGACACGCCGACCTTTCAGGCCGGCTGCGTCGATCAGGCGGCCGGCCGAGTCTCCGGCCGGATTCTTGAACACGCAACCCGCGCTTCTAAGGCCCCGAGGCTGGGTCGCGCTCCGCCGATCCAGGATATCCTTGACCCTTGCTTCGACGGCTTCCGGCGCGTCCGGAGTCAGGGCCAGAACCGCCCGGACGATGACGGCGCCTTCGGGGAGGTCCAGACGACGGTATTCCGCCCGGAGACGACCGCGTTCCCACTCTTCGGCCCGGCCGCCGGCCACAACCAGGGTCAGTCGGTCGACGGCCTGAATGATGGACCCGTCGCGGCCCCCGGCGTTCATGGCCAGGGCGCCGCCCACCCAGCCGGGAATACCGGCCAGAAACTCGACTCCGCTCAGGCCTTCCCGGCGCGCCAGGGTCAGGAGGGCCGCCGTGGCCGCGGATGCGCCGGCTTCGATATAAACCCGATCGTCGCGGCGTTCGAGAATCCTCAATCCGCTGAAGCCCTTGCCCAAACGCACGATCACCCCGGCAAAGCCGCCGTCACCGGCCAGCACATTGCTTCCTCCCCCAAGGATGAACCAGGACAGACGTCGTCCCCGGATATATTCGAGAATCCGGAGCAGTTCATCGACCGTTTCCGGTTCGACCAGCGCCTCGGCCGGTCCGCCCAGGCCGAAGGTCGTCATGGCGGCCAGGGGGACCTCGAAGCTGACTCGGTTGGGAGCCAAACCCATCAGTATGTCCTCAGTCTCTCGATCCACGCCTCAGAATCTCCAGGACGGATTCGCCCACCTGCCAGATGTTGCCCGCGCCCAGGGTCATCAGAACGTCTCCGGGCTGAAGCCGGGCCATCAGAATCGATACCAGCCGGTCATGATCGGCCTCGAACTCGATTTCGTGATGACCGTGCAGCCGGACCGATTCAGCCAGTGACCGGCCGGTTACGCCTTCGATCGGCTTTTCGCCGGCCGGATAAATATCGGTCAGAAACAGACTGTCGGCCTGGTTGAAGGCCGAACTGAACGAGTCGAACAGGGCCTGCGTCCGGCTGTATCGGTGCGGCTGGAAGACGACCACCAGCCGCCGGTCCGGATAACAGGATCGCAGGGCGGACAGCGTGGCCCGGATTTCCGTGGGATGATGCCCGTAGTCGTCGATGACGGTCACGCCTCCGGCTTCACCCTTGAGTTGCATACGACGGTGAATCCCACCCACCCGACTCAGGCCCTGGGCGGTTTCCTGGAAGGGGACGCCGATCTCCAGGGCCACGCCGACGGCGGCCAGAGAATTGAGCACGTTGTGCCGGCCCGGCAGGCTCAGGTCGATGCTCCCGAGATGCTCGCCCTTGAAGACCAGTCCGTACCGGCTTCCCCAGCCGCGTTCCTCCAGGTCCACGGCCCGGATGTCGGCCTGCGTGGAAAAGCCGTAGGTCAGATGGCGCTTGCGGATGGCGGGAATCAGGCTTTGGACGTTGGGGTCCTCGAGACAGATGAAGGCCGCGCCATAGAAGGGCACCCGGTTGATGAAGGTCAGAAAGGTCTCCTTGAGGTGATCCAGGTCCCGGTAGTAGTCCAGATGTTCGAGGTCGATATTGGTCACCACGGCCCAGGTCGGGGAAAGCATGAGAAAGGACCCGTCGCTCTCGTCCGCTTCGGCCACCAGCAGATCGCCCTCGCCCAGACGGGCGTTCGAACCGATAATGTCCAGCTTGCCTCCGATGACCAGAGTCGGGTCCATCCCGGCCCCGGCCATGATCGTGCCGATCAGCGAGGTGGTCGTGGTCTTGCCATGGGAGCCGGCCACGGCCACGGAGTACTTGAGCCTCATCAACTCGGCCAACATTTCGGCCCGGGGAATGACCGGGATGAATTCCCGCCGCGCGGTCTGGACCTCGACGTTGTCCGGCCGGACGGCCGAAGAGACGACCACCACCTCGGCCTCGGCCACGTTTTCCGGAGCGTGGCCGATGCTCACCCGGGCTCCCAGGACGATGAGACGCCGCAACGTCTCGGAGTCCTTGAGATCGGAGCCGCTGACGCGGTGCCCCAGATTGAGCAGGACCTCGGCGATACCGCTCATTCCGATCCCGCCGATGCCCACGAAATGGATATGTCGCTTCTTGCGATACATGGCTTATGCAGCCGCCTCCAGAAAGGTCAGACAGTGGTCCCGGATTTCACGGGCTGCCGCGGGGCGCGCGGTATTTCGGGCGGCCTTGGCCATATCGACCAGCCCGCTCAGGTCGTTCATCAGCTCCGCCAGGACCCCGGCCAGGGTATCGGCGGTCAAGTCGCGCTGGAGGATGATCCGGGCCGCCCCCACATCGGCCAGCGACCGCGCGTTGATTTCCTGGTGGTTGCTGGCCGCGGTGGGCAACGGGACGAATACGGCCGGCAGCCCCATGGCCGCCACTTCGGCCACGGTCAGGGCGCCGGCCCGGCCGAGGACCAGGTCGGCGGCCTGGTAAACCCGGCCCATGTCCTGGATGAACGGGGCGACTTCGGCCCGTAGCCCGATCCGCTCGTACGCGGACCGGACCTCTTCGTAGTCCGGCTCTCCGGTCTGATGGATCAGTCGCAGTCCGGGGAACCGGCTGACCAGGAGGCTGACGGCGCCGACCGCCGCCCGGTTGACCGCCCTGGCACCCTGGCTGCCCCCCACGACGAGCAGTGTCAAGCTGCCTTCCGAACGGACCGGCCGCTCGACATCGGCCGCCGCGGCGATCTCTGCCCGGATCGGGTTCCCCGTCAGGCGGACCTTGTCTTGCGGAAAGAAGCTCCGGGATGATTCGAAGCTGATAAAGACCAGGTCCACCAGCCGGCCCAGAATCCGGTTGGTCATGCCGGGCACGGAATTCTGCTCGTGAATGGCCGTGGGACGCCCCATCAGCCTGGCCGCCAGCCCGACCGGACCGGAGGAGTAGCCGCCCACGCCAAAGACCATCGAGGGATTGAAACGCTTGATGATGCCCATGGACTGGAACAGCCCCACCGGAACGGAAGCCAGAGACCGGATTCGGCCCCGGATGCCCTTGCCTTTGAATCCAGCCGCCGTAATCCGGACGGCAGACAGTCCCCTGGCGCCCAGAACCTCGGCCTCGACCGGCCGGCCCGTCCCCACAAACAACACTTCGGTTTTGGGGTCGCCTCGCATGAATTCCTCGGCCACGGCAATGCCGGGAAAAAGATGTCCACCCGTGCCGCCGCCGGCTATCAGCAGACGGGTCATGACCGGGGCCTCTCCTGGGCGGCCACGTTCATGATCATGCCCAGGGCGGCGAAGTTGACCAGCATGGCCGAACCGCCATAACTGAAGAAAGGCAGGGCCAGACCTTTGGTCGGAACCAGCCCCACGACCACGGCCATGTTCAGAAACGCCTGCAGTCCGATGATCATGGTCATGCCCAAGGCCAGATACGTACCTTCCAGTTCATACGCGTCCAGGGCCACGGCAATACCCCGCCAGACAAGGACCAGAAACAGGAAGGCCACGAAGGCCACGCCCACCAGCCCCAGTTCCTCGCCAATCACCGAAAAAATGAAGTCGGTATGACATTCCGGCAGAAAAAAGAGTTTCTGGCGTCCACCGCCCGGTCCCAGACCGGTCAGCCCGCCCGAGGCAAAGGCCAGGAAGCTGTGGATGATGTGATAGCCGGTGTCCAGGGGGTCGTCCCAGGGCCGGGTGAAGGCCAGGATGCGCCGGATGCGGTACGGATACCGTACGATCAGAAAATAGACGGCCGGGGCGGCCAGCAGGGCCAGACCGAACAGATGCGTCATCCTGGCCCCACCCACGAAAAACAGAATCAAGGCCAGCAGGCAGAGAATGGCCGCCGTGCCCAGGTCCGGTTCGGCCAGGATCATGACGACCATCAGTCCGAGCACGATCAGATGGGGCAGGAGCCCCCCGGTAAAAGAGCGTATACCCTGGGGCCTGGCCGCCAGAAAAAAGGCCAGATGCAGAACCAGGGCCACCTTGGCCGCCTCGGAGGGCTGAAAGGTGACCGGCCCGACCCGGAGCCAGCGGGAGGCGCCACCGGCCTTGGCGGACAGGCCCGGAACGAGAACCAGGGCCAGGGCCACCACGGTCATCAGCAGGATGACCGGTGAGAGCCGGGTAAAGAACTGATAGGGGATGTTCTTTATCAGGAGCATCACCCCCAGGCCGGCCAGCACGTAGATGGTTTGGGGCCGCAGAAAGTAGTAGGCGTCTCCGAACCGCTTTTCCGCCATGATGGAACTGGCACTGAAGAGCATGACCAGCCCCAGACCCGTCAGGCACAGGGCGGACAGGAGCAGGATGTAGTCCCAGTTCTGTTTCTTGACGGCCTCGGGCATCAGGGGGCGACCTCCCGGACCAGCGCGGCGAAGACCCGGCCGCGTTCGGCATAGTCCTTGAACATGTCGAAGCTGGCGCAGGCCGGTGAAAGCAGGACCACGTCGCCCGGCCGGGCCCCTTCCCGGGACCGGACCACGGCCTCGCGCATGTCATCGGCCAGGACCGTTTCCGTCTGCCCGGCCAAAGCGGCCGCTATTTTTTCCCGGGCCTGTCCGATGAGGACGAGGCGCTTGACCTTGCTTTGGACCAGCGGGGCCAGGGCACGGAAGTCGCCGGCCTTGTCCAGGCCGCCGGCAATCAGAATGACTGGACCATCGAATCCTTCGAGGGACTTCATGACCGCGCCCACGTTGGTCCCTTTTGAATCGTCGTACCAACGCACGCCGTTGAATTCGCCCACCAGTTCGACCCGGTGCGGAAGGCCCTTGAAAGCGGTCGCGGCCCGGCATGCGGTTTCCAGGTCCACCCCCGCGGCCCGGGCCGCCAGCAGGGCGGCCATGACGTTTTCATGGTTGTGGGCCCCGGTCAGGGCCAGGTCCGCAAGGGCCAAGTCGCCCAGCATCCGCCCTTCCTCGGACAGGACGATGCGTCCGCCTTCGAGGAAGGCCCCGGTCTCGACCCTTTTGAGGCGGGAGAAGCCAAGCGGGGCCGCAGGGCACCGGACCGCTTCCAGGACCGGATCATCCACGTTGAACACGGCCTTGTCCCTCGGTCCCTGTCGGGCCAGCAAGCGAAGTTTGGAAGCGACGTATGCCTCGAAATCCGGATATCGGTCCAGATGATCCGGCGTCACGTTCAAGATGACCCCGACATCGGGGCGCAGGGTTTCGGCCGTGTCCAGTTGAAAACTGGAAACCTCGACCACGACCGCGTCGGGCGTCTCCCGGCCGTCGAGCACTCCGATCAAAGGATTGCCGATGTTGCCGCCGACGAAGACCCGGCGTCCCGAAGCCCGCAGGATGTCGCCGATCAGGCTGGTCGTGGTCGTTTTGCCGTTGGTCCCGGTCACGGCGATCATGGGTATGGTCAGGTATCGGGAGGCCAGTTCCATCTCCCCCGTGATCGGCACGCCCTGGTCGCGGGCTCTTTGCATGGGAGCAATGTTCAGCGGCACGCCCGGGCTGACCACGATCAGGTCGGCCTCGGTGAAGCTTGCCTCCCGATGGCCCCCGAGTTCGAGACGGACCCCTCGTTCGGCCAGGGTGGAGACCGCCTGGCCCAGGTCCTCGGCGGAACGCATGTCGGTCACGGTGACCCGGGCCCCCCGCCCCTGGAGGAACTCGGCCGCGGCCAGTCCGGTCCGGGCCAGTCCCACGACCAGGACCCGCCGTCCGGCGACATCCGGCCCTCCGGCGCGCGTCTGGTCCGGGGTCGTGGCGAGGCGATCGGGGCTCATGTCCAAATCCATGCGTCCTCTACCTTAGTTTGAGCGTGCTCAGGGCGATCAGGCTCAGCACGGCCGCGATGATCCAGAACCGGACGATGACCTTGGGTTCCGGCCAGCCCTTGAGTTCGAAATGGTGATGAAGCGGGGCCATGCGGAAAATGCGTCTGCCGCCCGTGGCCTTGAAAAAGCCGACCTGCATGATGACCGAGACCGCTTCGAGGACGAAGATGCCGCCGATCAGGATGAGCAGGAGTTCGTGCTTGATGAGTATGGCCACGGTGCCCAGCACGGCGCCCAGGGGCAGTGAACCGACGTCGCCCATAAATATCTGGGCCGGGTACGCGTTGAACCACAGGAAGCCGATGCCGGCGCCGACCAGGGCCCCGCAGACGACCGTCGTTTCCCCCGCGCCGGCCACGTAAGGAATCTGCAGGTAGGCCGCGAGTCGGGAATGTCCCACCAGGTAGCACAGCAGGAGATAGGTGGCTATGGCGAACAGGTACGGTCCGATGGCCAGCCCGTCGAGTCCGTCGGTCAGGTTGACCGCGTTGGACGTGGCGACAATGACCACCATCATCACCAGGATGTAGGCCGCACCGAGTTCGATGTGCACACCCTTGAAAAACGGTACCGAGAGGCGGGTGCCGTAGTCCGGGCAGGCGTACAGAAATATCGAGGCCGCGCCGGCCACGGCGATCTGGAGCAGAATCTTGGCCCGGCCGGACAGTCCCTTGTTGTGACGGCGCTTGATCTTCAAATAGTCGTCGGCGAAACCGATCAGTCCGAAGCCCACGCCCACGAACAGGACGATCCAGACGAATACGTTTCGCAGATCGCACCAGAGGAGGACCGAAGCGAAGACCGAGAACAGAATGAATCCGCCACCCATGGTCGGGGTGCCGGCCTTGGCGTGATGCGAAGCCGGGCCGTCCTCCCGGATGTACTGACGAATCTGGAACTGCTTGACCTTGCGAATAAACCAGGGCGCCACGATGAAGCTGATGACCATGGCCGTCAGAACGGCGTAGATGGTCCTGAACGTGATGTAACGGAAAACGTTGAAAACCGGAAACACCGCATGCAAGGGATAGAGGAGATGGTACAGCATCAGGCCCCTTCTTTCAGGCAGTCGATCACGGTTTCCATTTTCATGCCCCTGGAGCCCTTGACCAGGACCCGGTCCAGGGGTCGAATATGCGTCTTGAGCCAGGTCCCGGCCTGGTCCGCCTTTCGGAAATGCACGACCCGCCCATCGAGGCCCGCGGCTTCCGCGCCGCCGGCCGCGTACCTGGCCCGAGGCCCCACGGCCACCAGCAGGTCCAGGCCCAGTTCCGCGGCGTACCGGCCCAGGTCTTCATGCCGAGAGCGGCTGTTCCGTCCCAGTTCGAGCATATCCCCCAGCACGGCCAAAGCCCGGCCTCGGCCCTTGAGGCCGGCCAGGACTTCGAGAGCGGCCCGGGTCGAGGCCGGGTTGGCATTGTAAGTGTCATCCAGGACATAGACCGGACCGGCGAGCTTTTTTATTTCGAGCCGGCCCGGCGCGGGTTTAACGGCTTCGAGACCGGCCCGAATGTCGGCCGGAGTCATTTCGAAGGCCACCGCGGCCGCGGCCGCGGCCAAGGCGTTGAAGGCGTTGTGTCGGCCCAAAAGCGGCAGTCGGACCTCGGCCCGGCCGGCCGGCATGACGAGTTCGAACCGCACCCCCTGGAGGCCCCTCGAACGCAGTCCCCGGAGCCGGACCCGGGCCTCATCTACCGACCCGAAGGTGAGGCGGGGACCGGCAACCGTTTCGGCCGCCTTGACCACGTGGGCGTCGTCCAGATTGACCACGGCCACGGCCCTTGACGCCAGACCGGCGAACAACTCGCCCTTGGCCCGGGCCACCCCTTCGATCCCGCCCACGCCACCGATATGGGCGGGGCCGACATTGGTGATCAATCCCATGTCCGGGGCCGCGATCTCGGTCAGGCGTGCGATTTCTCCAAACTGGTTCATGCCCATTTCCAGCACGGCCGCTTCATGTTCGTCCCGAAGCCGGAACAGAGTCAAGGGCAGGCCGATCAGATTGTTGAAGTTGCCTTCCGTGGCCAGCGTCTTGAATTTTCGTCCCAAAATGCTTTTCAGCATTTCCTTGGTCGTGGTCTTGCCGTTGGAACCGGTCACGGCCGCCACCTTGAGCGGGTGGCGTCGCCGGAGGTACCCGGCCAGGTCGCCTAGGGCCCTCGTGGTATCCTCGACCCGGAGACAGGGGCCTTTGCGGCAGGTTCCGACGTCTTCGCTGATCACGGCCGCCGAGGCGCCCCGGTCGAAGGCGTCCTTCAGGAATCGGTGGCCGTCCATCCGTTCGCCGCGCAAGGCAAAGAACAACTCGCCGGGCCCGACGGTCCGGGAATCCGTGGATACGCCGGACAGCGCGACCATCGAAAAGCCCGCCCGGTTCCGGGCCCCGACGGCCCGGGCCGCTTCGGACAGGTTCAGCGACAACGGGGTCAAAACTTTCCTTCCCTTCGCAAGGCCAGGGCGGCCTCTTCCCGGTCGTCGAAGTGGATTTTTTCGTGTCCTAGAATTTGATAGTCCTCGTGTCCCTTGCCCGCGATGACCAGGATGTCCCCTTCGGCCATGACCCGGCAGGCCAGCCCGATCGCCTCGCGCCGATCCGGAAGAACCACATACGACCCGGACCGGAAATCACCGTTGAGCCGCTCCGGGTCCAAGCGGACCGCCCGGGGCGAAATCATTCCGGCCTCGACCTGGTCGATGATGGACAGCGGATATTCGGTCCTGGGATTGTCGCTGGTGACAATGGCCAGGTCGGAAAGGCCGCCGGCCACCTTGCCCATCCTGGGCCGCTTGCCCCGATCC
The DNA here is from genome assembly GCA_018830135.1 of Pseudomonadota bacterium. Taxonomy (GTDB): domain Bacteria; phylum Desulfobacterota; class Desulfarculia; order Adiutricales; family JAGVGV01; genus JAHJTB01. Next base: position 5,602 of record JAHJTB010000500.1, on the reverse strand, counting down.
CGATCGCCGCCGCAGCCGAAAATCGTGATCAGGCGCCGGGGCCCCAGGGCTCTAACCGCCTCCAGCACCCTCGACAGGGCGTCTTCGGTATGGGCATAGTCCACGAGAACCAGAAAACCGTCATTTTCACCCACGCGTTCGAGGCGGCCCGGCACGGACGGCGCTTCAAGCCCCCGGGCGATGGATTCGGCATCCAGGTCCAGCACGAGCCCCACGCCGGCCGCGGCCAGGAAATTATAGAGATTGAGTCCTCCTAGCAAACGGGATCGGATTTCGACATCTCCCCTCGGGGTCCGGAAACACGCCTGCAGGCCGCTCCGGTCGCTCCGAATGTGATCCGCCGACAGGTCGGCCGGGCCCCGCAGGGAAAAGGTCACCGCCCGGCGGCCCAGGTCACGGGCCAGACGGCGCCCGTATTCGTCGTCCACGTTGACCACGGCCTTCGGCCCGTCCGGCAAACGCCCCCCGGTCAGGTGTTCGAAGAAAAGACGCCGCTTCGCCTCGAAGTAGGCCTCCAGGTCTCGGTGATAGTCCAGGTGGTCCCGAGAGAGGTTGGTGAAGACGGCCACGTCGAATTCACAGCCGGCGACCCGGGACAGATCGAGGGCGTGGGAGGAGACTTCCATGACCAGATGCTCGACGCCCTGGTCCAGCATCTCCTTCATGGTCCGCTGAAGGTCCGGGGCTTCGGGCGTGGTCATGCTCGCCGGGAAGCTCCGTCCGGCGAAGCGGAGACTGACGGTGCCCAGAACGCCGGGCGGACGGCCCGCCAGGTTCAGCATGGATTCGATCAGGTACGTCGTGGTGGTCTTTCCATTGGTGCCGGTTATGCCGACCAGGGTCATTCGCCGGGAAGGGTGGCCATACACGGTGGCCGCGGCCAGGGCCATGGCCGACCGAACGTCGGAAACCCGGAGGACGGGTACGCCCGGATCGCAATCCAGGGCGGCGTCCGTCATGACCGCGACGGCTCCTGCTTCCACGGCCTGAGATACAAAGCGGCGTCCGTCGGAGGCAAACCCTTGAACAGCGGCAAAGAGCGAACCGCGGACCACGGCCCTGGAATCATGGGTCACGGACGTCACTTCCGACAGCCCGCTTCCAGGTGGATATGTCAGGTCCAGGGCGTTCATAAGGTCCTCGAGTTTCATGTCAGTGCTCGAACCGGACGTGGCAGACCTGTTCCGGTTGGATCGGCTTGCCCGGGTCCGGGCTCTGCCATACGGCCCGGCCGCTACCGGTAAAGTTCAGGTGCAGCTCGTATTCGGCCAACAGGTCCAGACAACGCCGCATGGAAAGCCCCTGCAGATTGGGCATGGTCCCGGGGGCGTATCGGGAAGTCGTCTCCGGTTCCGCCCCGGCCGACCCCTGAACGCTCCGGACCGGATGCGCGCTGACCGTTGCCGCCGCCTGAACGATCAGCGGCCGGCCGTCGGGCTCGACCGTGCGAATCGACGGCGGTTGTTGAACCGGGGGTACGTTCAGCACGGCCAGGGCCTGCATGGCGATTTCCCTGAAGACCGGGGCGGCCACCACGCCACCGTAGATGTCCGGCCAGGGCTCGTCGATGACCACGAGGATGGTGAGTTGAGGGTCGTTGTAAGGCACGAACCCGACGAACAGGCCCAGGTATTTCCGGTTCGAATAGGCTCGCGTCGCCGGGTCCAGCTTCTGGGCGGTGCCGGTCTTTCCCGCCGCCGGATAAGCGGCCGATTCAGCCCGGGAACCGGTCCCCCCCTCACAGACGACTTGGCGGAGCATCGAGCGGACCGCCCGGGCCGTCTGGACGGACACGGCCTGACGGATGACCTGGGGCTCGGTCGCCTTGACCGTCCGTCCCGAGCTGTCCGTGATCTTGGAAACAATGTACGGACGCATGAGCAGTCCGCCATTGGCGATGGCCGACATGGCCATGGCCAACTGGATGGCCGTCACGGAAACACCCTGACCGAAAGCGACGTTGGCCGCGTCCACTGGCCGCCATTTCTTCCAGGGCCTCAGCAGGCCGGCCGACTCGGCGGGCAGATCGATGCCGGTCCGGCTTCCGAACCCGAACCGCCTCAGATACCGGTGCAGTTCGGCCGGACCGAGCAGGTCGCCGATCTTGAGCGCTCCGATGTTCGAGGAATACTGAATGACCTTGTCGACGGTCAGCCAGCCATATTTATGATGGTCGTTGATCTCGCTCCGGCCGATCATGTAAGAACCGTTTTCGCAAAAAATCCGGGTCGTCGGCTCGACCACCCGCTGTTCCAGTGCGGCTGCGACCACAAAGATTTTGAAGGTCGAGCCCGGATCAAAGGCGTCGGTCAGGATTCGATTCCGCCTCTCCCCGGCGGTGTATCGCGCGAACACATTGGGGTTGTAGTTCGGCACCATGGCCGAGGCCAGAACTTCACCGGTCTGGGGCCTGACGACCAGGGCCATGCCCCGGCGGGCCTTGTGTTTTTCCACGGCCTGGGCCAGGGCCTTTTCCGCGATGTACTGGATTCGCCGGTCCAGGGTCAGATGAACGCTGTGGCCGCGGGTGTCTCGAGGGTCCGGGGAGGCCTGATCGAGAAAGACGCGGCCCAGGGCGTCCCTTTTGACCCGCCGATAATCCGCTTCCCCCCGCAAGTATTCGTCGTAAGCCATTTCCAGGCCCTCGAGTCCTTTGGGGTCCACCCCGACGAACCCCAGGATGTGGGCGGCCAGGTCCTTATTGGGATAAAATCGTTTGTTTTCACTAAGAAAATGAATACCCTGGAGATTCAGGGACTCGACCCGGGTCACCTCCTCCGGACTGATCTGACGCTTAACCCAGGCAAACTCGCTTCGGCCGGCCAAGTGCTCGGCCAGGGAAGCCGTGTCCAGGTTCAAAACCTTGGCCAGTCGAGCCGCCGTCTTTTTCGGCTCTTCGATCTTGACCGGTTCGGCGAAAACGGAGTCCGCTTCCAGGCTGACCGCCAGCTTTTCACCCGTCCGGTCGAATATGTCTCCCCGGACGGAATTGAGTTTGACGACCCGATGGGACTCCTTTTCCGCAATCTCGGCCAGACGGTCCCGCTCCAGGACCTGAAACTGAAAGGCCCGGAGAACCACAGCCGCCCAAATCAAAATAAAAACGCCAAAAACCAGCGTAATTCTGAAGCGGGTCCATTTGGCCTCAAAACCCTTCATTCGATAACCTGAACCTGGTCCGGCCGGGGCGCGATCAGCCCCAGTTCCTCCTTGGCCACCCGCTCCAGCCTGTCCAGGGAAGTCAGGTTGGCCAATTCAAGTTTCAGTTTTCGGTTAAGGTCCACCAGTTCGGAACGTTCCCGTTGGAGACGCGCGATTTCATAGCCCATCTGGACGCCGTTGTAGTTGGACCAGACAAAGAACAGGGCGAAGGCAATGAAAAGACTGGCCGCGGAAAAGGCCATGAAAAACCGGTGGCCCTGGGCCCAATAAGAGGCTTTGGACTTGCGATTGCCCTTTCGAACCGTCAGGTAGGTTGCTCTGAGTCGATTCGTTTGCACCATTGGCATCCCGTGTCTCCTCAACCGATTCGATATCCGGCCCTAAGTTTTGCGCTACGGGATCGCGGATTCTCGGCCGTCTCCTCCGGAGTCGGCGTTAAAGGCTTTTTATATATGGCTTTCAAGGCCGGGCCCTCCATGGTCTCAGGTTCCCGTCTCGCCGCCGGAACCATGGCCCGCTTGACCAGACGATCCTCGAGCGAATGAAAGCTGATGAACACAGCCCGCCCCCGGGGTCCCAGCAGCGAAGGGATTTGAGCAAGCGCCCGTTGCAGATGATCCAGCTCCCCGTTGACGGCCAGTCTCAAGGCCTGAAAGGTGCGGGTGGCCGGATCGATACGCGGCGGTCTGCCGGGCCGGCTCAAAGCACGCCGGACAACGTCGGCCAGTTGGGCCGTAGTCGCCAGGGGCCTCGAACGAACAATGGCCCGGGCCACCCTCCGGGAACCCCTTTCCTCACCCAGTTCGAAAATCAGGTTGGCCAGCTCCTTTTCAGGCATCCGGTTGACCAGAACGGAAGCCGGCTGCCCGGTATCGGGGTCCATGCGCATGTCCAGAGGCTCGTCCCGCTGAAAGGAAAACCCCCGTCCCGAGGCGTCGAGCTGAAACGAACTGAGGCCCAGGTCCAACAACACGCCATCCACCGCCTGCCAACCCAGCTCAGCCATGACAGCATCCAGATTGGAAAAATTGGCCCGACGCAGAATCAGAGCGGACGCGGCCGGGGCCAAAGTCTCCTCCAGGCGACCAATAGCCACGGGGTCCCGGTCCAGACCCAAAAGCGCACCGGAAGCACCGATCCGATCCAGGATCGCCCGAGCATGGCCGCCGCCGCCAATCGTCCCGTCCACATACCGGCCTCCGGGCCGGGGCGCCAGGGCGCTTACGGCCTCCTCCAACATGACCGGCCGGTGATGATACTCCATACCTCATTAGAAACGGATATTTTGATCATCCAATAGTTCAAGGGCCTTGTCCCGGGTGGCCTGGTTCTCGTAATAGGCCTCCCAAGCAGCCCGGTCCCAGATTTCAAACTTGCCCAGTGCGCCCACGACCATGACCTCCCGATTCAGCCCCACCTCCTGCCGAAGCTGGAGCGGAATCAGGACCCGGCCCATCTTGTCCATGGCGCAGTCCTGGGCCGGTGAAATAAAGTGGCGGATAAAGTTGTCCTTGGCCAGCCCGGCCGGCAGGTTGTCTACCTGCTCCTCGGTCTCCAGCCAGCGGTCCATCGGAAAAGTGACCAGGCACTCGTGATTGATTCCCTTGGTGATGACCAGCCGATCGTCGTTCTTCTCCCGCAGCACATCCCGAAAACGGTTGGGGATCGACAGCCTGCCCTTGGCGTCGATGTTGTGTGCGAATGTTCCTCTGAATCGAAGCATATGACCCTTTGTTCAAGACCGGGTTTTAAAGACACCTCTATCCACATTTACCCACTTTTTCCCACTATACTTGGTGCAATTCCCACTGTCAAGGGAAAAATCCAGGAACTCTTGGAAATTTTTATCGATTTCCGGCCAGCCCCACAACAATATATTGTTATCTTGTTTTTTGGACACACCATATAGTGTATTTCGAATCTGTGGTAAAAAGTGGGAATCATGCCAGACAAGTCGTGGCTCCCCCACATCGCCCCTCGGAACACCAGGCCGGATCGGATGATTCAGCCGTTCCGGGTCCATGGGCGCCGGAACCGGCGGACCGGGCCGGCATATTACCATGCCATGATCCTGGATCGAAAATGAGCCGGGCCTGGCCCGGCCAAAGGGGCTTACAATTCGGCCGATCGTTTCCCGGTTTCCAGGGCGAAATATATCCGGTTTGGAATTCGCACGGGTTTTGATCCGGGTCCGTGCGCAACCTGATGTATCCATGGGGTTGAAATCCCGCCCGGAAGGACTCGCGCCTCCTTTGCAACCCCTTCGCTTGACCCTTCATGTTTGAGCGTCCGGTGCGCTTCAGCAATAATGGGTGAAAATTTTTATTGAGTGTTGGTGGTGGTTCCCGGGGGAGTGTGAAATAATTTTTCGTAAAGTCGTTTTGAGGGGGACGGGAGCCGGGTATCCGGTAACTAATTGAAATATATACAAATAAATCGC
>JAHJTB010000499.1 GCA_018830135.1 Pseudomonadota bacterium | reverse complement strand
GTTCTCCCCGCCGCTGATGATGATGTCCTTTTTCCGGTCCTTGACGAAAAGCGAACCGTCCGGCCCCAGGGCGACCAGGTCCCCGGTGTGGTACCAGCCGCCGTCGAGGGTATCCGCCGTCTCCTTGGGACTGTTGTAGTAGCCCAGCATGATCATGTCCCCGCGCACCAGCAGCTCGCCCACGGTATCACCGTCCCAGGGCAGGTCCCGGCCCTCGGGGTCCACCACCCGGAACTCGACCCCGGGCATCATCGAGCCCCAGGTCTTCTTGGCCCGGTACTCCCGGGTCTCCGGGTCCAGGTAGGGGCCCAGTTCCGGCCAGGCGATCAGGGGGCAGGCCTCGGTCATGCCGAAGGCGGTGTGGACCTCGCAGCCGAAGGCCGCCTCGGTCCGCTCGATCATGCCCGTGGGAGGCGGCGCTCCGCCGATGAGCACCTTGCGCAGGCTGGACATGTCGTACCCGGCCAGGTCCGGCAGGGCCAGAACGGCGTTGACCATGGTCGGAATGATGAACATCCGGGTCACCCGCTCCCGCTCGATGATCTCCACGGTCTCCACCGGACTGAACTTGCGGGTCATGACGTGGGCCCCGCCCTTGGCCGTCAGGTAGTGGGGCGTGCCCCAGCCGTTGACGTGAAAGAGCGGGATCAGGTGAATCTGGATGTCGGTTTCATCCATCCAGTGAACCGACATGACGGACAGGGCGTGCAGATAGAGGTTGCGATGGGTCAGCATGACGCCCTTGGGGCGGCCGGTGGTGCCGCTGGTGTAGAAAATCTCGGCCACGTCGTCCTCCCCGAAGGGGTACTGGCCCGGGGGATAGGGCGGGTCGGCCGGGGCGCCCGCGATCAGGTCCTCGTACGTGCCGCCGGTCCAGGCCGGGGGGGACTCCATGGGCTCGAGCAGGATGAAGCGCTCGACCGATGGGATATGGTCCCGGATCGATTCGATCTGGGGAATGAAGTCCGGGTCCACGAACAGGACCTTGGGTTTGGATTCATTGATGATGTAGTCGAAATCCCCGGGGGTCAGGCGGATGTTCAGCGGCAGGAGGATGGCCCCGATCTGGGGCACGCCGTAAAAGGCCTCCAGCAGCCGGTGGCAGTTGTACCCCAGGTACGACACCCGGTCGCCCGCGCCCACGCCCAGCCTGGACAGGGCGTTGGAAAGGCGGTTGACCCGCGCGGCGTACTCGAGGTAGGTGAAACGCAGTGATCCGCAGATCACGCCGGTTTTTCGGCCATGGAGCTTGACGGTTCTTTCCAGAAAACGAACCGGAGTCAAGGTGATATTCATGTCACGGACTCCCTTTCCCTGTGCGGAATATATGGATTTCCGGCTACGGACGGCCGGAACCCTCGCTCGGCATCGATTAATTTTGTCAGAGACTTTTTTTTGACTATATAACGGGTTTTCCGGGGGGATTGTCAAGCCCAATCTTTGGCATAGGGCAACCTTTACGGGGTTGGCGGCATTGAAAAGCCGCCCTGTCTCGGCCTTCGGCCGAAGGCCGCGCGGGCGACGGCCATGCCCCGGGTCCCGATTCGCTGAAAGCCCCGCGGTATCGAGCCAAAGGACGGCTCCGCCGCCGGGCGGCGATAAAACAGACTTGCCATCCGCCCCGGTTTTTGGCAACATCTCCCCCAAGCCCCTATTTAAATCAATGCCTGGCATCCTCCGAGGGGATGCCCGTAATTCGGGCGCCCGGGTCCCGCGAGCGCGACGGGCCCGTGCACGCCTCGATTCGGTTCGCGCCGCTTCCGCGGCCCCGTCCGGAATGAAAAACAACCTGAGGGAGGAAACACATGGAAGAGCGGATCTGGCACAAGTCGTATCCCGGCGGCGTGCCCTCGTCGATGGACTTCGAAGACCTGACCATGCCCCAAATCCTGGCCCGGACGGCGAAAAAACATCCGGACCGGGACGCCCTGGTCTACATGGGCCGGCGCATATCCTACGCCGAACTGGACCGGCTGGCCAACCGCTTCGCCAATGGACTCGAGCGCCTGGGCGTGCGGGCCGGCGACCGGGTGGCCCTGCTCCTGCCCAACATCCCCCAGATCGTGATCGCCTACTTCGGACTCTGGCGGATGGGGGCCGTGTCCGTGCCCAACAACCCGCTCTACACCGACCGGGAACTCGAACACCAGCTCAACGATTCCGGGGCCACGGCCATCGTCACCCTGGACCTGCTCGCTCCGCGCATGCTGGCCTTGCGGGACAAGACCCGGGTCCGGACCGTCATCACCGCTCACGTCAACGACTACCTGCCCTTCCCCCTCAAGCAGCTCTTCCCCTTTGTCAAAAAGGACATGTACCGGAAATATGAAAAAGCGGCCGACTACCATCAGTTTCTGGACGTGATCAAAGGCGCCTCGCCCGACTTTTCCGGCTCGCCGCCGGCCCTGGACGACCTGGCCCACATCCCCTATACCGGCGGGACCACCGGCCTGTCCAAGGGGGTCTCCCTGACCCATCGCAATATCAGCCGCACCGCCCAGATCACCCGGGCCTGGGTCCACGACCTCAAGGACCTCCACGAAAAAGAGCTGGCCGTCTTCCCCTTCTTCCACATCGCCGGATTCAACGGCGTCATGAACCTGTCCATCATCAACGGCTGGACCGACGTGCTCATGCCCCGCCCCGAACCCCAGGCCGTGTACGAAATGATGCTCAAGTACAAACCGACCGTGGTCCCGGCCGTGCCGACCATCTTCGTGGGCCTGCTGGCCATTCCCGAGTTCAGAAACATGGACCGGTCCTTCGTCAAGGCCTTCCTGACCGGGGCCGCGCCCCTGGCCCTGGAAACCATCAGCGACCTGACCTCGACCGGGGCCAGCATCATCGAGGGCTACGGCATGACCGAGTCCACCGGCTTCACCAGCTACACGCCCTGGCGGGGCGTCTTCAAACAGGGCAGCGTGGGCGTGCCCGTCTGCGACACGGACGTGCGCATCGTGGACGTGGACACCGGCGAAAAGGACATGCCCCTGGGCCAGGAGGGCGAACTGATCTTTCGCGGACCCCAGACCTGCCAGGGCTACTACCGGAACCCCGACGAAACGGCCAAGACCATCCGGGACGGATGGTTCTACAGCGGCGACATCGCCAAAATGGACGAGGACGGATACCTGTACATCGTGGACCGCAAAAAGGACATGATCATCGCCGGCGGGTACAACATCTACCCCCGGGACATCGACGAAGTCCTGTACGAACATCCCAAGGTCCTCGAAGCCTGCGCCGTGGGCATGCCCGACCCGTACCGCGGCGAAACGGTCAAGGCCTTTGTCGTGCCCAAGCCGGGCGAAACGGTCACCGAAGAGGAACTCAACGCCTTCTGCCGGGAACGCCTGGCCGCGTACAAGGTGCCCAGGCTGTACGAGTTCCTGCCCGAACTGCCCAAGTCCGCCGTGGGCAAGGTCCTCCGCCGCGAACTCCGCGACCGCGACCGGGACAAGACTTGACACCCGCCCGTGCCCTTCCGCCTTCCGGGCATACCCTCCGGAAGGCGAAAGGCCGGGAACCATCGCCGAATAAAATCCCTTGCCCTCCCCGTAGGTCGGGTCAGCGAAGCGTAACCCGACAATCTTATTTCCGGAAAAAATCGCCCAACCGGAAGCGTAGGCCATGAGACAGGCCGGAGCTCCGCTATTCGTAAACTCCCTCATCAACACAAGTATCAGATGACGCCCAAGGGCGTTAAGTTATGTAACACCCTGAACGCGGTTTTAGCCGCATGTACTGAATATCTCATAAAAAATGCAGCATGGCTTTCTTGTTTTTTATGAGGTGTTTCAAATTTTAAGTCACTAAAAGCGTACACCCCTTGACCCCTTGTAGACTTGTTATAATCAGGAGTTGACAATATCTCTAACGGCTAGGTATGCTCCGAATGCAGTGACTCAGCCACCCTGGCGGCTCAAAATGAGGAAACTGGCTCTCCCGCAGGCTTGGGAAACAGGCGCCAGGTCGCACTCAGGCTGTCCAAAGACCAACACAAGGCGTTAGGATTATTGAGAATGGCTTTGGGAGATCATCTCGACTAATATGACAGGAGGAGGTTACAATGAAAGTTAAACAGGTAAAACTCATCTATTTTTCACCTACTGGAACCACTCAAAAAGTACTGGAAAGTATTGCTAAAGGCACCACTGTTAAAGATGTCGAGCATATTAATTTGACACTTCCGGAAGGAGCCCGACAAACAATCCCGCCCTTTTCAGATGAACTCGTAATTATAGGTGCACCTGTTTACGGCGGCCGTCTGCCAGTTGATGCAATCAATCGATTCAAACAGCTAAAAGCAAGCAAAACCTTAGCGATTATCATAGTTGTATATGGGAACCGCGAGTATGAAGATTCATTGTTAGAATTAAAAAATCTTGCTATTGAGTTAGGCTTTAATCCGGTTGCCGGTGGTGCATTTATTGGGGAGCACTCTTTTGCAACAGAGGATGTCCCCATCGCAAATGGACGTCCGGATAGCATGGATGTTCAAAAGGCAATGGATTTTGGATCAAAAATTAGAGATAAAGTCACAGCGCTACAATCATCTGATGCCCAAATTGATTTGGAAATTCCCGGCAGATTTCCATATGAAGGCGGCGTGCGAGCCATGACTGTTTCACCAGTGACCAAGGAAGACACATGCACAGTTTGTGGTACTTGTGCCAGTGTATGTCCAACTGCAGCCATTTCAATAAATGATAGCGTGACAACTAAAATCGAGCTATGTATCCGCTGTTCCGCTTGTGTTAAAAACTGTCCCACGGGTGCAAGAGTTTGGGAAGACAGCATGATGAAAAAAATTACCAACTGGTTAAATGAAAATTGCAGTACTCGGAAAGAACCTCAAGTGTTTGGGATAGATATGTAGAGTCCAATGTTTCTTGGAACGACGTCCATTAGTTCATCCGCCGTTTGAACGCCAAGGAGGATGTCAAAACGTATCGTCTGCCGAAGGAGTTGGAGGGGGAGTATGCCTGCCGAGCGTGGAGCGATGCGGCCTATTGCCTCGGCGGCAACAATTATTCATTGGGGTAGCAAGTGTCCGATTGACCCTTGGAGACAGATCGATTGATTTTCAATACCTGGATGTCCCTTCTACTAAAAAAAATTATGAGCCCGGATTTCGCGGTCCTGAAATTCCCTGAAAGTCCGCAAAGTCCGGGTGCACGACACTCAATTACTTCCATCCGCTGCCCGGAATTTTTCATGCCGGACTGGATGATTTCGACTTTGACAAGAATGGTGTCTCCGAATTACAATGGCATGAAAGAAAAAAATCCAATGAACACGCGCGGTTTTAGAAAAACGGAAACCGCAATGGAAAGCCGGATTCCGACTCAGATTAAAATCCCCGTGGAACGCGGTCCGGCAACGCGGTCTTTTTGGAGGGCGCCATGACCAGACCACCCGATCCGATAGTAGTGTCAACTTCACCCAAAACGACTCCCGGCGCTAAAATGATCTACCTCATCAAGCGCAAACCAACAGCTTCCAGAGAGGAACTCGTCGTCCATTGGTTCGCCAACCACATGCCCCTTGTGATCCGGGCCCAACAGGAGCGTGCCGCCAAAGGGAAGCTTCATGCCCGCCGGTATATCGTTGCTCTGTTCGATCCGACACCCAACGGTGAGCACCCTTGGGATGGGATGGCCCAGTTGTGGTGGGACAAGCCCCTGCCCAGACCGGATGAACCTCACGGGATCACGCCGGAGGACTCGTTCCAGCAAAAAGCGTTGCCCTACCTGCCCTGGGCCTCCAAGGAATACGTGGTCCTGGATAATTCAGAGTGCCTCAAGGTCGAACCCTTGACCCTCAACGCGCCCTTCCCATGCACTCGCTCCGGTTTCTACAAGGTCAGCTTCCTGGTGAAGGCCAAGGCAGGGGCGGACTATGAAAAATTCCATCACCATTGGCTGGACGTCCATGTCCCGAATGTGCGATCGGTTATGGAACACGTTGGCGGGTTTCGGTACATCGTCAGTCACAGCCTCGATCCGAAGATAGAACCGTATGCCGGTCTGGCGGAATTGTATTTTCATGATGAGTCCGGGTGGGCGAAGTATAAAAGCCTGATTCAGCCTGATGGCATGGAGGAATGGGTCGATCCGGCAGGTACCCTGGTGCTGAGAGCGAGGACCGAAATGATCGGATTGCCGTGATCCATAGTCGTTCCGGGAATAACTTTCGGAAAGTGAAGCTGCAATATAAGGAGAGACCATGCTTATCAGGCACGAGGCAGGAAACCCGATCGAATTCGACGGGCTCAAGATCGTTGATTACACGTCAGGGATGGATACCGGCTCCTCTTTGGCCGAGATTACGGTTCCCGTGGGTGTCAGCCACAAACTGTCCTGGTCGAACCGGTCGGAAAAATACTATTATGTTGTCCGGGGAAATGTAACGTTCACGGTCAATGAAGCGTCCAATGATCTGTCTGCCGGTGACGTGTGCATCGTGCCTATAGGTACACGGTTTCGGTACACGAATACCGGATCGAGCGAGGCCATGCTGATTTTGGTACATACACCGAGTTTCAATTTGGAATTCGAAGCATTCGAGGAGTAAGGCATGATAAAAGGGTCACCAGAACACCGGGTTCCGCTTCGCTCCACTGAAACCGGTATGGCATTCCTGTCTGGCCCTGCATTAATATCTCCAGGCATGTTCTCCCTTTCTTTCTTGATTTTATCCTTATTCTTTAAAAGGGAAAATGGGTCAGGTATTCATTTGACCTTTGGAGACAGATCGGTGGATTTTCAATAACTTATGGATATCCCGGCTATTCTTGCACCCCGCCTAAAAATAAGAACCCAGGCTATTAACCCGGGTCCTTGGAATGTTCCGGCACGCCCGGGGTGATTTCCTTCGCCTGAAGGCTCGGGACAAGCTCACACCTGGGTCAATGGGATTCGTCCCGATCCCGGTGCAGGAGGGCAAGTTCACTGGAGCCCCCCGAAAAAAACAGGCCCCAGTTGGTGACTGGAGCCTGACAAAGATCGAATGGCGCGCCCGGGGTGATTCGAACACCCGACCTACGGATTCGTAGTCTGATTCAGCCAACACATAAATTTTTAACATATAGATATTATTATATTTATTATTTTTCGATTGGTCAGGAATATACTCTGTTTTACTACCAACTGTAGACTGACTGTAGACGAATTTAGAATTTACAAAATATTGGGATCACCTCTTATATCGCTCTTAAGTCCGCCCATGAAGCTCCCCCGCCAGAATCCTCTGCATCTTGCCTCGATGCCAGGAGGCGATACCCAGGATGGCCATGGGAATGCCGAAAAGAGCTGTAAAGGCCCCGATAACCTGGGGAATCATGGCCATGGCTTCCGACTTGCCGCCGATAATCGCCATATAGGCCAGGACGCAGCAAAGCAGGCAGACCATGCCAAACGCCGTGCCTGCCACAAACCCCCAATACGGCCTCCAACCGGACGTCCACCAGTTTTTCGATGCCGCCTCGGCCCGCATGGTCTCATTGACCTGGGCCAGAACCTCGTTTTCGGCCCGGACCCGGTCCACCTCGATCTTGGCCATGTCAACCGCCTGGATCAGCACGGCCTTCTGGTACTCGAGCTGAAGCGCCGGGTCCGCCTCGATCCTGGCCGAGGCCTCGGCATCGTCCGACGTGCCGGCCACGGCCCGGGCGATGTTCCGGATAACCTGGCCGCCGGGAATAAAATCCATGACCAGGTCGGGGAGGCTCTTGGTCAGGCCTTCAAGGATACTTGTCACGTCCATGGCTCAACTCCCTCCCAGCTTGCTCAACAGCACGAAGTCCCGGGGTGCGATCGCCCGGCGCCTGGTGCATACTTCGTACCCCTCCCGTGACCCGTCGTCGTTGGTATTGCCCTCGATCGTCCGGACCTCGCCGCCGTCCACCCCGGTAACGATCCCCGTATGGACCCAATCGCGCTTGTTGCGAGGACTGACGTTGAGGAAGATGTCCCCCGGCCGAGGACCCGTCTCCGGGCCGTTGGCGAGGATGCCCAGCCGCTGGGCCTGGTCGGCCAGGTTGTCGCAGCTCATGGTATATTTCAAGGGGTTCCGGACCCCGAACTCCCGGCAGGCCGAAGCCACGATGTAGCTCACGAACCCCGCGCACCAGGCCCAGGGCGTGCCGTCATGGCCCTGGCAGTAGAGCCGGACCCAGGGGCCCTTGTTCTGGCCGCCCACCTCCCGGGGATGGACCTTGAGATGCTGTTTGGCCCGCATGACGACCTGGTTGCCCAGGCTCGTCTGACGCGCCAGGGGCAGGTCCGCCACCTTCAGCGGATGCCGCAGCCGCTCCAGGGTGTCCTCCTGGACGATCCCCTCCGCAACCAGGCCCGGATACCCGGCCTGGAACTCCTTGACCGCACGCTCGGTAATTTCGCCGAAATCCCCGTCCGGAGACAGCCGGAGGCCGTGCAGGCACAGCCATTCCTGGACCTCCCGGACAATCTGGCTATCCAGGTCTCCACGCTTGCAATAAATCACGACGGCACCCCTTCCTGGTCAAACTGACCCCAAATGACCACCTTGTTGAGGGCCTCATACAATCGTTGCAGGTCCTCGGAATTTTCACCCAAAATCGCCTTGATCAAAACCAGGTCCGCCGTCGCGGACCGCCGATCGAACGCCTTGATCGTCGTCTCCAGCCGGTTCATGGTCTCGATCACCCGGCCGAACAGCTCGTCGCCGGCCTCCAGACGCTCCCAGGTCGCCTCTTTGCAATCGACACAGGCCCCGACAGCCAGCTTCCCGGCGTCCAGGGCCTCGATTTGGGCCTCGATCTTCTCCCGCCATAGCTTTTGCGAGTCCAGGAACCGGTTGACCACGAGCGCGGCCAGACCCACGAAGACCACGTTCAGACAGGAAACGACGGTAACGGCCAGATTAGCGTCCACGATCGGACCCCGCTACGATCCGGACCCGCCGGCCTCGATCTCGTCGGACAGGGCCACGATGTCGGACGACAACATGGTCCATTTGGCCGACTTGGCGCAGGCCTTCAGTTCCTCGAAGTCCGCATCCTCGAATCCGACCTGGTCGGCCGCGCCGTTGGATCGGGCCTGCTCGATCACATCCATCAACCGCAGCCGCTTCTTCATGGTCGCCGGATCGAACCCCCCCGAGGGCATGCCGTTGACCATCACCTCCAGCAGGTCCAGCGTGTTTTGCGCCGGGGGCGGCTCCATGTTCCGGGCCAGGGCAAGTTCGCTCAACCGGCGATTGAAAGCCTCGCACTTGTCGATTTTCAGATACTTCATGCTTCACCTCCTCTAAACGTTCAGGGCGTCCTGGAGATTAACGGGCAGGCTGTCCCCTTCATACGCCTTGATTTTCTGGTAGGCCAGAGCGACAGGATTCACCCCTTCGGCCTCCAGCTCGGACAGAGTAAAACCAGCCAGGCGAACGTCGTAGAGTTCGCACGGGCGCGAGCCATTCTGACGAGCTTCTGCATCCAGATATAGTTCCAGGGATACCTTGGAAACGTCAACACCGTTGAGCACTTCAACTCTGGATACTCGCCAGTAGGACGCCTCAATTCCAGTCGGCAATAGAAATTCCTTCTGCAAAGCCATCGTTATACCCCCTGTTATGTTACTGTCAGCATCACATAATAGGTTGCCCCATTAATCCTAATGGGTAGCTTGTGACTGAATTTTGTTTCATCCGTCTCCGCCGCGACAGACGCCTCCGTCCGAAGGCCCAATGTGGCCGCCGAGGAAACATCCACCGAAAAGATAGCGATTTGATTACCAGGGCTTGTCGTCGGTTCAACTCCATTGTAAATCGCAAGAACCTTTTCAGCGTTCGTTCCAAATCCGTAAGTTCCGAGTCCCAAATTACCATTGGCAGTAATGCTGACCAGGTTTGTCGACGAGTTGGCAAAGTTGAAAGCGATTTTTGTTCCGGTAGCTATCGCTTGTAGCTGGCCCGCCCCGTCATCTTCGTATGCCCTGAAGGACATGACCCCGTAATGAATATAGCCTACCCATGTCGAAGGAACCAAAGCAGCAAAGGCAAAGGCCGGACTAGTTGTGGAATCGGTATAGAACTCGATTCCACATCCGTTGGCTTCATAAATTAGTCCGTAAACATCTGCGTCTACTCGCGCAGTAAAAGGATTAGTAATCCCCGCCGAACGGAAGTAAAAGTTTCCCATTACGTCGAGTGCTGCATCGGGTGTCCCGGTATGCCCTATCGCAACCCTCCCGCCGTTTGGCTGAATAACCACATTTCCCTTGATCGCATGAGACGTGGAATCGAGCGTCAGGCCCTCGCTGGCCGCGTTCCCGCCATACAGCGTCTGCCCGCCGGCCCGGCCGGCCAAAAGGGCGTATATGGAATGATCGTCGTCGGCCAGGCCGCCGATCGAGCCGTGGTCCACCAGCGTCGCCTGGTTGGCCGACAGATACGCGAACAAGTTCGCCACCGTCAGCTTCTTCTCGACATTGCCCGCCGAGATATCCGCCAAGCGGAGCAGGTCGCCGGCCGCCGGCGCCTCAGCCAATTCCGTCAACCCGAAAATCGGCGGATACGCCCCGACCTGATCGAATTGCCCGGTCAGCGGGTTAAGAACAAAGCCCATGATGATTCAGCCCCCTGTCAGCTATAGGTGTAGGATGCCCTATCGTCCCACACCCTGTTGTAATCGTTCGTTCCTCCGGCAAAGTCGATTCCGCTTACCAGCCCGCCGGTATAAGTGATCTTTTGTATCTGCCAGGCGGCCGCGGAATCCGCCGTGCCCGGCGCCGCATAGCCGACATAGACCGGGTCGGAACCGCCGTCATAGTCGATACGCTTTTTCAGATCGGAAGGGGTGAATGGGTAGGATACGGTGTGGAAGTTGATTGGCATTTCGGACCTCCTGGTTCGGTTGGGTTGGGTGCATAAAAAAAGGCCTTCACCAGGCCCGGTACCGGTGAAGGCCTATACCCATATAGTGCATTATAAAATATTATTTTTATAGTGTCAAATATAAAGTTGTTGGCACTAAAACATGGTAAACCTATTCACAACATATGTTAGTGCCAAATTTGAAAAACTCTACTGCGATTATAGGCAGTTACAAAATATTCAAT
>JAHJTB010000498.1 GCA_018830135.1 Pseudomonadota bacterium | reverse complement strand
GCGGTTCCACTCCGAATCGCCGGCGCAGGTCCAGGTGCTCGATCGTTCTGCCAATCATGGCCGAACGGGGGGCGACCACCGCCTCGAGTACGCCGGCCAGGTCGTCGCTCAAGTCGGCCTTGAATACATCGAGGCCTTCCTTGATGTCCATGCCCTCCAGGCGGGCCATGCGTTTGACGTCATCCTTTTGGCCGCGGACGACGACATCCACCAAGGAACAGACCTCCTGTTCCGGGGCCGGGTTGAACACCTTGAAGTCGGGTGGTTCGGTCAGGGCGACCACGTTGACCAGGTATTGCCGTCTCAGAACATCCACGGTGATCGGGTCGCGGTAGTCCGTATAGTCCTTCGCGGTCTTCAACTCCCAAAGACGGCCGAGGTCTTCAAACAGGGGGTCGGTTTCACCGGCCTGCTCCTCGGCGACCGGCGGGGCCTCCTCGACCTTGCTCTTGGGCAGAATGAAACGGCCGAAAATCACAAAACAGGCGATGCCGCTTCCCACGAGGGCCAGACCGACGGGTGTGACATCGAACAGGCCGAAAGGCTTCAGCTTGAAGGGGATGAGCAGGTCGTTGAGCAGGATCAGGGGGCTGGACCCGACCAGGGTGACCGTGCCCCCTAAAATGGCCGAGAAGCCGATAGGCATCAGGAGATTGCTGATCGGAATCTTCAGGTTTTTGCTGATGCGTTGCACGGCCGGGAGAAACAGGGCGGCCGCGCCGATGTTCTGCATGAAGCTGGATATGGTCGCCACGGTCAGAGAGATGAAAATCACGATCCGGGACTGGCTTTTCCCCGCCAGGCGAAGGATCGGGGCCACGAGGCGGTTGATTATGCCGGTCCGGTCCAAACCGTCGCCAATGATAATCACCGCGATGATGGATACCACCGCATTACTGGACAGCCCCGAGAAAGCCTCCTTGGGTGTGACCAGGTGCAGAAGCGGCAGGGAGACCATCATCAGGATGGCCACCACGTCCACTCGAAGCCACTCGACCACGAACAAAAATACCGCGACTCCGATCATCAACATCACAAGAATCATGTCCGGTGTCAGTTGTTGTAACATGTTTCACCTTGTTTTCAACCCGAGTATTGCTGTTGGATTCAATGGTAATCCTCTCGATCAACCGGCTTGCTTTTGCCCCCCTGGTGACGGCTGCTCACGGTCAGGACCGGGCACTCCAGGGAGGCGCTCGCCCTGGACAGCCAGTGCCCCCGGCGAACCGCCCTGGGCAGGTCTTCCCCGCTTCCCCAAATGATGGCTTGAAAAGGCTGGCGCTCGGCAAGAAACTTCAAAAACTCCTGCCCGGGATCGCCCATGCGGATGGCGGAACTGGTCGAAACGCCCTCCTTGAGGAATCTGGTTGAAAGATCGGCCAGAAGCGGACCGGCGCGATCCTCCAACTCGCTGATGGCGTTCCGCTTGGACCCCAGCCAGGTGTTGTCCAAAAAGGCCATCTCCACCACCACGAGAAAGGTCACTTCCGAGTCCATGCGCAAAGATAATTCCAGGACGTACTCGATCGCCGGCTGATAAATCCGTTCATTTTCAATAACCACCAGTACTCGGCGAAACATTTGGGCTGGACCTCTCCTTGGTGTTGGCGTGGAGCAAGGGGCGTGCCAAACAATGATAATCAATATCATATTGAGTTTATTATATATGCAGCTCTTGGCCGCCGGAACGAAAGCGGGATCGGATTGTTGCGGTTTGTAACGGCGACGTCCGGACGCCCGGCCGGGTCCGCGGATTCAAAGGGGGGACTCGAATGTTGCGTTATTCAACGTCACATAGCGGATCGGCAACGTTTCACTCGATGCCGTATTTTTTCATTTTGCGCCAGAGGCTGACCCGGTCTATGCCCAGGATCGTTGCGGCCCTGTTGCGAACCCAGCCGGTCCGATTGAGAACGTGCAGGATGTAATTCCGTTCCAATTGTTCCAGGGTGAGTGAATGATCGCCGGACTGATCGAAGCGGGCCAGTTTCACCAGGGCCAGGTCCTGGGGCAGGTCGCGGGGCTGGATGACTTCCCCCTGGCACAGGGCCACCGCTCGTTCCATGATGTTCATCAGTTCGCGCACGTTGCCTGGAAACGCGTATGCGGACAGAAGGCCGAGCGCTTCCGGGTCGATCCCTTTGACCTGCTTGTTCATCCGGCGTTTGAACACCCAGAGGAAGTGATAGGCCAATAGAGGAATGTCCTCCCCACGCTCGGCCAGCGTGGGAAGATCGATCCTGACCACGTTGATGCGATAGAACAGGTCCTGGCGAAAAGCGCCGGCGGCCACTTCCTCCTGGAGGTCCCGGGCCGTCGCGGCAACGACTCTCAGATCGACGGGCACGGGCCGGGCGCCCCCCACCCTCAGTACTTCGCGCTCCTGCAGGGCCCGCAGCAACTTGACCTGCATGGCCGGCGGCATCTCCCCGATCTCATCGAAAAAAACGGTTCCGCCCTGGGCCATCTCCAGAAGGCCGGCCCGGGTCTGGTGGGCGCCGGTATAGGCGCCCTTTTCGTGGCCGAAAAGCTCGTTCTCCATGAGTTCCGGGCTGAAGGCCGCGCAGTTGAAGGCGACCCAAGGCCGCCTGACCCGCTTGCTCTGGGCATGTATGGCCTGGGCGACCAGTTCCTTGCCTGTCCCGGACTCGCCGCAGATGAGCACGCCGCAGTCGGTTGGAGCGATCTGGGAGATGATCTCGGCAATGCGCCTGATCCGAGGGCTTTGACCGATGATAAGGGAGCCTTTGGCCCCCGGGCCGGGCCGCGACTCGATCGAGCGCGCCTGGTCCCTGACCCTCTTTTGGCTCAGGGCCTCGGCCGCCTTGGAACGGATGTCATCGGGTGTAAAAGGCTTGGCCAGGAAATGATAGGCGCCCTTTTTCGTGGCTTCGACCGCCCCTTCAAGACTGGCATAACCGGAGATGATGATGACCTCGACCTCAGGAGCGATCGTTTTGACCCGATCCAAAAGTTCCATCCCGTTAAGATGAGGCATTTTGAGATCGCTGACCAGCAGGTCGAAAAACTCGGCTTCCAGGCGTTCCAGGGCATGAACCGGGTTGCTGTCGGTAAAAACCTGGTAGCCTTCCTTTTTCAGAATGCGTCGCAGGTTTTTCAACGCCCTCGGATCGTCGTCCACCAACAGAATTCGACAGTCAGTCTCCGGCATCAACTCATTTCTGTTTTTCGTCATGATGTCCCGGTTCCGCGAGATGGCTCGGCTGCCTCCAGCTCCTGGCAAAGACGGGTCGTTGTTTCCTGTAAGGAGCCATCGGCGACGAAGCCCCCAATCCCGGCCCTGCTTCGAATCCCGCAAAACCCGGTTTGAAAGGGATATGGCACGGGACTTCCCGCGGGACTCGGCCGCGCCGCGCCATCCCGGTGTTTTCAATCTGGGTTAATCTCCATGAAATGTCAAGACCATCGCGAAGGCGGATGCCCCCGCGTACCCCTCCGGCCCGCCAGCGCGGCCAGCAGGTAGCAGCCGGCGGCGGCCGCGATGGCCGCCAGGTGACCGGCCTGGAGGCAGACCAGCGTAGCGGCCAGGGAACCGGCCACGCTCATGAAACCGTTCATCCCGAAGGCCCAGGCCCGGGCTTCGGGCCGGGAGCCGGCCAGATGGGTCAGTCCGCCGGCAAAGGGCGCGCCCATGACCAGGGCCGCCGGGGCCAGGGCCAGGCCCGCGACCCAGGCGCCGCCAGGCAGATACCGCAGTCCCAGCAGGGCCAGGGGCAGGGTCGCGGCCGAGGCCAGGGCGAACCGTGCCGGACGGCGGTCGCCCCAGAGGCGGCTGCCCAGCCCGGAAAGCAGCAGGAAGACGCCGATGACCCCGGGTACGGCCAGGGCCGGGCGTCCGATGCGGCACACGGTTTCGGCCAGCAGGGTGATTTCGGCCAGCATGTAGCCCAGGCCGATGAGTCCGAAATAGGCCAGCCCCGGCGGTCGCGGTTTCGTCCGGGCCAGTGGCAGCAGAATGCCGGCCCCGGCCAGGACCAGGGTCGCGGCCAGTCCGCCCCAGGTGAACAGCAGTCCCCATTCGGTCGCGGCCAGGGCCGGGGATGAGACCGGGCCTCTGCC
Source organism: Pseudomonadota bacterium (assembly GCA_018830135.1). Lineage (GTDB taxonomy): Bacteria > Desulfobacterota > Desulfarculia > Adiutricales > JAGVGV01 > JAHJTB01. The sequence continues at coordinate 11,915 of JAHJTB010000498.1, read as the reverse complement.
GCGGGACAGAATCAGGCCCAGGGTCTTGAGGCGGAAGAAATGGAAAAAATAGGGCCGGTCCCGGGTGGCGGGCCGCAGGTCGAACCAGGCCCGATCGAACAATTCCCTGGACCTGCCGTCCAGGACCAGTTCGGCGGCCTCGGCCAGGGGCTCCCCGGGCAGGACGTGAAACCGGTTCAACTCCTCGGGCCGGAGGCCGGGCAGGACCGAGAGGTCAAACCCCAGATCATCGGCGCTTTCCCGAAGGCGATCTTGTTCGGCCAGGGTGAATCCGGCCGGTTTGACCAGGATCAGGGCGTCGTTCCAGTCCCGGACCAGGGCCAGGGCCGCGGCGGGAGAGCGGCCGCTGTTCTTCAGGGCTTCGGCCGCCGTGGCCAGGAGCTTGACCGAGGTTCGGGGGGGCCGATCGAGCGGGCCGGTCAGGGCCAGGGCTCCTTGGGGCGTCAGGCGTTCGAGCATCCGGCCGATCCCCTGGACGGTCAAAAGGCGGGTAACGCCCAGGCCCGAAGCCGAACCGCCGGGCCAGCGGCCCCCTTCGCCCAGAACGATCAGGTCGTAACCCGGGCCGGCGCGATCGAGGAAACGGAAAGGGTCGTCCCGGAGGGCTTTGACCCCCGGCCTTCTGAAACGCCTGCCCGTAAACCCGGTCTGGTCCCGGGTCATCAGGTCGAATATCTGGGGATTTTCCTCGATTGTGGTCAGGGGCCCCGCGCCCGCGCTGGAAGCGGCCAGCAGGCCCAGGCCGGCGCCGGGGGCGAGGATCAGGACCGGGCCGGGTCGGATGGCGGTGTAAGCGGTCCGGATCAGCAGGCAGCGGACAAAGTCCGGAGGTTGGCCGGCCGATTGTTCGCGGGTCAGGGGGCCGACCAGGTCGCCGTCCAGAAAGAGGCCCCGCTGTTCGGGCAGGGGGTGGGCGCAGGACAGGGAGAGGCCGCGGGCGTAATGAAAAGCCGGCCCGCCGATGACTTCGACCAGGCCCTGGAGCCCCACGGCCCGGCGGACCACCCGGCCGCCCCGGGCGGCCAGGGCGGCCGAACGGTCCTTGAAGTCGGCGAAATCGAGCGGCACGGGCCGAAACATGACCAGGGCGGCCAGGACGGCCGTGGCCAGAACCCAGCCGGAACGGGCCTTGAAAGACAGGTCCGGGAGGCGGACGGCCGAACCGGCCAGGACCAGGGCCGCCCCGGGATAGACACACATATTGGGGGGCAGCCGGGACAGCAGGAGGGCCGCCAGCAGGCACCCGGCCGCCGAACCGGCCAGATTGGCCGCATAGGCCGGCCCGGGTCGTTCGGTCCAGGCCAGGATCAGCCCGATATGGGCCGCGGCCAGGAGAAATGGCGGGACCAGGACGAGGCAGACCAGGGCCAGGTCCAGCCACGCCCCGGGGGCCCAGGCCAGGGCCGGCGGTTCGAGTCCGATGGCCAGGGCGGCGAGGCAGCAAAGGGGCATGGCCGCGGAGGCCGCCCAGGCCGTCAGGACCCGGGCTGCCGCCGGCCGGGCCTTCAACCAGGGCATGGCCAGGGCGAGCAGGCTGCCGGCCGCGCCGAAACCGGTCAGGGCCAGAGCGATGAGCAGGGAGGCGAAATGGTGCCAGAAGGCCAGGGCGAAGACCCGGGTCAGGATCACCTCGAAGGCCAGGGCCCCGGCGGAAACGAGAAAAATGGAAACCAGGTCCGCTTTCGGACGATCGCGCATCCGGGCCGTCCTCCGAAAGGCAAGGGGGGAGCCGGACCCGGCCCCCCTGCATCACCCCTTGATGACGCCCAAGGGCGACAGGCGGGCCACCTTTCGGGCCAGCCCGGCCCGGTGGACCACTTCGACCACCTGGGAGACGTTCTTGTACGCCTCGGGCATCTCTTCGGCCAGGGTATTGCGGCCGGTATACCGGACCACGATGCCCTGGTCCTCGAGTTCCCGCCCGATGCTCCTGCCCCGGGCCGCCTTTTTGGCCGCGGTGCGGGAAAGAAGCCGGCCGGCGCCATGGCAGCAGGAACCGAATGATTCGGCCATGGCCCCGGGCGCGCCGACCAGGACGTACGAGGCCCGGCCCATATCCCCGGGGATCAGGACCGGCTGGCCCACGCCGGCGTAAGCCGAAGGCAGAGCCGGATGGCCGGCGGGCAGGGCCCGGGTGGCCCCCTTCCGGTGGACGCAGACCCGGCGTTCCTCTCCCTCGACCCGGTGGGTCTCCTTTTTGGCGATGTTGTGGGCCACGTCGTAGACCAGGGCCATCTTCAGGTCCCGGGGACTGAGCCCCAGGGCCTTTTCGAAACTCTCGCCGGCCCAGTGCATGATCACCTGGCGGTTGGCCCAGGCATAGTTGGCCGCGGAGGCCATGGCCGCGAAGTAGCGGCGGCCCGGTTCGGACCCGGCATAGGCGCAGGCCAGCTGCCGGTCCGGCAGTTCGATGCCCTGCTTGGCCGCGGCCCGCCCCATGACCTGGAGAAAGTCGTCGCAGACCTGGTAGCCCAGCCCCCGGCTCCCGGAATGGATCATCACCGTGACCTGACCTTGGAACAGCCCGAAGACCTCGGCCGCGGCCGGGTCGAATATCTCGTCCACCACCCCGATTTCCAGGAAATGATTGCCCGAACCCAGGGTCCCGAGCTGCTGGAGGCCCCGTTCCACGGCCCGGTCGCTCAAAACGTCCGGGTCCGCCCCGGGCATGGCCCCCCGGTCCTCGGTATGCTCCAGGTCCGCCTCCGTGCCCAGGCCCTGGCGGACGGCCCAGCCCGCGCCCTGAATCAGGACCTTCTTGATCTCGGAACGGGTCAGCTTGAGCGGCCCGGCCCGGCCCACGCCCGTGGGAATGTCCTGGTAGAGCCGTTCGACCAGGTCGCGCAAACGGGGCCGCAGATCGTCCGCTTCGAGGCCGGTGCGCATCAGCCGTACTCCGCAGTTGATGTCGTAGCCCACGCCGCCGGGGGATATGACGCCCTCGTCCAGGTCGAACGCCGCGACCCCGCCGATGGGAAATCCGTACCCCCAGTGCATGTCCGGCATGGCCATGGACCGCCCCAGGATACCGGGCAGATGAGCCACGTTGACCACCTGGCGCAGGGATTCGTCCCGGCTGGCTTCTTCGAGCAGTCTTTGATCGGCAAAGACCAGTCCGGGCACTCTCATGCCGCCAAAAGCGGGTATTTCGACCCGACAGTCGTCCAACCTGTTGAATTTCATTGGAAGTTATCACCCAAAGCCGTTACATGACATCAATTGATTATAAATCAAAAACCACCCGGGCCCGCCAGCGGCCCCGCCAAGGCCGCAACTCGAGAGCATGATACGTGGCCGCCTTGATCTCGCCGCGTATCCCGTGCCGGGCCAGGTCGAAACCCGCGGTTTCCACGTCGGCCTCGAACCGGGTCCGCGTCAGACCGGTCGCCCGGATCGACACGGCCACCCGTCTCTTGACCTGGACCAGATAGAGCAGTTCGTTCAGCCAGCGAACCAGCAGGTCTTCCGGATCGGAGGCCTCGAGGGCGACGGCCGTGACGGCTTCACCCCGCCGGGGCGGGCGTTCGATCATCAGGGTCATCAGGGCCAGGCCGGCGTTGACAAAGACCGCTTCGGGGTCGCGGCCGTAAAACCAGGCCCCCAGGTCGGCGGTATGTTCCATCAGCCGGTAGCGGGGCACGTCATCTCACCTCGGGCGACGAAAGGCCCATGCTTATCATTATTCCACAAGGCCGCGGATCAGGCAATCGGCGCGCGGATGGAGGACGGGCGGCCGGTCTTCCGTGAGGCTTACCGGGTCTGTTTCAACAGGCGGGTGAATTCCGCCATCGGGACGGGACGGCTGAAGTAGAATCCTTGCATGACATGGCAGCCCTGCCGGCTGAGGAACTCGACCTGCTGCCGGGTCTCGACGCCTTCGGCCACCGTATCCAGGCCCAGGTTGCGGGCCATGGCGATGATGGTCTTGACGATCTCCCGGTCGTCCCGATCATCGAGGGCGGACATGACAAAGGAGCGGTCGATTTTGAGGGTGTCCAGGGGGAAGCGTTTGAGGTAGCTGAGCGAGGAATATCCGGTGCCGAAGTCGTCCATGGACAGCCGGATGCCCATGGCCCGGAGTTCCTCCATCGTGACGATCACGCCTTCCGGGTCCGCCATGACGCTGGTTTCGGTCAGTTCCAGCTTGAGGGATTCCGGCTTCAGGCCCGAGGTCCGCAGAGCCGACCGGACCGATTCCACCAGGCCCGGTTCCCGGAACTGGCGGGCCGACAGGTTGACGGCCACATACAACGGGTCCCCGCCCAAGTCCTGGAGGCGTTTGACTTCGTGGCAGGCTGTTTGCAATACCCATTCGCCGATCGAGACGATCATTCCGGTCTCTTCGGCCATAACGATGAACTTGTCCGGCGGGACCGAACCCATTTCCGGGTGGTCCCAGCGCAAAAGGGCCTCCATGCCTTCGATCCCCTTTTCCGCGTGGACCACGGGCTGGTAGCACAGATGGAACTCGTTCCGTCCCAGGGCCACCCGCAGGCTGGACTCCATTTTCATCCGTTCGAGGGCCCGGATGTTCATTTCCTCGGTGTAGAACCGGTATCCGTCCCCCCCGCTCTTGGCCGCTGAAAGGGCCATGTCGGCGTTTTTGATCAGCACTTCAACATCATGGCCGTCAGCGGGATAGACCGTGATGCCCATGCTGATGGAGGCATGGACCTCGATCTCGTCGACCTCGAAGGGCTGGGCGACGGCCTCCCGGATTTTTTGGGCCACCTTGGCCACGTCGATGTCCTTGTGCAGGGCCGTCAGGATGATCGTGAACTCGTCGCCTCCCAGCCGAAACAGCAGGTCGCTTTTGCGAAGGCAGGTTTTCAGACGCCAGGCGGTCTCCCGGAGGACCTGGTCCCCCGTCCAGGGGCCCAGGGTGTCGTTGATCTGTTTGAAGCGGTCCATGTTCAGAAACAGCAGGGCCCAGGCCCGTTCGTCGTCCTCCCGGCGGCCGGACAGGGTCAGGGCCTCCTCGATACTCGAATAAAAGGAACGGCGGTTGGGCAGACCGGTCAGCGGGTCGTGCATGGCCATGTACCGGATTTCCTCTTCGGTGCGCTTGCGCTCGGAAATGTCCTGCATGGTCACTACGCTGCCCGTGGGACGGCCGTTCGAGTCCAGGAAGGCCCCGCCGCTCACGCTCACGTCGATCAGGCGCTGGTCCTTTGTCATCCGGCGGGTCTCGACCCCGGAAAAGGAGCGCCCGGAACGGAGTTCCTCGATCAGCCCCCGGACCTCGTCCTCCTTGTCCGGCGGCGCGAAATTCACGGCCCGCCCCGTGACCTCATCCTGGCCCCAGCCGAAAACCCGGGTGAAGGCCGGATTGACGTACGTGATCAACAGGTCCATGTCGCGGACCACGACCGGGTCGGGCACGGTTTCGAGCACGGCCCGATGCCGGGCCTCGCTCTCCCGCAGGGCCGCTTCGGCCGCCCGCCGCTCGCTGATGTCCTCGATCACGCCGTCGAGCCAGGCGATACCGCCCTGGCCGTCGTAATGGACCGTGGCCGTGCAGGAACACCAGAACGGCGTGCCGTCCCGCTTTTTCAAGCGCAACTCCCGGCCCTTGACCTGGCCCTTGCTCAGGACTTCCTCGAGGAACTCCTCCCGATCGGCCGGGTCCTGGTACAGGTCCGCGACCGAGGTCTGCTTGAACTCCTCGAGCGAATCGTAGGCGAACATGGCGGCAATGGCCGGGTTGGCCTCCAGGAAACGGCCCGGCGATCCGCCCGTATTCCGATAGACGCCCACCTTGAGGTTGTCGATCAGGGTCTGGTAACGGGTTTCGCTCACCTCGAGCGCGCTCTCGGCCCGCTTGCGGGCGCTCCGGTCATGGATCACGCCCTGATACCCCACGATCCGCCCTTCCCGGTCCTTGCTGGGCATCACCGTGATCAGACAGTCCAAAATCCTCCCCTGCCGCGTGCGCAGGTGAATCTCCCGCTCGGAAATCAGCCCCGTTTTTTCGAGCCGTTCGATCAGACCCGCCTCATCGGCCGGATCGACATACAATGTCTGAAAGAAAACCCGCCCGATCTCATCGTCCGCCAGGCCGAACAGGGTCTTGGCCGCGTGATTGACCTCCAGAACCCGACCGCTTCGGGCGGTGATGAACATGGGGTCCAAAGCGCGCTCGAAAAACTGTACGTAGCAGTCCGCTTCCAGAGGCTGGACATCCCCGCCGGATTCCGGTCCGGAGGTTTCGGACGCTCCGGTCGAAGATTGCATCAGTAAGTCCTGGCCTTCGTCCATGGGCGTCGCTCCTTGGGAGGTCGAAAATTGCGCTCGCGTCCGAAATAAGATAAAGCTATTTTTAAGAATATTAACACAACCGGACCGGACAAAGAAATCACGAATACTCGTGAATATCGGTCCGGCTCTATAAAGGCCATTATTCCCCGGGAGAGGCCCCTTCAACCCCTCGAGCAGCTTGATAAAACCACGGTCCCGAGGCTTTGACCGACACGGCCGGGAATGCTATAAACAAAAAAACCACCAAACGGACCGTCCCCTCGCCAGGGATTTTTCGATCCGGAGGGAAGACCATGAAGCATGAGTTGTCGATTCGGGTTGCGGTGCGGATCGTTCTTTTTCTGGCCGCTTTCGGAACTGGACCGTCTCCGGCCATGGCCGGCGAGATTGTCGTGGGCATGCCCTGCTCCTTGAGCGGGCCGTACCAGGTCCTGGGCGTCCGGAACCTTCAGGGCGTCCGGATGTGGGCCGAAGAGGTCAACGCCCGGGGCGGCCTGCAGGCGGGATCGGAAAAGCGGCCGGTCAAGGTGGTCTGGTACGACGATCGAAGCGACAAAGACACGGCCATCCATCTGACCGAACGGCTGGTCACCCGGGAGAAGGCGGACTTTCTGATGGCGCCCTATGGTTCGAGCCTGACCCTGGCCGCCTCGGTGGTCTCCGAACGCCGCGGCCGCCTCATGCTCTGCCATTCCGCGGCCTCGGACCGCATCTGGTCCAAGGGCTATCGTTTCCTCGTGGGCGTGTTGACCCCGGCCTCCCTGTATTACCAGTCCACCCTGGAAATGCTCAAGACCCTCGACCCCCCGGTGCTGACCCTGGCCTTGATCAGCGAAGACGAACCGTTCAACCGGTCCATCGCCGGCGGGGTCCGCCAACGGGCGGCCGACATGGGTTTCCGGATCGTCCTGGACGAGACCTACGCCGCCCATCCCAAGGACCTCAAGCCCCTGCTGGCCAAAGTCAAGGCCGCCGGACCGGACGCGATCCTGGCCGCCTCGCACTTCCTGGACGGCGTCCTCCTGGCCCGCCAGGCCGCGGAAATGAAAACCGGGGCCAAATTCTTCGCCCTGGGCTCCGCTCCGTCCACGCTCGAATGGTGGAACACGGCCACGCCCTCGGTCGCGGCCGGGACCGCCGCCGCCAGCCAGTGGGAACCTCTCGAACGCCCGGACCCCGCCCGCATCGAGAACTGGTACGGCCCCCGGCTCACCGGGGCCCAACTCAACGAGCGCTGGAAGACCCGCTGGGGCGGGCCGACGGACTTTCGCGGCGTGCAGGCCTACGCGGCCGGACTGGTCCTGGAGTGGGCCGTGGAACGGGCCGGCGCCTTCGAGACCGCCCCGGTCCGGGCCGCGCTCGATGACATGGACATCACCACCGTATACGGCCGCCAGAAGATCGACCCGGCCACCGGCATCCAGACCGGACACCGCATGCTGATCACCCAATGGCAGGACGGCCGCAACGTCTGCGTCTGGCCCCCTGAAGCCGCCACGGGCAGGCTCGTCTATCCCCGGCCCTGAAGCGGAAGCGCCCGATTCGAAAACAAGGAACCGGCTAGGGTTTGACTTCGGCGGCCTGGCGCTCGAGGGCCGCGGCCGAGCGATAGAACCCGAACACGTTCAGGTTTTTGGCCTGATATCCCATGTACTCCAGGGAGACCGCCTTGATGTTGTGGGCCAGTTTATCTTTGGAATTAGCCCGGATGACCATGTCGCATAGTTCGCAGACGAGCTGGTGTTCGCCCGCCTTCTGGAGTTCGATCGCCCGGGCCAGCAGCTTGTCCGCTCCCCCGGCCAGGGCAATCACCTCCCGGGAAACGTACCTTGCGGGCAGGGGATTCAGACCGGCGCCCCGGCCGTCGTACCAGCCGGTCAGGGCCCGGTAGATGCCCCGGACCGACCAGTCCACCCGGCCGTAGACCTCCGCCAGGTGCCAGCGCCCGGCCAGGTCCGGAGGCAGATGGATTTTTTCCACCGCCTCCTCTTCGGTCAGGCCCTCGTTGATGGCCTTGACGGTTTCGTCATACACATACCGGATGCCCCGGCTGTGCCAGGTCAGGACCTCGCGGACGGCCTCCCGGCCGCTGATCGGACGGTTGTGGCTCGGCACCAGGTATTCCGGTTCCATGGCCACTATCCGGTCCAGCCATTCGTACCAGTCCTTGACCGGCCGCTGCTCGAGCATGGGCGTGGACAGGTTGGGAAAACTTTCATAATACAGGTCCCCCGGAAACAGGGCCTTGACCTCGGGCAGCCAGACCATCAGGTGGCCGGTCGTTTCTCCCCGGGTGTGCCGGAGTTCGAACTTGGTGCCGCCCAGTTCGAACTCATAGGACTCGGCAAAGGTGATCGTGGGCCGGATGAGTTCGGGCTGGAGCTCGTGCTTGAACGGGCCTTTCATGGGCAGCGGACGGGCGAACCCGGGCGCGAGCCGCCCGGACTGATTGTCCCGGCTGCGCTCGATAAAGGGCAGGAGTTCCCGGTAGTACAGGTCCATCATTTTGACGGCTTCTTCCGTGGCGATGACCGGGACCCCGGGGCTGTAGAACACCGGCGCGCCGAATATGTGATCCCGGTGGCTGTGGGTGTAGATGATGTATCGGACGGGCTGATCGGTGATCTCCCGGAACCGCTCCCATATGGCCCGGGCCGCCTCGCGGCTTTCCGTGGTGTCCACGATGACCAGGCCGTCGTCGGTAATGACCATGGCCACGCTTCCCAGGGCGAAGCCTCGGGCCAGGTAGATTCGGTCCGTGACTTTTTCCACCGTGGGGGTGAAGTTTTTTTTGAACTTGACCAGTTGACTGATGGTATCCGAGGGAATGCGGGGCGGCGGCAAGGGCTGGTAGGCCAGGGTCGACTCCCCGGGCGCCTTGGGCTCCCGGACCATGGGCTCGACGGCGCCGAAAACCACGTACCGGGTCAGCAGAGCGGCGCCCAGAACGATGATCAGAACGAATTGAACAATAATGATCAGCATCCGGATTTTCATACGGCCTCCTGTTCGTAAGTTCCCGCCGATCGGGATAACGGGTTCAGTCTTCGATCCGCAGCGTCCGGTAATGGCGGCGAAAGTGCTCCTGCATGATGAACCGGATCAGGCCAGGACTCAGACGCTGAAGCAGCCACATGATCCGGGCCCACCCGGTCACGATGATGATGGCCCGATTCCGCCGGACCCCGGCCAGGATGACCCGGGCGCAGTCCTCCGGGCTCATGCCTTTCATGGAGGACATGCCTTCCAGGGCCTTTTCCCGGTCCAGGTTGATCATTTTGCTGTCTTCGAAAATCGCGGTCCGGATGTACCCGGGACAGACCACGCTGACCCGGACCCCCAGGCCCGCACCCTCGATGCGCAGCGAGTTGGACAGGCCCACCACCGCGTGCTTGCCGGCCACGTACCCGATGGTGCCGGGAAAGGGAAGCAGGCCCTCGATGGAGGCGGTGTTGACGATGTGCCCGAAGCCCTGCCGGACCATGGCCGGATAGGCGGCGGCCACCCCGTGAATCACGCCGTACAGATTGACGTCCAGTACCTTGCGCCAGTCTTCCAGGGTGCAGTCCCGGGCCTCGCCGCCCACGGCAATGCCGGCGTTGTTGAACATCAGGTCCAGGCGCCCTTCACGGGCCAGGGTCTCGTCCACCAGATCCTGGACCGCCCGGCTGTCGGTCACGTCCAGGCGAGCCCCCACGGCCCGGCCGCCCGCGGCCCGGACCGCTTCGGCCGCCCTCTCGACCCGCTCCGGATTCACGTCGGCCAGAATGACCCGGGCGCCCCGTCCGGCCAGTTCCTCGCTCAGGGCCCGGCCGATGCCCGAACCGGCGCCGGTCACGATGGCCACCTTGTCCGAAAAATAGGTCATGAATCCGCCCCTGTTTTCATTTGAAACGCATCATGTAGGTGTTCATGACCCAGGTCGGACCGGCCAGGCCCACCGGCAGGTTGTACCGGGAACCGAGAATGTCGACCACGGTCAGGCGGCCCCGGACCGAGCCGCCGGCCACGATCCGGTTCAGGGGATCGAAGACCGAATCCCCGATCGTCACGGAAACGTCCGCCTCGTACGATTCGAGAATCACCTCGGTGGGATGGAACAACCAGACGGGGTGGATGAACATGAGCTGGCCGGGCCCGCTGATGTTGAAGGTCTTGCGGGCGAAGACCGGCGGCGGCGCGGTCTGCCGCGCCCCGCGTACGGCCTCCATGGTCAGCACGTCCACCCCGCGCCTCCTCACAGCGGCCCTGGCCCCGCCGGCCGACTCCTCGTAGGTGATGTCGGCCAGCTTCTTGGGGTAGCCCAGGTTCTCCCGCCCCAGAATCAAGGCCGTGTCGTCGTCCACCACCATCCAGCAGCAATGAATGCCTCGCCCCAGCGGCGTCCGGACGTGGATGAGCACGGCGGCCTCCTTGTAGGGCACGGTGAAGGCATTCTTGGGATAATCGGTAATAAACAGCGTGGCCAGGGGCGGATCGGCCGGTTTCATGCCCCAGGGCAGAATCCGGGCGACCTCCCGTTCGTCCAGCGGCAGGTCGGCCAGGACCAGACGGGCGCCGTCCCACATCTTCACCCCGTCTTTGATGGCCTGGCGCACCCGCCGGAGCGTCTCCCGCGGGGTGGTGATTTCAATCCCATGCAGCATGATGACCCTCCTGAAAAAAGGATTTTCAACCCGATTTGACTTGCCGTCGGAGCCGTTCGAGTTCCTCGTCGAGGACGATGTTCAGCCCCTTGAAAAAAATGGCGGTCGTATTGCCCAGAATGCGAGGCAGATCATAATCGTCATACTCATCCAAAGGCATGCTGATGCTCAGATGGGCCAGCCCGTGAACGAAGAACCACATGGCCATGAGAATCCGCCGGCGCTGATCGTCCGTAAAACGCTCGAAACGCGGGTCCCCGGCCAGGGCCTGCCAATGCAGGTCGAAGATGTTCTGCCCGTGCCGGGCCAGCAGATGGCTGTGCTTGCGCTCGTTGATCCCCCGGAACAGGTGCGACTCCTCGTTGGCAAAGGTCACGTAACCCACGCCCAGGTCCAGAAGCCGGTCCCCGGTGTAAGACCGGTCCTGGTATTCCAACTGCAACGTCAGGGCCCGCTTGACGATCTCCTCTTCCAGGTTTTCCATGGACTTGAAATGAAAATACACCGGCATGGTCGACGACTTCAGCTCCTCGGCCACCGCCCGGGCCGAAAGCGCTTCCCAGCCGTTCCAGCGCACGATGTTGAAGGCCACGTCGATGATGACCTCCCGGGAGAATCTGGTTTTGGGCGGCATGGCGCCTCCTTGGCCAATCGTTATATAACGGTGATATATAACATCGCTATAAATGTCAAGGAAAATCCCCGCCGGTCACGGCCGGGACGATATTTCCTTCAAAATTTTTGGGTGTCCAACCTATTCAGTCCTTGACGATCTCGTCTTCCAGGTTTTCCATTGCCCCCATTCCAGACACCCATATATTCCAACGGTCATTACCCCTCGCAATTTGCCGTCGAACGCCGATCCGGCCACCAGCAATAATGGGTGAAAATTTTTATTGAGTGTTGGTGGTGGTTCCCGGGGGAGTGTGAAATAATTTTTCGTAAAGTCGTTTTGAGGGGGACGGGAGCCGGGTAGCCGGTAACTAATTGAAATATATACAAATAAATCGC
>JAHJTB010000497.1 GCA_018830135.1 Pseudomonadota bacterium | reverse complement strand
CAACGGCTTCCAGGCCCTGGTCAACATGGGCCTTCTCCCGGGAATGAACCGGGATTATCGCGCCCGGACCGTGGCCCTCACCGCCAACGATTGCGGCAATTTCCGGGACGACTGGGTCCATCTGGCGGTCGATCCGGGTACAAGCTGTATTTTTACCAAGGGTCTGGACCGCCTGGAACTGCCCGTGCGCCACGGAGAAGGCAAGTTCTACGCGCCGCCGGAAGTCATCGAGCGCCTTCAGAAGCGCGGCCAGGTGGCCCTGCGCTACGCCGGCCCGGACTTCGAGCCGGCCCGGGGCGTGTTTCCATACAACCCCAACGGCTCACTGGATGACATCGCCGGGGTCTGCGACGAAACCGGCCGCGTCTTCGGCCTGATGCCGCACCCCGAGGCCTTCCACCACCTGACCCGTCACCCCCAGTGGACCCGCCTGCTGGATATCGAGCAACGCCGGACCATGAGCCCGGCCGACTGGGAGGGCCGCGGGCTTCGCATCTTCCGCAACGCCGTCGAATACGTCCGCGAGAACCTGCTCCCATAAACCCGTGCGGAGCGGCAATATCCGGGATAATGATATGCCATATCATTTCATATAGTTATTATGGATGCCCCCAAACGGCCCCCCGCGCAGGGGCCGGCCCGTTTTTTTTCTGGACAAGGGCGGGCAAAAACAATATGATATATCAGGAATTTGCGGGTAAGCTCATACAGCGATAACGGGATTCGATCAATCTGAAGAGACGATACGATCTCTGGCGGAGGGTACTATCTCCGCCTGGACACGGCACATCCCCGGCGGCCATGGCCGTTGTTTCCGGGGTCTGGTCCACACTTCCCGTCCGGCGGAATATCATCACGATGCCCGAGCATTTCCCGATCCAACGCGACTTTGTGCGAGGAGACCTTTGAATGGACAATGAAAACAGCCTGTTGTCAATCGCCGACCCCAGCCGGCCCAATGCGGGCCGGATATACGATTACCTTCTGGGAGGGCACCACAACTTCGAGGTCGACCGCCAGGCCGCCGAACATTTGCTGGCCATTGCGCCCTTCATGCCCAAACAGTTGATCATGATCCGATGGTTTCTGGGTGAGGCCGTCCGGCGCCTGATCGAGGAAGGGTACGACAAATTCGTCGATTTCGCCTCCGGCCTGCCCACCATGGACCATATCCATGAAATGGCCCCCTCGGGCACCCGGATTCTCTACTCGGACATCGATCCGGTGACCGTGGAATACGCCCAGGAGATCATCGGTTCCAATCCGAACATCCGCTTCGTGGAATGCGACGCCGGCAAGCCGGAAACCCTTCTGGAATCCAAGGTCCTGGAAATCTTGTTCGGCTCGGACCGGAAGGTGGCCATCGGTTTCAACGGCATCTGCTACTTCCTGTCCGACGACGTGCTCGCTCACTCGTTCAAGGCCCTCTATCAGTGGGCGGCGCCGGGGTCCAAGCTTTTTCTATGCGACGCGGACGCCGATCCGGAGCAGACCACGGACAACCTCAAGCTGGTCTTCGACCTCTACGCCAAAATCGGTCAGCCGATCTACAACCGGACCAAGGAGCGTCTGATGGAAATGGCCGCCCCCTGGCAGCTGGACGATCCCGGCCTGCTTTCCCTGGATGAATGGATCGGCATGGGCCAGTCAGCCCGGGTCGAGGCCGTGGAGGCCTGGGGCGGCAGCGAAAAAGGCTTTTACGGCGTCATTTTGAAAAAATAAGTCCGGGCCGGCGGGCGTCTCCCCGCCCGCCCATGCGCCCGACCCGGATAACCCGGGCCGGGCCGGCTTGAAATCAGGACATTCCCTCCGGGAACTTTCGCAACCCCGGCTTTTTTACTTTACATTTTCCGCCGAAAAATATACACTATATCCATAAATTACCGAATGGAGTCCGGGGTAGGTCCGGTCCGGTCGCCCTTTAAATCACCGGGTCGGGATGCATGGTTTCGGTTTGAGAAACATGGATTGTCAACGCGTCCGGGGAGAGGTTTGTTCCCGGGCGATAAGGAATCGTCGTGCCCCGGTTGCCGGCCGGGACACAGGGGCCGCTTCGAAACCAAAGGACCGCTGATTTCGCAGGAGACACCGCCATGGACGCAGAAAGCCGCCTTCTAAGCATCGCCGACCCCAGTCGCCCCAACGCCGGCCGGATTTATGACTACATGCTGGGCGGGCATCACAATTTCGAGGTGGACCGTCAGGCCGCCGAAACCGTGGTCCAGATCGCACCTTTCATGTCCAAGTCCCTGATTCTCATCCGATGGTTTCTGGGGGAGGCCGTCCGGCGCCTTATCAACCAGGGACATGACCGGTTCCTGGATTTCGCCTCCGGCCTGCCCACCATGGAGCATATCCATGAAATCGCGCCCCCCGGAACGCGGGTCATCTATTCGGACATCGATCCGGTCACCGTGGAATACGGCCGGGAGATTCTGGGCGGCAATCCGAACGTGCGCTACGTCGAGTGTGACGCGGGCAGGCCGGAAGACCTGCTCGGCTCCGGAGTTCCGGAACCGATGTTCGGCCAGGAGCGCCGGCTGGCCATCGGTTTCAACGGCATTTCCTACTTCCTGCCCGACGAGACCCTTCGGCATGCCTTGCGGACCCTTTACGACTGGGCCGGCGGCGGTTCCAGCCTCTTTCTCTGCGACGCGGACGCGGACATGTCCCGGGTGACCGATAAGATCAAGACGGTCTTCGATATCTACTCGAAAATCGGCCAGCCGATCTACATCCGCCCCAAAGAACGCCTGTTCGAACTGGCCGCGCCTTGGCGCATCGAAGAACCCGGACCGCTGCCGCTGGACGAATGGGTCGATCTGGGCAAGGTATATACCCCGGAGGAACAGGCGGAATACGGGGGGACCGGATTTTTTGGAGTCATATTCAGAAAGTAATCCGAACTCGGACGTATGGTCTCTGTAACGGTCGACATCTCGATTGCCCGGCAGGCCCTTGAATCGGTCTGCCGGGGTATTTTGGAAGACCCGGCGGAACTGACCGGCCGTCTCAAGGCCCTGCTCCGGGAACACGCCTTTGACAACCGCTCCATCCTCCACCCCCGGCGTCTGAATGAAATCGCGGAAACTCAGGTCGTCAGCCTGCTGGACTACCTGGTCGGGCAGGACGAGGAAGCGGCCATGGCCTACGGCCGGACGGCCCTGCGGGAGGGGTTGGGGGAGCGGACCGTTCTGCTGGTCGAACGGGAAATCAAAAACTATTTCGCCGACCGGCTGGAAGGCCGGGAGGCCGGCGGCCTGCGGCTGGGCCTGGCCCGCATCGACGACTATTTTTCGCGGTATCTGGACGGGTACATGCGGGAGCGGGAAGCCGGAATACTGCGGGACCAGGAACAGCTCCGGCGCGCGCTCTCGTCGGCCCTCGAGCGCCAGGGCCGGGAACTGTACATAAAAAACCATGCCATCAATACCTCGATCAACGGGGTGATGCTCGCCGACCTGGACGATCGGATCAGCTACATCAACGACGCTTTTCTGTACATGTGGGGTTACGACTCCTCCGGCGAGGTCCTGGGACAAAAAACCTGGGCCTTCCTCCGGACCGACGAGGTCCGGGAAAGCCCGATGGCCTTTCTCGAGCGGCTCGGGGGAGGCTGGCGAGGCGAACTGACCGCCCAACGTCGGGACGATTCGACCTTTGTCGTGGATATTTCGGCCTCCCTGATCAAGGAGCCCAACGGCCAGCCCGTCGGGATCATGTACTTCTTTATCGACATTACCGAACGCAAACGCGTCGAGGAAAGCGTGCGGCGCCTGAATCAGGAACTCGAACAGCGGGTCATCGAACGGACCGCCGAACTGCGGGCCTCCCTCGAAGCCCTGCAAAAAACCCAGGAGCACCTGATCCAGTCGGAAAAGATGTCGGCCCTGGGCGGTCTGGTGGCCGGGGTGGCCCACGAAATCAACACCCCGGTGGGCATCGGGGTGACCGTGGCCTCCTTCCTTCAGCAAAAGACCAAGGAGTTCAGCGAAATGGTCATCCAGGAACGGCTCAAACGCTCGGACCTGGACGCCTACATGAACACGGCCCTGGATTCATCGAACATGATCCTGTCCAACCTGCGCCGGGCCGTGAACTTCATCCAGACCTTCAAACAGGTGGCCGTGGACCAGTCGAGCGAAGAGCGACGGCAGTTCAAGCTCAAGGCCTACATCGAGGACGTACTCTTCAGCCTGCGGCCCAAGTTGAAAAAGACGCACCACACCATCGAGGTCTCCTGCCCGGAAGGCCTGGAACTGTATAGTTATCCGGGCGCATTTTCCCAAATCATCACCAACCTGGTGGTCAACTCGCTGATTCACGGCCTGGAGTTCAAGGACGAGGGCCAAATCCGGTTCGAGGTTACCGAAAGGGAAGACGGTATCCGTTTCCGGTACAGCGACGACGGCCGGGGGATCGACGCCAAGCATCTGACCAAGGTGTTCGATCCCTTTTTCACCACCAAGCGGGGTCAGGGCGGAAGTGGATTAGGGCTGCATATGGTTTACAACCAGGTGACCCAGACGCTGGGCGGACAGATCGATTGTTACAGTAGTCCGGGGAAGGGGGCCACGTTTGACATCTGGATTCCCAAGGCAGAGGTAAGGGATGTCAAACAAGAATGACGAACTCTTTTTCGTTCCCGATGAAACCATCCATCCCCGGGGTTTCGATCCAGGCCCGGACCCGGGTATGGTCCGGCCCTGGAAAATCATGATCGTCGACGATGAGGAGGAGGTCCACGGCACGACCCGCATGGTCCTGCAGGAACTCCGTTTCGAGGGACGGGCCCTGGCTTTTTTAAGCGCCTTTTCCGGGGAAGAGGCCAAACGGCTTATCGTCGAACACCCGGACACGGCCGCCATCCTGCTCGACGTGGTCATGGAAACCGAAGATTCCGGCCTCGAAGTGGCCCGGCATATCCGGGACCGGGTCGGAAACCACTTCGTGCGCCTCATCCTGCGCACGGGTCACCCGGGCCAGGCCCCGGAAATGGAAGTCGTTCTCAAGTACGACATCAACGACTACAAGGAAAAGGGCGACCTGACCTTCCAGAAGCTCTACACCACCGTCATCGGCGCCCTGCGTTCCTATCGGGACCTGAGAATCATCGACCGGAACCGCAAGGGGCTCCAGCACATCATCGGCGCCTCGTCCGGACTTTTTCGCCACCGGACCCTGGACCGGTTCGCCGGCGGCCTCCTGACCGAGCTCTCGGCCCTGTTGAACGAGGAAGAAAACGACGAACCGGGCTTTTCCGGTCTGGCGGCCGTCCACCGGCCCGAGGAATTCGAAATCATCAGCGCTACGGGCCGTTTCGAATCCTTCATCGGCCTGCCGGTCCGGGAACTGCCCTTTGATGACGTCATCGGCGCCCTCGAACAGGCCCTGGAATGTAAGAAGAGCCTGTTTCTGGAAAACCGGTACGTCGGCTACTTCCCGACCCGCAACCACTCCGAACACCTCATCTACCTCGAGCACGGACAGGCCCTGAGCGAGCTGGACCGGAACCTCGTCCGGATTTTCATGGCCAGCATGGCCGTGGCTTTCGACAACATCCATCTGAACCAGGAAATCGCCGACACCCAGAAGGAAGTCATCTGCACCCTGGGCGAAGTGGTCGAGACCCGCTCCAAGGAAACGGCCTTCCACGTCAAACGCGTGGCCGAAATTTCACGCCTCCTGGCCCTGAAGGCCGGATTGAGCGAAGAAGAGTCCGAACTGCTGCGCCAGGCCTCGCCCATGCACGACGTGGGCAAGGTCGGCGTGCCCGACATCATACTCAACAAACCGGGCCCCCTGAGCGAAACGGAGTTCTCCGTCATCATGGACCATGCCCGGATCGGTTACGAAATCTTGAAAAATTCCGATCGAAACGTCATGCGGGCCGCGGCCATCGTCTCCCTCCAGCACCACGAACGCTGGAACGGCCAGGGCTACCCCCACGGACTCAAGGGAGACGATATTCATATCTTCGGCCGCATCACCGGGCTGGTCGACGTGTTCGACGCCCTGAGCCATGACCGGGTCTATAAAAAAGCCTGGCCCCTGACGGATATCCTCGAATATATCCGGCAGGAGCGCGGCCGCCATTTCGATCCCCGCCTGGTGGACCTCTTCCTGGACCACCTGGATGATTTCGTCGATATTTTAAAAAGTTATCCGGACGATTGAATCGGCCTGCCATCCTGGCCCCCGGAAAATACCCGGCCCGGAAATCCGACCTTCCGGTTACGGGCCCGATTTCCGCTTGACGGATCGTCCATCCGGGATAGAATAAACTTGTAAGGTGTAACGGATGAACATTCGGATGTTTGCGAGGTTCCTGGCCCCAAAACGGAAAAGGCTGGACCGCCGACAAAAAATCGACCCCAGATTCAGGAATCCCAATTACCCGGAATTCCTGGACCGCCGTTCCGAGGGCGAGCGGCGATACCCCTTGCCCAAGTACCGGGCCGGCATCACGTCCGAACACGGTCCGCCCACCAAAACGGTCTGGACCATCGGCGTGGCCGCCACCTTGATCCTGGTGATCCTGTTCTTCGTCTGCATGTTCCACCTGCGTGACGTGCCCATGGAAAAAACGCGGGAGACGAAAAAAAGCCTCAACCCCGTCGTTTCCTTTTAACCCGACCGATCGGATTTCTCGCCAAAATTTTGGCGATCTTCCGGCCCGGCCCGACCTCGCCGCTTATAACCTACAATAAATACTGATATATTTAAATCAGCCCCTCCTGGCATGGAATTTGTTCTTCACAGGGCAGGAAATCGCCGTCAGGGAGGGAAGATCATGGTCAACGGGGTCAAAGGCGTCCAGCCCACCGGCCGGGCCGTGTACGCCGCCCAGGCCGAACGCGCGGCCTGGCGCGAGGAGGTCCTGACCCGGATGCTGCAAAAAATCCGGCAGGTTCAGCCGGTTCTCGAAGCCGATGGTCCGGGCCGGGGGGCCATGGGAGGGCCGGAAAAAGGCCGCCATCTGGACGTTTACATCTGAACCGGCTCCGCTTGAACCCGCATATGGCAGTTGAGTTGGTATCCATTCATGGGCGCCCAAACATAGGTCCAACATTGTCTGGCAGTCCTTAGCCCGACTTTCGCTATTCGCGCCCGAACGCAGGTATTTTGAGGCGGGTATTCGCCGCAAGTGGCTGAAATATAAGGTCTGGATTTTCAGAATCGCTTGTGGTGAAGACCTACCCTCTT
>JAHJTB010000496.1 GCA_018830135.1 Pseudomonadota bacterium | reverse complement strand
TTGTCATGCGTGCCCTGCAGCACCGCCGCGATGCGTTCGAGCCCCATGCCCGTGTCGATGGATGGTTTGGGCAGCGGCGTCATCCGGCCGGACTCGTCCCGGTTGAACTGCATGAAGACCAGGTTCCAGAGTTCCAGGTATCGGTCGCAGTCGCAGCCCGGGGCGCAGTCGGCCTGGCCGCAGCCCATGGCTTCGCCCTGGTCGATGAGTATCTCGGAGCAGGGCCCGCAGGGGCCCGTGTCCCCCATGGCCCAGAAGTTGTCCTTTTCGCCCAGCCGGTAAATCCGTTCCGAGGGCAGGCCGATCCGGGTCTTCCACAGTTCGTATCCCTCGTCGTCGTCTTCGTAGACCGTGGCGTAGAGCCTGTCGGCCGGCAGGCCGTATCCGTTGACGAGCAGTTCCCAAGCCAGTTCGATGGCCAGCTCCTTGAAATAGTCGCCAAAGGAAAAGTTGCCCAGCATCTCGAAAAAGGTGTGGTGCCTGGCCGTGTAGCCCACGTTCTCCAGGTCGTTGTGCTTGCCCCCGGCCCGGACGCATTTCTGGGACGTGGTGGCCCGGACATAATCCCGCCTCTCCTCGCCCTGGAAAACGCGCTTGAACTGGACCATGCCCGCGTTCGTGAACAGGAGCGTGGGATCGTCCTTGGGCACCAGGGAGGAACTCTTGAGCACCCGGTGGTCCCGCTGTTTGAAAAAATCGAGGAATCTGGCTCTTATCTCGTCGGCTGTCATTCTATTCGCCCTCTTCGGCTTGATGATGCGGTCAGGCGGGCCGCCGGCCGCCGCGACGACAAGGGCGCTCGATACAAGCGCCCCATGCTCCGGCTATTCCGGCTCGACCGCTTCCGCGGCGGCCGCCTCCTGAGTCTGTTCCGGGGCCATCAGACCGTATGCCCCGCGCAGTTTGGTTTCGATTTCTCCGGCGGTCTCCGGGTGATCCAGCAGGAACCGCCTGGCGTTTTCCCGGCCCTGTCCGATGCGTTCCTGGCCGTAGGAGTACCATGACCCGCTCTTGTCCACGATCCCGGCGGCGGCCCCCATGTCGATGAGGTCGCCCTCCTTGGAGATGCCCCGGCCGTACAAAATGTCGAACTCGGCCTCCTTGAAGGGCGGGGCGATCTTGTTCTTGACCACCTTGACCCGGGTCCGGTTGCCGACCACTTCCTGCCCTTCCTTGAGCGCGGCGATGCGTCGAATGTCCATGCGCATGGTGGCGTAGAACTTGAGGGCGTTGCCGCCCGTGGTGGTCTCGGGATTGCCGAACATGACCCCGATCTTCATGCGAATCTGGTTGATGAAGATCACCGCGGTCAGGGACCGGGCGATGGCCGAGGTCAGCTTGCGCAGG
Organism: Pseudomonadota bacterium; assembly: GCA_018830135.1. Classification (GTDB taxonomy): domain Bacteria; phylum Desulfobacterota; class Desulfarculia; order Adiutricales; family JAGVGV01; genus JAHJTB01. Next base: position 15,132 of record JAHJTB010000496.1, on the reverse strand, counting down.
GCCTGGGACATGAGCCGGGCCTGGAGGCCGACATGGGAGTCGCCCATCTCCCCTTCGATTTCGGCCCGGGGCACCAAAGCGGCCACGGAGTCGACGACCACCACGTCCAGGGCGCCGCTGCGAACCAGGATTTCCGCGATCTCGAGGGCCTGTTCGCCGGTATCCGGCTGGGAGATGAGCATGTCGTCCGTACTCACGCCCAGCTTGCGGGCATAGGTGACGTCCAGGGCGTGCTCGGCGTCGATGAACGCGGCCACGCCGCCTTTTTTCTGGGCCTCGGAAATGACGTGCAGGGCCAGGGTCGTCTTGCCGGACGACTCCGGACCGTAAATCTCGACGACCCGCCCCCGGGGGATGCCACCCACTCCCAGGGCCACGTCCAGGGCCAGCGATCCGGTGGAAATGGCCGGGACATCCTGAATCCGTTGATCGCCGCCGAGTTTCATGATCGAGCCCTTGCCGAAATCCTTTTCGATCTGGGCGATGGCCATGGAGATGGCTTTTTCCTTGTCCGGCGATTTGCTCATGAATCTGTCTCCTTCGTCATTCCACCCAGAGTCATGCGGTGGAGCGCGGTGTAAACGGCCCCGCTGGGCCTGAGGTCGCTTTTAAACAGTATTACTTCCCCGGCCGTAAACTCCACCGGTCCGGGGTCGAGTTTTTCCAGCCCGGCCAGCAGTTCGGTCCGGCCCCGTTCGGACCGGACCCGGCCCAGGGTCAGGTGCGGCTTGAAGGGCCGATTTTCGGGCGCGAATCCGAACCCGGCCGCGACCGTTTCGACATCCCGGCGCAACCGCTCCAGCCCGGCCAGGTCGCCGCCCAGGCCCAGCCAGACCACCCGGGGGCGGCTCGGGCTCGGGAAAACCCCGGTCCCGGCGATACGCAACGGCAGGGCCCGGTTCCCGGCGATCGCCTCGGACGCGGCGGCGGCCAGGGCCGGAATCGTATTTTCCTCGACATCGCCCAGAAACTTGATGGTCAGATGGACGCCGGTCGGACGGACCCACTTGACGTCGGCCCGGGCCGTTTTCAGCCCGGCCTGCAAGCGCTCGATCTCCTCGCGCACGGCCGGAGGGAGATCAATTGCGAAAAAGCAGCGTGCCATCGGTCAAATACCGATACAGCCAGATCAGGGCCGTTTCGGCGGTCAGGCCGGTCACCTGGTCCCGCCGTCCCCCGAACTGGAAACGTTCCGCCTCGGTCCCTTCCGGGGTGGACAGGGCGATAAAGACCGTGCCCACGGGTTTGTCCGGCGTTCCCCCGGTCGGACCCGCGACGCCGGTCGAGGCCAGTCCCAGGTCGGTCCGGCTGCGCTGGCGAACCCCCGCGGCCATCTTCAAGGCCGTCTCGGCGCTGACCGCGCCATGGGCCTCGATGATATCGGCCGGCACGCCCAGCAGTTCCTCCTTGGCCCGGTTGCTGTAAACCACCAGCCCCCGGTCGAAGTACGAGGAGCTGCCCGAAACCGAAGTCAGCCGGCGGCTGATCAGTCCGCCGGTGCAGGATTCGGCCACGGCCAGACTCAAACGCTTGTCGGTCAGCAGACGTCCGACCGCCGCCTCGAGGTCGGCCGCGCCCCGGGCAATCAGGTATCGTCCCAGCCGCCGGTCGATCTCCTCCTCCATGCGTCCCAGGGCCGCCTCGGCCTCCGCCTCGGTCCGGGAACGGATGGTCACCGTGACGTGGTTTTCCGGAAAATTCGGATAGAATCCGACGGATACGCCTGTTTCTCCGGTGGTCAGCCCTTCGAGCATCTCGCCGATTCGGGCCTCCTGCGGCCCGAAAAGCCGGTAAAGCCGCTGCCTGACCACTCCCCGGTCCCCGGCCTTTTCGAACAGATAAGGCAGCACGCTTTTCTCGGCCAGCATTCGGACCTCTTCGGGAATGCCGGGCAGAAAAAACAGGCTCACGGTCTCGTGCTCGACGGAAAAGCCGCAGCTATGATCCGGATCGATCAGATGGACCCCTTGGGGCACCAGGGCCATTTTGCGGTAGGACTCGACCCAGGGCAGGTTCCATTTCTTCAGGGCCCGCCGGATGGCCTCGATGAACCGTTCGTCCGAGACCAGGGGACGGCCCAGGTATCCCGCGACCGCAGCCACGGTCACGTCGTCTTCGGTGGGTCCCAGCCCTCCGCAGACGATGACGAATTCGGACCGGCCCACGGCCCGTTCCAGGACCTCCCGGATTCGTTCCGGATCGTCGCCCACCGACGACGCGGCCTGGACCGCAAACCCGTAAGACGACAACCGGGCGGACAGGAAATGCGTGTTGACGTCCAGGACGCGGCCCGTGATCAGTTCGTCGCCAATGGTGATGATCTCGCCCTTCATAGCCCTACCATATTATTTGGACGACGTGCAGCAGGGCCGCGGCGTAAACGCCCGCGGCCGCGTCGTCCATGACTATCCCCGTCCCGCCGCCCCAGGTGCGGTCGATGGCGCGGCAGGGCCAGGGCTTTAAAATGTCAAACATCCTGAAAAACAGAAATCCCAGGACCATGCCGGGCAGGCTCGGCGCCGTCCCGGTCATGCTGACCAGAAACCCGACCACCTCGTCGATGACGATCCGGGGATCGTCGTGGCAGCCGTAAATATCTTCGGCCCGACCGGCCAGCAGGATGGCGGCCAGGGTCAGGGGCGCCAGGCAGGCCGCATAGGCCCAGACCGGCAGTCCGCTCAAAGCCAGGTAAAGCGGCAGACCGGCCAATGTCCCGAAGGTGCCCGGGGCCCAGGGCAGATGACCCAAGTACAGACCGGAACTGAAAAAAACAATCAGGGCCTCTCCAGGCGATCCTTTGACCCGGGACGTGGCGGCCGGTTCCTTTCTCCGCGCCGGAGTCTCCCGGCCCGAATCGGCCCCGGCTCCGACAACGGCCTATAGCCTATATTTTTCTGGATAAATTTGTCAAGCCCGTCCGTCGATCCCGGGGAAGTCTTCCGGAAACCGGGACTGATTCCGCTCCACCCTCCCCGACTCGGTTTCAAGGCCGGGAATCCAGATTTCCCGGGTCGAAGGCCTCGGGCGGCGAGGCCTCGATGACCAGGGCCGCCCTGGTGACGGGGTGGTTGAAGGCCAGGCGGGCGGCGTGGAGCATGAGCCGGCGGGCCGGCGGGCCGCCGTAGGCCGCGTCCCCCAGGATGGCATGGCCGCAGGCGTTCAAATGCAGCCGGATCTGATGCGTGCGGCCGGTCAAAGGGCGGGCCTGGACCAGGGCGCGGTTGGCTCCCCGGGCCAGGACCGTGAAAAGGGTGCGGGCCGGCCGGCCGGGCGCGTCGGTCGGACAGTAGTAGCTGCCCTTGCGTTTGGCGATGGGCCGGTCCACCTCCCACTCGTCCCGTTCCGGAACTCCGTCGACCACGGCCAGGTATCGCTTTTCCATATCACCCTGGGAAAAAAGCCGGCTCAGGCCCTGGTTGGCCCCCTTGTGGCGGCCGAAGACCATGACGCCCGAGGTCAGCCGGTCCAGACGGTGGTGCAGGGCCAGGTATCCGTCCGGGTCGCGGCGCCTCAGGGCGGCGAACAGGTTGTTATGGGCATCGTACGGAGTCTGCTGGCTGGGCAGGCCGGCCTCCTTGTCGTAGGCCACCAGCCATTCATCCTCATGGAGAATCCGGGCCGGATCGATCTCGTAAAACCGGACCGGCCCGTAGGTGGGGACCTGCAGGGTGACCCAATCGCCGTCCCGCAGGGCCTTGGACTGCTGCCGGCAGGCCCGGCCCCGGACCCAGACGGCCCCGAAATCGATCAGGAGGCGAATCTTGGAGCGAGACAGCCCGGAGACCTGGGCGGTGAAACGGTCCAAACGCTCGCCCTGGTCCGGAGGCCCGATCTTGAAGATCAGGTTCTTTCCGGCCAGGTCGGCCATTTCCGGGTCAAGAGGGGGAAACTGGATCATTTGCTCACGGCACGCTCAGTGTCCTCGGGCTCAGGTTCAGGACCCGGCACCCGGTCTCGGTCAGCAGGACGGTGTCTTCGAGCTTCAAGGTCCAGCCTTCCGGTTCCATGACGTGCATTTCCAGGGCCAGGACCATGCCGGCCTCGAGGGTCTCGCGGCCGTCCCGGGCCAGGATCGGCGGTTCGTTCATTTCCAGACCGACACCATGGCCGATGAAATGGGCCCGGACACCGGAAGGGAATCGGAGAAAAGACGTCCCCAGGCCGCGGGCTTCCGCCTCGGCCCAGGCCAGATCAAAGGCCTGGCCGGAGGTCATGCCCGGCCTCAGGCTGTCGATCAGACGGTCGGCCACGGCCTTGAGTCGCTCGAACAATGAGGCGGCGCCGTCAGGCGGGTCGCCCAGACAGTACATTCGGGCCTGATCGGCATGATAGCCGCTTACGCAGGTCGGGATGTCCACCAGGACGAAGTCACCGTCTTCAATGGTCCTCCGGGACGGCCCGGCGGCCACGGCCGGTCCGAGCCCCCGGCCGGTGATGCTGAAGACCAGCCCGCTGATTTCCCTCAGATTGGGCCCGGAAGCCAGGGGGCCCCGGCTCATGCAAAAATCTATCCGCCTCATGAAAATCAGGCCGTCATGCCCGGCCAGACGATGGGCGTTTTCCACGGCCGCGGCCAGCTCCAGTTCGGTAATTCCGGGGGCAATGGTCTTCAGGGCGGCCAGATGGCCGGCATGGAGCGCCGCGCAGGCCTCGGCGATCAGGCCGAGCTCGTCCGCGGACTTGATCATGCGCTGTTCGAGCACCATGGACGAACAGTCCACGAGTCGTCTCGCGCCCAGGGCCTGGCGGTACGCCTCGGCCTGTCGGACACTCAACAGGTCCAATTCGGAGCCGACCGGTTCCCCAAGGCCCGGTCCGGGGAACATGACCTCGCAGACCGCGTCCAGACTTCGCGCCTCCCGGACGTGCTCGGACGGCAGGATGCTTTCACGCCGCGCGAAATCGATCCCCTTGTGAACGAACAGGGCGTAGTCGTCCGGCCGGACGACGAGCCAGGCCGGCTGGGCCGTTCCGGTGTAATAGAAGACGTCCCGGGAATAAAAGAGGATGACGCCGGCCAGGCCCCGCTCCTGGAGCGCGGCCTGAAGGACGGCGATTCGTTCGGGGGCCGACATGGTTTCCGGTCGGGGATCGAACTCGTCCCTCACCACCTGATCAGGACGGCGCCCCAGGTGAAGCCTCCGCCGAAAGAGGCCAGCAGCACCAGGTCGCCGCGTTTGATCCGGCCGTCCCGAGCCGCCTCGGACAGGGCCACGGGGATGGTCGCTGACGAGGTGTTGCCGTATTTGTCAATGGTCACGATGACCTTTTCCATCGGGATGCCTAAGCGGCCGGCAACAGACTCCATGATCCGGATATTGGCCTGATGGGGGATGAACCAGTCCACGTCCGACGGGGCGAAGCCGGCGTCGGTCAGCACGAACCAGGCGACCTCCTCCAGGGCCGGCACCGCCAGGCGGAAGACCCGGTTGCCCTCCATGCGCACCACATGCAGCTTTTTATCCACGAACTCGTGGGTGATGGGATACATGGACCCGGGCCCCAGCATGGTCAGGGCTTCCCACTGGGTGCCGTCGGAGCGCAGGCAGGTCGACAGAATGCCCCGGCCGTCACCGCCTCCGGTCAGGACCACGGCCCCGGCCCCGTCCCCGAACAGAACGCAGGTGGTCCGATCCTCCCAGTCCAGTCGGTTGGAAAGGAACTCGGAACCCACGACCAGGACCTTGAAGTCCGGGCTGTTCTTGATGAAGTTGTCGGCCACGACCATGCCGTACAGCCAGCCCGTGCACCCGGCCAGCAGGTCGAAGGCCCGGGCGTTCTTGGCCTTGATCCGGCCTTGGAGCAGGCAGGAGCCCGAGGGCAGGGTCATGTCCGGCGTGTGGGAGGCCATGATGATCAGGTCCAGGTCCTCGGGAGCCAGGCCGGCGTCTTCGAGGGCGGCCAGGCTGGCCTGGGTGGTGAAGGTGATCGAAGACTCGCCTTCCGACCCGATACGCCGCTCCCTGATGCCGCTCCGCTGAACGATCCATTCGTCGGAGGTATCGACCATTTTTTCGAGATCGAAGTTGGTCAAGACCTTCCGGGGGATGCCTGCCCCGGTTCCGAGAACGACCGTCCTCGAGCGTTTCGGGGATGAATTTGAAGCCATAACGTGCAATCCTTCGCCTTCTTGGGTCTTTGGCGCCACGACCGTACGGACCATGTGTCCCGGCCGGCGCCGGAAAACTATTCCTTTTCTTCGGTCCCCGACTTCGGCCCGGCCTCCCCGTTCAGGTTGAAAATGCGGCGGGTCAGGTCGAGGTAAAAATCCTTTTTCGGCCGCCGGCCCGCGTTCTTGACGAACATGATCGGGTCGTGGAGGAGCTTGTGGGTCAGGGACTCGGTCAGGATCTCGATGCTCCGTCTCAGGTCCGGGTCCTCGCTGTCCAGCTTGCTCAAGGTCCGCGAAAGTTCGGCCCGGCGGATGTGTTCGGCCTTGTCCTTGAGGGCCACGATGGTCGGGACCACTTCCAGGGTCTCCATCCAGCCCAAAAACTTGATGGTCTCCTCATCGACGATCCGTTCCGCCCTGACCGCTTCTTCCTCCCGGGCCGCCCGGTTTTCCTCGACCACGCTCCGCAGATCGTCGATGTCGTACAGATAGACGTTGTCCAGGCGGTTGACGGCCGGATCGACGTCCCGGGGCACGGCGATATCCACGAAGAACAGAGGCCGGTGACGCCGGGCCCGCAGGACCGACCGGACGGCCTCGGCCGATATCACGACATCCGGGGCTCCGGTCGAGGAGACGACCACGTCCGCCTCGACCAGCAGGGCCGGGAGTTCTCCCAGGGCCGCGGCCCGGCCCCGCCAGCGGGAGGCCAGTTCCACGGCCCGTTCCAGGGTCCGGTTGGCCACGATGATATCCGATGCGCCCTGGGCCCGGAGGTGCTCGGCGGCCAACTCGGCCATTTCTCCGGCCCCGACCAGCAGGACCTTCCTGCCGGCCAGGTCGCCGAAAATCTTTCGGGCCAGTTCCACGGCGGCGAAACTGATCGAGACGGCGTGGCTGGCCACGCCCGTTTCGGTCCGCACCCGCTTGGCCGTGGAAAAGCTCTTGTGCATCAGCTTGTTGAGAATCGGGCCCGTGGCCTTGTTGTCCACCGCCTCGCGAAAGGCCGCCTTGAGCTGTCCGAGAATCTGGGGTTCGCCGAGGACCATGGAGTCCAGGCTCGAAGCCACCCGGAAAACATGCCGGACGGCCTCCCGGGTCTCCATCACGTATAGTGCGTCCTCGAAGGTTTCCACGTCCAGACCTCGGGCCGAAGCCAGGAACGATTTGATCTGGGTGACGGCCTCGTCCATGTCGTCGGTCGCGGCCAAAATCTCGACCCGGTTGCAGGTGGAAAGATAGATGCTCTCCCCGAAGTCGGTCCGATTCAGAATGTCATGGTAGGCCTGCTCCGGGGCGCAGGCGTCCATGGCCAGCCGCTCCCGCAACTCGACCGGCGCCGTGCGATGGTTCAGGCCGACCAGGACGATGTTCATTGGACCCGCATCTGCCGGAGGCTTTCAAAGCTGTGGTAGGACGGCAGCCACAGGCTGACGCCCATAAAAGTGAAACACAACACGGTGAACCCGATGACGGCCATGATCGCGGCCCTTCGGCCCCGCCAGCCCACGGCCAGACGCTGGTGCAGGAGGGCGGCGTAAACCAGCCAGAGAACGAGCGACCAGACCTCCTTGGGGTCCCATCGCCAATAGGTGCCCAGGGTGAGCTGGGCGTAAATGGCCCCGGTGATGATGCCCAAGGTCATCATGGGAAAGCCGATGGCCAGGCAGTAGTTGTTCATGTCGTCCAGGATGCCCAGCGAGGGCAGCCGGCGGTAAACCGTCCCGGTCCGCTTGCCCTTGATCTGCCTCTCCTGGAGCAGATACATCAGGCCGGCCCCGAAGGCCAGCCCGAAGAAGGCGTACCCGGTGAAGACCGTGCCCAGATGCAGGGTCAGCCAGAGGCTCTTGAGTATCGGCGCGATCTGGGGCGGGCCCGGGGGGATGATTGCGGCGCCCAGAACCAGGGCCAGGATCAGCGGCGAGGCGAACACGCCCAGGATCAGCAGGCCGAAACGCCAGTACAGGACCAGATAGACGCCGGCCAGGGTCCAGGCAAAAAACCCGAGGGCTCCGATGAGGTCGAGCACGGGCAACTGCCCGGAAGCCAGGGCGCGCAACAGGATGGATAGGCCGTGCAGCCCGAAGCCGGCCCCGATGATCCAGGTCGCCACCCGGGCGGCCTGGTCGTTTCGCCGAATCAGATAGACCATGAACCCGGCGGCGCCCAGCAGGTAGGTGAAGGCGGCCAGTCTGAGGAACAAGGTCGCGGTCATGCCGTCTCGCCCTCCAAGGCCTCGAAACCCAGCGAAGCCAGGGTGTAACCCGGTCCCAGCATCTCGACCAGACGGGCTTCGACCCGGACCGGTTCGTTCCGGGCCAGGTTGTCCAGGATGTCGGATTCGACCAGCCTTCGAAACAGGTCCCGGTTATGGCGGTGGTCCCGGCCTTCGGCCAGAACACGGGGGCGAATCCGGCCCATCAGTTCCAGAAACCGCCCGTACTCGGGTCCGAACTCGTCCTCCAGCCGGGACCGCAAATGGGCGGCCAGGGCCGGGCTGCGGCCGGACGTGGATACGCTGACCGTTAGATGGCCACGCTTGATCCAGGCCGGCAGATAGAAGGTACACAGTTCCGGGACGTCGGCCACGTTGACCGGGATGCCCCGGCCGGCGGCTTCCCGGCTGACCCGGGTGTTGAGTTCCGTATCGTTGGTGGCCGCGAAAACCAGGGCCGCGCCGTCCAGGTATTCGGGTTTGTATTCCGGGCCGAGATATTGGACGGCGCCTTGTTCGGTCAGGGAGACAAGGGTCGGAGTCAGGTCCCGGCTGACCAGCCGGACCCGGGCCTCGTACTCCAAAAGCCCCATGACCTTGCGCTCACCTACCGAACCGCCCCCTACCACCAGGCAGGGCCTGCCTCCCACGGCAATGTTGACGGGCAGGTATCCCAAAAACGCCCTACCTCCGTCTAAAATAATCTATTAGCTTAGCAATCATTCAGGCCCTTAGCAACCCTTTTCACCCAGCTTGAAAACCCGCGACAACCGCCTCCCCTATTCCTTTTTTTAATTAGACACCCATTTATTTGACATATTTATTCTGATCGGTTAAACTGGTCTTTGATCTATAAAATATAAAAGAGGGGCATGCATCATGGCCATTGCCCGTAGTGAAGTAGTCGCCGAAGGCGTGGAAGCCTATTACCATTGTGTATCCCGGTGCGTACGCCAGGCCTTTCTTTGCGGCCTCGATTCCCGCACCGGCCGGTCCTTCGAGCATCGGAAGTCCTGGGTCCAGGCCCGGTTGAAGGAGATCACGGCCGCCTTCGGCATCGAGGTCATTACATACGCGGTCATGTCCAATCACCTGCACGTGGTCCTCCGAACTCGGCCGGACTGGGTCGAGGACTGGTCGGCCAAGGAAACAGCCGAGCGTTGGCTGACGCTGTTCCCCATGGAACGGGGCGAGAACGGCCGGCCCAGGGCCCCCAGCCATATGGCGATCGAGGCATTGGCGGGCCAGCCGGAGCGGCTGGGTAGAATTCGCTCCCGCTTGGGCAGCGTAAGCTGGTTCATGCGGTGCCTGAAGGAATATGTGGCCAGAAAGGCCAATCGGGAGGACGGCTGCAAGGGGCGGTTTTGGGAGGGGCGGTTTCATTGCCAGGCTCTGCTTGATGATTCCGCGCTGTTGGCCTGTATGGCCTACGTAGACTTGAACCCCATCCGGGCCGGTGTGGCCGAGACGCCGGAACAAAGCGAATATACCGGTATACTTGACCGAATCCAGGCCCGAGCTTCCGGCAAGGACGATATCTGGATCTGTCCTTTCGTCGACGAGAAGCAGGGGGGCGCTTGGGGCGTACTGCCGATGGACCGGGATGAGTATCTGGCTTTGGTGGACTGGACCGGCCGGGAAATCCGTGAGGGGAAGCGAGGGGCGATTCCACCTCATTTGTCGGACATCCTGGACCGTCTGTCGATCAATCAGACCCGCTGGCCAAATACGGCCCAGGATTATGGCGGCCTGTTCCATCGGATCGTCGGCCGGGCGGAGGCCATGATGGACAGGGCCCGATTCCTGGGCAAGCGCTGGCTGGGCGGACTGAAGGCCGGCCAGTTGGCGTTTTCGCCTGCCTGACCTTCGCGGATTCACCTTTCCATCCGTAAAATTGAGGCTCCCCGTAACCTTGCGGGGGGGAATCTTCGACATATTAAGGAAGAAATCCATTTTAGCCGGCGGGCTATCCCACGGCATTCAATATATGGGTGTCAAAATTATATCGAAAATAAACGTCCGGGCCTTGCGGACGACGGTCTTTCAGGCCCGGACGCATGGGGGAGGGTTAGTCGTGTTCGTACTTGAGGACCACCATGATGTTCCGGCCGTCGCTGCCGGCCATCTGGTTCCCCTCGATGCCGAAGGGGTCGGTCCAGTAGCCGACGTATTCGGCGTATTGTTCGTCAAACAGGTTTTTGATGTCCAGGGAAAGGGTCCAGAACTTGTTTATGGGCTGGGAAATGTTCAAGTCCCAGACCTGGAAACCTTCGTAGTAGTGCAGGTTGTCCGTACTGGTGTAGTACTTGCCGGAGTCCCGATACCAGAGCTGGATCGAGGTCTCGGTAGGCAGGGTGTATTGGGCCCCCAGTTTGAAGATGTACTCCGGAACGCTGGTGATCCAGTTGCCCCGGTTGTCCCCCGCTTCGTACGTGGCGTCGTGGACCGTATAGGCCCCGAACAATTCGAAGTCGCCCTTGGTGACGTTCGCCTCGAGTTCCCAGCCGCGCCGCTGGGTTTCGCCCTGATGAGTGTACTCCCCGGCGCTCCAGCGAATCTCGTCGTCATTGCGGCTCTGGAAATAGGCCAGCCGGGTGAAAAGCCAGTCCACCGGCGTGGCTTTGATGCCCACCTCCCAGAAAAAGATGTCCGCCGGCCCCGGCGGATTCTCGTGGTACTTGGCCGCCCCGACCGGGAGTTCGAAACCGGTCCCGAAATTGGCGTACACGCTGTAGTTTTGGGCAAAGGTCACGATCGCCCCGCCTGAATAGCTGCTGGCCGACACGTCCTCCATGTCCATTCTGGTGTCGGCGAGTTGGTCCTTGGCCTCCCCGGAGAACCAGTCCTGCCTGGCGCCCAGAAACAGCCGGAGCCATTGGTTGGGGTCGTAGTTCATCTTGGCATACACGCCAGAATTGTTGAATATATAGTTATTTGCGCTGTTCAGGGCGGTCCGGTTCCGGGCCGTGGTGTTATAGTTCTTGTCCAGGGTATCCCACCGCCGGATGTCGCCTCCGAAGTCCAGCCGGATGCGGCCGCCGTTGGCCATGTTGATTTCGTGGCCCAGGTTGGCCAGCATGCCGCCGATCTGGTGCTCGAAGTGGCTTTCCGTCTGACCGCCGCCCCAGTCGGCGAAGCGGCTGTAATCCTCACTGACACTCCAGACCTTGAGTTCCAGGGGCGTTTTGGGCGTGACGTCAAGGTCCATGTGCAACTGGAGTTCGCTCAGGTCCTTCCAGCCTCCATCGTTCTGCATGACGCTGCGTTTGGGCTCCTCCCGCCAGATGTATTCCGGCGTATACCCGGCCGTGCCCCACTCCGAGCTGTAGGCGTGGGCGATCAACCCGACCTGGGCCCGGTCCGAAGGCCGGTAGAACCACTTGCCGTACATGTTCTGACGGTCCATGTCGGCGTTCTGCCGGTAGCCGTGGGTGTCGTAGAACTCGAGGGAATAGACCTGGTTGAACTTTTCGCTTTCACTGCCGATGGAGACATATCCCTTGCGCGTGGCGAAATCGCCGTATCCGATCTTGGCCTTCTGAAAGTTGCCCCGAGTCCGCGTATGAAAATGGATGACGCCGGCCTCGTTCCAGTTGGAGTAACGGGCGTCGATCGGGCCCTTGACCACGTCAATCCGTATCACGTCGTCCGCGATCAACTGGTTGAGGTCCACCGCGCCGTCCGCGCTGCCCATGTGATAGTTGTAGGGAATCCCGTCAATGGTAATCGCCGCGCCCGAACCGTGGTTCAGATTGTAACCTCTCAACGTAAACCCGTTGGGTACGCCGCCGGACCCGTAGTCGTGGATGTCCACGCCCGGGGCCAGCCGCAGAAGGTCCAGGGCCGACCGGGCGTTCTGGCGGTCGATCTGTTCCTCGCCGATCACGTCCACCGAACCGGGCAGGTCGGCATAATCACGCAGTTCGGACGGGGCGTGAATCGTGACCTCGCCGATGTTCATGAAGACCTCGCCGGACTGGGAGGTGACCTTCTGTCGGGTCGGACCCGACTTCGAGGCTTCTTCGGCCTTTTCCTCGGCCGCGGCCGGTCCGGCCCAGGCCGTCAAAAGGAGCGACAGAAAAAAAACGAATAACGGTTTCGATATCTTCATGGAAAATTCCTTTCTCACTTGCCCACCTCGAACATCAGGTAAGGCCGGCAGTTTTCGTAATCCGCGTCCGGATTTCCCTTGGTCTCGATTTCATGTTTGGCATAGACGATCCATTTCCCCGGTCGGTCCAGCTTGATCCGGGCCAGTCCCTGCCCGTCCGTTTCCGTCTTGACCGGGATGTCGGCGTGGTCCTTGGCCTTGAATCCTTCGTACAAGGCAAACACCGGGGTTTTCCCGACGGGTTTTCCCTGGTACAAGACCTTGACCGCCAGCGTCTGGCCCGCCTTCAGCGTCGTGGGATTGACCTGGGGCACCATCTCGATGGCATGACCCATGACCTTGGAATAGTTTTCCGTCGGCTTGCCGGCCGTGAAGAATGTCTTGATCGATTTGATATACATCCCGGCCCGAACCACCCCCTGGTGTTCGGTCTTGCGCCCCGGCTTCCAGTCATCCTTCATCTGGCAGTAGTAGTCGGGGCTCGTGCTGACCGCTTCGATCACATAGGTCCCCTCGCCCAGGACGGGCACCTTGACCCAGGCGGCCTCGTTGCTGATCCGGCTGTAGGCCAGAGGCGTCGTCTGTCCCGTCGGGGTGACCAGCGTAACCCCGAACCGGGTCACGTCGGGCACCTCTTCATTGGCGAAATAGGTATGGGCCGCGGTAAACGACGCGTCGATCATCGTCCCCGGGGCGGGTTGAAATGTCTCCGGCATGATCCAGTAGTGATGGCCCAGGGCCGGAGCGGCAGTCAGGGCAAGACACAACAGGACCAAGGCCATCCATGCTTGCTTCATGGTCTCTTCTCTCCTTTTCGTCTGTGTTCGGATCGAGTCCGAAGGCTCTCGGGCGGAAGGCCGGGGTCATATTGCCCTGAAAACGACGGGGTGCTAAAATGACAAACAGGCACCTCGCAACCCGAGGGTGCTCCGGGGGCGGGACGGTTCGTGTACCTTGGCCGGTGGCAACCGCCCGCCCCGTTTCTATCTGGTTCTATCCGTTCAACTTCCGATGCCTTATCACCTCCCTTGATCTCAAATCAGTTCGAAGACGATGGCCAGTTGAAGCGGGACCACCCCTTTAAAAAACCGGGCCGGCGGCCGGGGGAAGGGGGCGGCGCCTTCGACGGCCTTGCAAGCGGCCTCGTCCAGGTCGCCATGGCCCGAAGAGCGGGCCACCCGGACGTCGCGGACCCCTCCGTCCGGTGTGATGACGAACCGGACCAGGACCGAACCTTGGACCTGCCGGTCCCGAGCCCGGCGGGGATAGCGCTTGAACCGTTCGATACGCAGCTTGACCATTTCCAGGTAGGTCTGGGCCGTCTCGAATTCGGAGGCGGCCGCCACCTGGGCCGGGTCCCAGCCGGTCACCCGCGGACCGGACGTATCCGGGGCCTTGGGGACCGGAATTCGTTCCATGAGGCTGTCCGGCAGGTTCCGGTCGACCGGGTCCAGTTTCAGGGGCTTGACGGATGGCACGGGCCGCTGGGCCACGTCGGGCCGTTTGACGTCTTCCGCCTGAGGGGGCGGCTTGATGCGACGCCTCGGCCGGGGGATGCTCCGGACCGGCGGCGTGTCGTGCATGGCGAACTCGATAAAGCTCAGGGTCTTGGACCGGTAGATTCCGGCGATGTGCAGGAAGATCAAGGCGTGTATTCCCAAAGAGACCAGGATCAGTCCCTGAAGCAGTCGGTTGGGTCCGCGGCGAGGCATGGTCATGACGTCCGTTTCCATATGCCTTCAGTTCTCCCCCCGGTTCGGCCCGCGTGGCGACATGTCTGCTCCAGCCCCGTTTCCCACGAGTTACATGTCCTTTTCCGTGGCCAACAGCAGCCGCTCCGCCCCGGCCGCCTTGGCCACGTCCATCACTTTGACGGCGTAATTCAAAATGACCGAACGGTCCGCCTTGATGACCACCAGCTTGTCCTGACGGCCCTTCAGCATGTCCTTCAACAGGTCGAACAGGACGGCCGGTTCGCATTCCCGGTCCGCCAAGTGCGCCCGTCCCTGTTCATCCACATAGACGGTGATGGTCTCCTCCACCTGGGGGGCGGCGGCCCGGGCCTGGGGCAGCTTGATCTTGATGCCTTCGTCCACCATGAAATTGGTGGTCAACAGAAAATAGATCAGCAGCAGAAAAACGATGTCGATCAGGGAAGTCAGCGGGGCTTGAACCGTGAGCCTTTCCCGGCGGCGGTGATGAACGACCATGTCCGCCCCCTCAGGAACGCCGCCCCAGGGCCGCGATGAACCGGACCGCGCCGTCCTGCAGTTGGGCTTCGAAACGATCGACGCGGCCCACCAGGTAGCCATGGGCGACCATGGCCGGCAAAGCCACGGCCAGACCCAGGGCCGTGGTCATCATGGCCTCCCATATGCCGCCGGCCAGCACGGCCGAGTTGACCTTGCCCCCCATCTCCTGAATGACCATGAAGGCCTTGATCATTCCCAGAACCGTTCCCAGAAGGCCGAGCAGGGGGGCGATGTTGCCGACGGTGGCCAGGGCCTGAAGATATCGGGACAGGTCCCGGACCTCTTCGTCCGTCTGGTGAACGATGACCGTCTCCAGCGTCTCCCGGTCATGATCGGCCACGTCGAGGGCGGCGGCCAGGACCCGCCCCATCGGGGACCCGCTCCCCTGGACCAGTTCCCTGGCCTGGTCGGCCCGGCCCGCGCCGATGTACCCGGTCACCCC
>JAHJTB010000495.1 GCA_018830135.1 Pseudomonadota bacterium | reverse complement strand
CGTACGTGACGACCTCGATGCCGAAGGAAGCTGCTATGTCCTTCAAACGGGCCTGAATCCATCCCTTTCAAAATCCTCAACCTCATCAGCCTGGACTTCATCCGGGAGCGAAAGGACGTGATCGTGATCGGAAATCCCGGCACCGGAAAGACCTTCCTGGCCAAATGCATCGCCTATGCCGCATGCAACGCCAATATCAAGGTCCTGGTGACCTCGGCCATCGACATGATCAACCACCTCGTCGCCGCCGAGGCCGACCGCTCGCTCCTGAAAAAGCTCCAACACTACCAGACACCCGACCTCCTGGTCTGTGACGAACTCGGTTACCTGGCCCTGGGACAACAGGGGTCCCACCTCTTCTTCCAGGTCATCAGCCAACGGCGCCAACAAAAGTCAACTCTCTTGACCACCAACCTGCCGTTTGCCGAATGGGGAAAGGTCTTTGATTCGACCACCGTGGCCACGGCCATCGCCGACCGACTCGTGCACAACTCGGAAGTCCTCATCATGGAGGGACCCAGCTATCGAAGAAAACATGTGTAGAACCCAACCATTAACAGAGGCCTCTTGCATCCCACAAAAGACCGAAAGGAAAACCTGCGCGCTTTTCTGGCGGCCTGACATACCCCTACGCCCAAAGCTATGGGTGGCCTACTTTCAAACCGCTGACAATGGCCTGTTTTCAAACCGGCGTTTCCAAATATTATTATGATGATTTATTCGAAGGTGAGATGGCCTGGTGATGGCCCGGCAATCGCTTCAGTCGCGCAAGGTGACCGTCAAGACCCCGTGCCCGCCTGCCCGGTAGGTCCGCAAGCGGCCGACCTGCAGAGTTGATTCAATCCGGCAGTCTCGATATTTTGTAGTTTAAGTCGAGATTCGCGCGAAATACTTAGTTTTATTTTGATATTCGTCGATTTTTATTCGGACCGACATGACCGCTTTTCGGAATATAGATTTCCCGATCGCGCCGATCAGGCCATTGAAAAATGTTTCGACGCCGATAATGGCTATTGGTTTAAAAACTGGTTGACGCCGAGAATATATCGATCGTCTATGAAATAATCGAGCGCCCGTAGTGGACCGTATTTTTTAAATTTCCCGCGGGGAATAAGATAATATATACTGTAATAACAATAAGTTGTTAAAATGTTAATGCCAGGCGCCTATTTCCCGCCGCTTATTTTGGGTTATCGGACATACTCGGACGCGACTTCGATTTATGGAATGGATTCCAAAGATCGATCAGATCGGTTCGTGATTCTTGGATACAACTAACTCTTGACATCAATCAGCCTTCCCGGTTATATTGTCTTCAATCACCGTAGAAAAATCACGTGGGATCTGCCTTGATCGAGAGGAACCAGGTCAATCCAACACCAAGGAGAGAATATGCCGAGAAAGAAACAGGTCGATGCCGACAAGCTCATTGCCGCCGTGAAAGCCGGTAAGCCATCCAAGGACATCATGCAGAATTTCGGGATCAAGACCACGGCCCATTTGAAGGCCCTTTACTATGACGCACTCGTGGAAAAGGGACAGGCCCCGGCCATTGCGGGGCGCGGCGGAAAAGCGGCTTCCGAGAAGGAGAGCCGACAGATTCAGGTCAACAAACGCGGAAGCCTGATCGTCCCGGCTTCGATGGTCGAGGAGTTCGGATTCAAGGTGGGTGAGGTCTTTTCGGCCAGGAAGACCAAGGCGGGTTTAAGCCTGAAAAGGGCTTAGTGCCTGAACCGTTGGGGGTGGCCGTCCATGGTCACCCCGTGATCTATTCCTGCATAAGCCAGCCTCGGAAAATTCAGCCGACGTCAAAAATCATTCACGAATGCCTCGGGTTTCCCGTTTGCCTCATGAGAGCCAAGGAGTGAAAGTGGTTGAACATGCGGTGGGGTCGGATTCCCCTCGGCCTGCCGCGGGAGTATTCAATTTTGGGGATGGCAAGGGACTTGACTTTGGTTTTGTTTCTGATATTATTGGGAAAAAAGCCAGGAGGCTGAATGATCATCGTCTAATCCCCAATCAGATTCAATCCGGCGAAAGTGGACCAAGACTTGAAACGGATAGCGGTCAAAAAATGAAATCGCTTGAATCAACAGGTTCGGCCAAGGCAGGAGGGCTTCCCTGTCTCACAATTGATATCCGTCGTTTTTCATCTTCGTCCGTATTCGGAATTCATGGAAAGAACAGATTCGGGAGAAAATTTTTTTTCCATGGGTAAGCTGAGTTATGGGCTGACTTGATTCACCCGATATAAGGCGGTTGCCAGGCATGAAAGCGCTCTTGATCGAGGACGACAAAAAAATTGCATCTTTTGTGAAAAAAGCACTCAAGGAATGCGGTTTTGTCGCAGATCACAGCGATGATGGCGACGACGGCCATTTTCTCGCCACGTCCCAGGCATACGATGTCATTGTGCTTGACATCATGCTGCCCGGTCGTGACGGGCCCAGTATTCTGCGCAGTCTTCGGGGGGCTCGAAATACCGTTCCGGTTATCCTTCTGACCGCTCATTCGGCCCTCGATGAACGCCTGGAAGGCCTGAACGAATTATGAGTTTTCGCAACGGCTCGCGCCGCGAAAACTCATAATTCGTTACATGGACGGGACGTGGAACGACGTTCATGGCTCCGGTGCGCAACGAAGCGACCCCACCCAAGGCCGGGGACCCGTCAGCCTGGCCCTTCGGTCGCGGCCCCCAGGGCGACGCCATCCGGATTTACAACTTCGGTCGTCTGATGCGCGATGCGGATACCGGGGCCGATGAAAAAGGGGAATAAACTCGATAAAATCCGGGCCTAACTTGACATGACCAAGGTGATACCACATAATGCCGGAAGCGAGAATTCGGATAAATAATGATTATCAGAGCTACTGAAATCCGATGGGTGGATGTAATTACACTATGCCGAAAGAACCGGTTCGAGTGAAATAATGGGGTTATCAGGTATTATTGTATCTCGCAATAATCCCTTTAAAAAATACCATATGGCGCTCATTTTTATCCTATTCGCCTTTTCACTGTTTCCCGAACAGGCTGGTGCGGCAGTCCCCGTGGTCATCGACAGAATGCACCGGGATCAATCCATGCTGTTTCACGTCGATGTCCTCGATGATATAAAAAACCAGTTGACTCCCCAGGAGGTCGTCCAGCCCCGGCTTGAAAAACAGTTTAAACCCAACCATAGAAAACCCCAGGACTTTGGCTTTTTTCCTTATGATATCTGGTTGTGTTTTCAGGTGGAGAATCGGATAGAATGTGAACACAGCGCCATTTTTCTGCTTGGAAAAATTCATCCCAATCATATCAGCCTTCACTATGTCAACGACAACGGGAATCTAATTTCCCCTCAAACGATCCTCTATCTATTAAGCTGGCTGCCTCTGCTCGCCGGCGTCATCACGCAGATCAGTTTCGTCGAGGGGGTGCTCCCGTACCATTGGCTCTGGGAACATGGGGCTCAGGCCGGCGCATTGTTTCAGGTCATTCTGGGCTGGCTGGCCTTGATGGACATGATCAAGCTTCGAGAGGAAAAGGCTCAGCAGGAGATTCGGCGCATGGAACGTGAGGCCGCAACCCGCCTGGAAAGGCAGGTCGAGGAGCGGACCCATGACTTGAATGAAAGCCGAATCCACCTGGAGAAAAAAAAACGGGAGTTGGAAGTCCAGGCGGCCCTCTTGGACCGGGAAAAACAAAAAGCCGAAAATGCAACCTCGGAGGCGGAACGGGCCAACCGGGCCAAAAGCGAGTTTCCGGCCAACATGAGCCATGAAATACGAACGCCGATGAACGCCATTATCGGCTTGAGTCATTTGGCTTTGCAGACCCGTTTGACGCCGCGGCAACTGGACTATCAGGAGAAAATATACGGGTCCGCCAACTCGCTCCTGCGCCTGATTAATGACATCCTGGATTTTTCCAAGATCGAGGCCGGGAAAATCGATCTGGAGAAACGAGACTTTTTATTGGAGGAGGTTTTCGAGCGCCTGGCTTCCATCATCCGGGTCAGAAGCGCGGAAAAAGGGCTGATTTTTTCCGTGAACGTGGACGAATCCATTCCCCGGCGCCTGATCGGCGATTCCTTGCGTCTCGAACAGGTTCTGACCAACCTGGCATCCAATGCGGTCAAATTCACTCAAGCCGGTGAGGTGTCCTTGCACGTGGAACTGCTGGAGTCTTTCGAGCAGGACGTCACGTTGCGATTCACCGTCCGTGATACGGGTGTCGGCATGAGTCCGGAACAGATCGGGCAGCTGTTTCAGCCGTTCTATCAGGCCGACGCCTCCATCTCCCGCAAGTTCGGCGGCACCGGGCTGGGGCTGGCCATTAGCAAACAGCTGATCCAGTTGATGGGCGGTGAGATTCAGGTCAGCAGCGAACTCGACCAGGGCAGCCGCTTCTCCTTCACGGTTCGTTTCGGCAAATCCAAAGTGATCGGGCCGCTCCGAGCGGAAACCGTGCCCAAGGAACGGGCCGCGGAGTTTTTAAAGGGCAGCCGCCTCCTCCTGGTGGAAGACAATGAAATCAATCTGCAAGTGGCCCGGGAACTTCTGGAGCACGTTGGCGTTCAAGTTGCCGTGGCCCTGAACGGAAGGCAGGCCGTGGAACGGGCGGCCGGTGAACCATTTGACGGCATATTGATGGACCTGCAGATGCCGGAGATGGACGGTTTGACCGCCACGCGCGAGATTCGCCGTCGCGAATCCATCCGAACCGATCTGCCCATTATCGCCATGACCGCCAACGCCATGGCCGGCGACCGGGAGAACTGTATCGCGGCCGGTATGAACGATTATGTCTCCAAGCCCATCAAACCGGCCATCCTTTACGAAACCCTGATTCGGTGGATCAAACCGGATGCTTTGTCAAATATCTCGGCCGATTCCGTTGTGCTTTCCGGGGCCGACGCGCCAGATTCAGACCATGATTTCCCCGCGCTCGATGGAGTGGACATGCGGGCGGGGCTGGCCAACGTCAACAATGACCCGACGCTGTACCGGAAGGTGTTGGGGAATGTGTACGATCGATATCGAGACGTTGTCGCGCGCATCCGAACGTTGACCGATCAGGGGGAGATCGAGGAAGCCCGGAGGCTGCTGCATACCTTCAAGGGGGTGTCCGGGACCATGGGAGCAAAGGGGTTGCAACAGTTGCCCTCGGACCTGGAGTCCGGTTTCCCGAGTCCAGCGCTGATGACCTCTCTGACCGACGAAGTGACCCGGGTGATGACGGCCCTGGGGGCCTGGCTCCGGGAGCAGGACCGTGAGCGGACCGCTGAAGTCCCGGATGCCGGAGCACCCGGGCCTCTGGATATGGATCGCCTCGATGAAGTCATCGGACGACTTGCCGAACTGATCGAGGAGGGTGATTCGGAGGCGGTCGAACTGGTCGGCGGATTCAAGGACATGTTGGGGCCTTCAAGGATAACCGACGATATTTTAAAACTCAAATCGCAGATCGACAACTATGAGTTCGACGAGGCCCGGGAGACGCTGTAACGGATTGCCACGGAACTGCATGATTGACGATGCCTGTCTGACCCGAGGGAGATGGAATGCGGGCGAATGATGGTCGGCCCAAGATACTGATCGTGGATGATGAAACGATCAACATCGATTCGCTGGTCGCCTTGTTGAATCCGGATTACCGAACCGTGGCCGCCAAGGATGGCCCCAGGGCGCTCGGGTTGCTGAAAAAAAAACCGCTGCCGGACCTGATCCTCCTGGACGTCATGATGCCCGGAATGGACGGGTATGAAGTCTGTCGAATGATCAAGGAGCATCCCGCCACTCGAGACATCCCCGCGATATTCATCACCGGTAGAAACGATGAACAGGACGAGGCCCGGGGGTTTCAGTCCGGGGCCGTGGATTATATCGCCAAGCCGTTCAGTCCGCTCATCGCCCTGGCTCGGGTCAGGACTCATGTCGAATTGAAAAGACGGGGTGACATGTTGGCCCGACTTGCCGGCCAGGACGGGCTGACCGGCATTCCCAATCGTCGGCGGTTCGACGGGTACCTGGCTTCGGAATGGAAGCGCTCCCTGCGTTACGGGCACCCTATTTCCGTCATCCTGGTCGATATCGGTTTCTTTAAATTTTACAATGACCATTATGGCCACGCGGAAGGTGACGTCTGCCTCAAGGCGATCGCTCGGGCCCTGTCCCGCTCCATGACCCGAAGCGAGGACCTCGCGGCCCGATACGGCGTTGAAGAGTTCGAGTGTATCCTGGCGGAGACGACCGATCAAGGGGCACGGACCGTTGCCGATCGCATCCTGGAAAACGTTCGGGCCCTGGATATCCCCCCCGCCCGATCGAGCGTCGCGGATCACGTGACCGTCAGCGTCGGTCTGGCCGGAGTGACGCCCGCTTTGAAGGATCAGGCGCTCGAACTGGTGAAAAAGGCGGACGAGGCGCTTTGCCGGGCCAAACGACAGGGACGCAACCGACTGTTCCATTGCAGCGTGAGAGGAGAAACCGCTACATGACGAATGCAAAGGCCAAGATACTGGTGGTCGACGATGAGAAGACGAATATCGACGTGCTCGTTGGCTTGCTGGCCGATGATTACAAGGTCGTGGTCGCCAAGAGCGGCGAGGAGGCCTTGAAGAGGGCCCAGACCGATGCCCCGCCCGATCTTATCCTTCTGGATGTGATCATGCCCAACATGAGCGGTTTCGATGTCTGCCGGCGCTTGAAGGCCAACGAATCGACCCGGGGCATTCCGGTCATATTCGTCACTTCCAAGGGGGAGGAGGGGGACGAGGCCGAAGGTTTTTCACTGGGGGCCGTCGACTATGTCAACAAGCCCTTCAGTCCGGCCATACTCTCGGCCCGGATTCGAATCCACCTGGCCATGGTCAATCAAAAACATCATCTCGAACAGGAGGTCAAGGACCGCACCTCCGAACTTCTCCAGACCCAGGAAGCCCTTCGGGAGGCCATGGGCAACCTGTTGACCATCAAGGTCGCTCCAGGCGTTTTCTGGCTCCAGATTCCCGAAGCGGACCTGCGTATCCTCTGCGGCTGCCCGGGCGAGGTGGTCAAGCTGCTCATGCGCAAGGGGCTCAACAATCCGGCCGTGAAAAACGGCGTGAACTTCGAGACCGGTCCCAACGTGATCCTGCTTTCCGACCTCCTGGTCCAGAACGGAGGCTTTTCCAACCTGGCGGAATTTCCGGTCCTGCAGATGCTGTACCGCCAGGGTATGATGCTCCCGGGACATCCGAACAACACCGGGATCAAACCCATGCTGATCGGGTCCTCCCAACAGGTCCGGGCCCAGTTGGAATACATCCACCGCGGCAACTACGGGCTGCTGTCCAGGGAGGAGATTCTGGCCGCCGGAATCGACAAACCCGCAGCGGACATGATTATGCGGATCAAACTGAAATTCGCTTTCGGTCAAATTCGTGAACCGTCGGAGTTTCTAGATACCCTCGATATCGATGGCACGCCCCGGGAGATTCGAAACGGGGCCTTTGTCCGGCGGGTCGGCTTCAATGTCTTCCATTTTATTTACCGGGGGAAGTCGGCGGAAATCGATCTGAACCTGCCCAAGGACGAGGTCTACCAGTCTCCCTACCCCCTGGTGTATCATCGCGTTCAACAGCACTATTTCGCGGTCCTGCACACCGGTGAAGGGGACGGATGGAACACGGAACATCGCAGCATGGGCAGCGTACTCATGTTTCAGGGCCGCATCTACCTGATCGACGCCTCGCCAGGAGTCATCAACAGCCTGAACGCCCTGGGCATCGATATCAGTGAAGTCGATGGCGTTTTTCACACCCATTCCCACGACGACCACTTCGGCGGCTTGCCCGATCTGATCCGAACCGACCGGCGCTTGAAGTATTTCGCCACCCCCCTGGTCCGTTATGCCGTCACCAAAAAGCTGGCCGCCCTGATGTCCCTGGATGAAGGCAAGTTTGAACAGTTCTTTGACATTCAAGACCTGGAATTCGATACCTGGAATAAGTTCGGCGGGCTGGAGGTCATGCCGGTCTTCTCGCCGCACCCGGTGGAAAACAACATGTTCCTGTTCCGGGCCCTGGATTGGAACGGGTACCGGACCTATGCGCATTGGGCGGATCTTTCCTCTTTCGAGGTCCTGGACAAGATGGTCGGTGATGGTCCCGGAGACATACCCCTTGAGTACATCCAGGCGGTCAAAAACAGATATCACCACCCGGCGGACTTGAAAAAACTGGATGTCGGCGGCGGTCTCATTCATGGCGCCACCCGGGATTTTGTGGACGATCCCTCCGGCCGCCTGCTTCTGGCCCACCTGTCCCGCAAGGTCACTGCCGAGGAAATGGAGATCGGCTCGGAAACATCGTTCGGCGCCATTGACATCCTGATTCCGGGGGAGCAGGACCATCGGCGACAGAAGGCATTCCACTACCTGCAAGAGCTTTTTCCCGAGACGTCCAATGATGAGATCAGAATGCTGATCAACGGTCCCATCGTGGAACACAATGCGGGCTCAATCATTCGCCGGGTGGGAGATGACATCGGGTTCGTGGAAATGATCATTTCAGGCAACGTGTTGTATCTGAATACGGATTCCGGAATCAGAAATCATCTCGGGTTTGGTTCATTCATGGGGCTCAGGCGCATGTTCCGTGACGACATCTCGGATCAAGGGACCTACCGGGCTGCTTCCCACGGCGCGGCCTTGCGGATTCATCTGCCCCTCTTCAAGGCCTTTCTGGAGAATAACGGCCTTTTCGAAAAGCTGGCCACGCGCTTGGAAAACATCCATTTTCTGCTCAATACCTGGCTGTTTGGCGAGCAGATTTCTTTCGTCTTTCTGGATCGACTCTCCCAGGCCATGGATGAAATATCTGTTTCAGACGGAGCGATAGTCGATCTGAAAGCAGACCCTTGCCTGTGGTTGGTCAGAGCGGGGCGGGTATTGATGACCGATGAATCCGGGGAACTCCTCGACGTCCTAGCGCCCGGCGGGTTCTTTGGCGAACATTGCTACCTGGCGGAGGGTGACCGGGAGTTGAAATTCCAGGCGGACGGCGATTGCAGGCTCTTTCGTTTGCCTTGGCAAGGGCTGTTGGATGCCCCGATCATCCACTGGAAGATGCTGGAAATCAGCGAAAAGC
The DNA here is from genome assembly GCA_018830135.1 of Pseudomonadota bacterium. Lineage (GTDB taxonomy): Bacteria > Desulfobacterota > Desulfarculia > Adiutricales > JAGVGV01 > JAHJTB01. Next base: position 20,629 of record JAHJTB010000495.1, on the reverse strand, counting down.
GATCCAGGCTTTCCGGGGCCTCCTCCAAGACGGACTGCACGCTTCATTCCTGAGGAGAGAGTATGGACCCGGTGATCGAACATGCGACCATGGAGCGGGCCGAGGAAGTCCTGGCCCTGCAAAAACTGGCTTACCAAAGTGAAGCCGCTATCTACCAGGACGCCACCATACCACCGCTCAGGCAGACCTTGGAAGAAATCAAAGCGGATTTCCAACGCCAGTCGTTCCTGGTTGCCCTGGTTGACGGCGTCGTTGTCGGGTCGGTTCGAGCTTCGCTCAAAGAAGGCGTATGCCACATCGGCCGTTTGATCGTTCATCCGGAACACCAAAACCGTGGGCTCGGCGCCCAGCTGATGCAAGCGGTCGAGGCCGGATTCCCCGATACGGACCGGTTCGAGCTATTCACCGGCCACAAAAGCGAAAAGAACCTTCACCTCTACGAAGCCTTGGGATACCGGATATTCAGGACCGAACCCGTGCATGACCGGCTGATGATGGTCTTTCTGGAAAAGCATCGGACAACCATGGCCTTATAGCGGGGTGCGGGCCTTCATCGGCCGTGTCGGTGGATACTGGGCCTGCCGGTCAATCCAGGCCGATTTGCCTGCTTCGTCTTTCCAGCAGCACGACGTCGCGCCAGCGGCCCTTCAACTCTCCGTAACTCATTTTGCCGATCTTGTCCCGGATGCCGACCTCCCTGAAACCGCACTTTTTATGGAGCCCGATACTGGCGACATTTTCAGGGAAAATACCGGCCTGGATCGTCCAGATGCCCAGGCTTTCGGATTCCGAGATCATCCGCGTCAGCAGGGCCCTGCCAATGCCTTGCCCGTGCCGGGACAATGATACATAGATGCTGACTTCAGCCACTCCTGAATATACGGGCCGTCTCGATGCCGGGGCCAGAGCGCCCCATCCGGCAACGGCGTCCGAATCCGGGTCCCGGGCGACCAGTCTGGGGTGGGGCAGGTGAGTCCGATCCCAATCCTGCCGGGAGGGCGCCATGGCCTCGAACGTGGCATGGCCGGTCGATATCCCTTCTTCATGTATCCGGCGTACAAACGGCCAGTCAGACTCTTTCATCCGGGTTATCATGTACTGCATGGGGACTGTTCCCTGAATCATCCAGATTCTTCTTCCTTGTGCCGGGCGGCATCCCGATACCTCCCCTGTTTCATTCCCCCCGGTGGCGGATTGAAATACAAGCACCGTTGTTGGAAAACCGGAGGCGCCGGCCTGCCGGCCCGTGCCGGACCCGGTTCAGATCATTTGGAGTCGGAAACGGCCCGGGTCCTGGTACTTCATGACCGCCTTTTCCCTGACCGACTTGGGAATGAATATACTCGAGGTCATTTCGTCGCCCAGGGCCCAAAGCACCTTATCCAACAGATAGTGGCTTTTAACCCTGTAGGTCATCGAGGTGATGGTGTGGCAGCCCATGCAGTAGTGGAGCACGTTGTCCCGGCCGCTTTGCCTGATGTCCCCGGCCTTGATTTTCATGGCCTCCAGGACGCCGGCCGCGTCCAGATTCCGGGCGAAACCGGCCACGCCGCAACAGGCGGTGTCCGCCCCCTGATGCGCCAGGGGGACCGTGTCGATACCCACGGCCTGGCAAAGCCGCCTGACCGTACCCAAATACTTTTCTCCGAACAGGTGCCCATAGCAGGCGTCGGACAGGGCCGCTTCCAGACCCACGGTTCGCTGGACGCTGAACTTCCCCTTGGCCATCTGCTCGTCGATGTATTCGTAAAGGGAAATCACTTCAAAAGGGAATTCCTGGCCGAAATACGCCGGCCAGATCAGGCGGAAGTGTTCCTGGCACGATCCGCAGCTCACCACCAGCCGTTTGAACCGGCACTGGGAGAGGCGTTCGATCAGGTTGTCGGTGACGTGCCGGGCCGTGTCGTATAAACCGGTCTTGGCCGCATTCACGCCGCAGCAGTCGCTGACCCCGCCGAACTTGGGCAGGTCGGCCAGAATTTTCGAGTGTTCGATGTTCTGGGGATTGATCCGATTGCCGCAGCCGCACCAGAGCAGGTCGTCCCCCTGCTTGGGCTCCGACCACTCGTCGATGATTTTTTTCGCCTCCGGGTTCGAGGCCAGGTAGATGTCCTTGAAATAGTTTTCGGAAGACCCCAGTCGCTCCATCCCGTTGAGGTAGTAGGCGAAAAAGCCGGGCAGGTGCCCTAGGTCCCTTCGCCGTTCGCGAAGGCGTTCGAGGATCAGGGCCGCCGGCTGGGCGTCGACCGGGCAACGCAGGTTGCACTGGGCGCAGAACACGCAACGGTCCAGATACGGCCCCCAGTCCGCGCCCGCTCGCAGTCGGCGTACGCCTTCGACCGCCTCCTCGGCGTCCAGGTCCATGTACTTGCATCCGCTTAGACAATCGCCGCACTCGATGCAGTCCTCGTCCCGAAACGCGTCGATATAGGATGCGGGCTTGTGCGGGGTGTGGCTTCCGGCCATGTAACCTCCATTTCTTCCCTGTGACGGATCAATCTCGCCTTATGCGGCTCTCGGCGGCCACACATTTGTCTTCAGATTCCGGCCCTTGTTTTTCCGGGAATGGCTTCTTGTCCGGGCCAGGGTGTTTCCTTTTGGGGCCAATTGTTTTTTCTGTCTAAAATTATTATGAATTTGTATTTTTAATCATTGTCGGGATCGTAATCCATCTGGTCGGGTTGCGTCAAATAAAAAGCCCTACCCCTGCCTCCAGGCCGCTTTTCGAATCCTTGTCGGATACGGGACGGATGTGGAACCTTGTACCGGCCCGCCGGATGGCTTCGGGTTGCCTTGCTCTGATGGTTTGAGTATCATGGACCGGACGGTTCGGCTCCGGTTGCTCGATCACCATGCAGCCCGCGAACTTTGTTGGAGGTGGAGGCCGGGGTTTTTCCGTACGGCCCGACGCCTTTGATTGACAACTTTTGGGTCTCAGGAGGACAGCCCCCCAATGAACTATGCTCCGGACGATTTTTTCGACCTGACGGACGCGCCCCGTGCATCGGCCCTTTTCAAACCCTTGACCTACGTCTGGGAGGGGGTCGGCGCTCTGCCCGGATTCATCGAGGACATCCTGGAAGACAGGATACTTGGCGAGGTGGAGGAGGGGGCCTGGCTCGAACCCGGCCGGGTTTTTCTGGGGGAAGGCTCCAAGGTGGAGCGGGGGACGATTATCCGCGGCCCGGCGATTATCGGTAGCAACACGACCATCCGCAGCGGCGCCTACCTGCGGGGGCACGTCCTGATCGGCGACGGCTGCGTGATCGGCTGGGGGGTGGAGATGCGGCAGACCCTGGTCCTGAACGGGAGCCGGGTCCCTCACTTCAACGGGGTGTATACCTCGCTGATCGGAAACGCGGTCAATATGGCCGGAAAGGCCAGTACGGCCAACTACCGGCTCAATGGGCAGGAGGTGACCGTCCAGGTCCCCATGGACGGCCGCCCGGTCCGCTTTTCCACGGGGCAGACGCTTTTCGGGGCCGTGATCGGGGATGAATCCAGCATAGGCGGGGACAGCCTTCTGCAACCGGGGACTTTGATCGGCCGGCGCTGTATCGTCTATCCTCAAAGCACGGTCTCCGGATACATCCCCCACGATTCCATCGTCAAACGCCTGGAGACGCCCATGACCGTACTACCCAGGGAATAAATTCCGTTTTATGAACTCGATCGGACTATATCAGCGAATCCGCCGTCTGGGGAGTTCCGTTTCCCTGCTCCATGTCGGCGCCCATCCGGATGACGAAGAAACCGGCCTCCTGACGTACGTTGTTTTCAAACATCACGGCCGGTCCGTGTACTGGTCCGCCACCCGGGGAGAAGGCGGCCAGAACATGACCAACGACTACCAGGGCCCCGCCCTGGGGGTGTACAGGACCTGGGAAAGCCTGGCCGCCAGGGAAATGGACGGTGGGCAATGCCTGTTCGGTTCCTTCGTGGATTTCGGCTTCAGCAAGAGCGCGGATGAGGCCTTCGAGCGATGGGGCAGGGATCGTCTGACCCGGGAACTGGTTCAGGCCATCCGGCTCGTTCAGCCCCGGGTGGTTGTGTCCCGCTGGGAGGGCTGCCCCGAAGACGGACATGGACATCATCAGGCCGTGGGACGGGCGGTCCTCGATGCCTTCGACCTGGCCTCCGATCCGGGCGCCTTTCCCGGCCTGATCGAACGAGGGTATCCGCCCTGGCGCCCCTCCAGGTTGTATGTCAGCCACAGTAAGACGATTTATCCCTCGGGCCAGGAAGACCCCGCCTGCGCCGGACCCGGTTTCGCCCGGATCAATACCGGGGAGTACTCGCCGCTGCTCAACGGCACCTTTCAGGAAAGGGCCTGGCGCGCCTATCTGCGCCACCGGACCCAGGGAATCAAGGTCCTGCCTTCGCCCGGAGATTTCCACTCCTACTACCGCCTGCTGAAACCCTTGGACATTGGGGTTGGTTTCGAGGAAGACCTGTTTGGCGGACTGGAACCCGGGCTGGCGGGCCTGGCCGGCGGCGTGGCCGGTCTGCCCGGCCGTGTCGGCGGTCTGATCGAGGCGGTTCAGGAAAAAGTCGGGGCCTCCCTGGCCTGTTTCGATCCGGGTGACCCCCGGACGGCCGCAACGCCTTTGCTCGAGGGCCTGGCTCTGCTCCGGTCGGCTTCCGACATGTCGAGGGACTCCGATATGGACGCCTTGTCCGGGGCGGCCATGGAAAGGGCCTTTCGGGGCAAGGTTGCCGAGTTCGAAGTCGTTATCGCGGACTGCCTGGGGCTGAGGCTGGAATCCGTGTGCACGCGGGGACGGATTACGCCGGGAGAAAGCGTCTGGGTGCGCAATCGGCTCTGGAACTTCAGACGGCTCGACCTGGACGATGTCTTGTTCGAGACCCTCAAACCGGAAGCCTGGCGCGTCTGCTCCGGGGAAGGCGATGCACCGACCGCGACCGGGCAGGGCGCCTTGCTCGTCCAGGAGATGGCCGCGGAGAACGACGCAGCCTTGACCGGTCCCTACTGGCTGGCCGGACCGGGAAGCCCTTACGTATACGGACTCGATCCGGAAGAGACGACCATGCAGCCATTCGCGGCCCCGCCCCTTTCCGTCCGGTGCACGGTAACGATGGGTCGGGACGCCATCACGCTCATCGCCCCCAGCCTGCACCGCTCGGCATTCGGAGGAGGCTGCCGGGAGCTTCCGGTGGCCCTGGTCCCGCCCATCTCCCTTCACCCGGAGAACGACCGGAAGTTCCTGCTGGTCCGCGACCATCCGCAAACGCTCGAGATCAAGGTCACCGCCCGCTGCAATGACGAAGAACGCCCGGCCCGGGGCCGCCTCGAAGCGGCAGGCCCCCAGGGCTGGTGCGTGGAACCCGCATCGTTGGACGTCGATCTCCGGCCGGTCGACGGCGCCGGTACGTTCGGCTTTCAGGTTCGAGTCCCTGCCTCGGCTCCGGAAGGGCGTTACCGCCTGGAATACCGGATCGACTGCCGTGACCGGAAGTACGGGGTCGTCCTGGACCCGGTGCGCATGGGGGCCCCGGGACTGCCCCGGGCCGACGACCCGTCCACGTGCATCCGGGAGGAGTTCCTCCTGCGTCCTTCCGAAGTCCTGATTTCGATCGTCGATGCCGCTTACAAGGAGGGGGGGCGGTACGGTTACATCCAGGGGGCGGCGGAACAGGTGGTTCCGATCCTGAGGTCTCTGGGGGTTCAGCTCCGCCAATTGACCGGACAAGAGATCGGGCACGGCGATCTGGGCGGCTATGAGGCCATCGTCGTCGGCCCCAACGCCTACCTGCTCAGGCCGGACGTTCGGGACAACGCCCATCGCCTGCTTGATTACGTCGAGGCCGGCGGGACCCTGGTCGTGCAGTACCAGGGCTATGGTCATGACAAAACCGGCCTGGCCCCATACCCCTTCAAGTTGAACCGGCCCCACGACCGGGTCACCGACGAACGGGCCGCCGTGACCATGACCCGGCCCCACGACCCGATCCTCCGGTATCCCAACCGGATAACCGAAGCCGATTTTCAGGGCTGGGTCCATGACCGGGGGCTGTATTTTTTTGGGGAATGGGACGACCGGTATTTTCCCCTGCTCTCCTGCGCCGATCCGGGAGAGGCGCCCAAGACCGGGGGCCTGATGAAGTGCGACTATGGCCGGGGGCTGTATGTTTACCTGGGCTACTCCCTGTTCAAGCAGGTCGCCGCCGGTGTTCCCGGCGCCTTCCGCCTGTTCTTCAATCTCCTGAGCGCCGGTCAGGCAAAGGAGGGACCATGAAAATCGGCCTGATGTGTCACGACAGTTGCGGCGGAAGCAGCCGCATTGCCGTCGAGTCGGCCCGGGAACTGGCCCGGCGGGGACATGACGTCCATCTCTTCACCCGATCCAGGCCATATTTCCCCCTGGAACCTCTGGCCAACCTGACCAGTCACACCCTGTATCCCAACCGGCGGCCCCATGAACATCCGGCCGGCCTCCACATTACCTGGCCGGAAGAAGAAAGGGCCGGCATGGCCGGTATGATCTGTTCCGCACTTTCAAACCCGGGACTCGACGTGCTTCATATTCACTACGCCTTGCCCTTTGTATTCATCGTCGATCAGGCCGTGGGACGCCGAGATGGACTGGACCTGCCCGTCATGGTCACGCTCCACGGTTCGGACCTCGGCATCCTGTCGAGCGGGGACGGACCGCGCCGAAGGTTTATCGCGGCCCTGAAATCATGCGCCGCGTTGACGACCGTTTCCCAAAGCCACGCCCTGTTGCTCGACAAGTTGTCGGGTACGGGCTGGGATATCGAAATCATACCCGACTTTGTTTCCCTCTCGGATTTTCACCCCAAAGGGGCCAAGCCGCCCTTGTCCAGACCGCGCCTGGTCCACGTCTCCAACTTTCGCCCGATCAAGAACGTCCTCGGGGGCGTAGAGATATTTGAACGCATCCGGCGAAAATCGGACGCCGTGTTCAATCTGGTCGGGGACGGAGAGGATATGGGCAAGGTCCGGGACTTCACCTTGGAAAAGGGCCTCGGGGCTTCGGTCCGCTTTTCGGGTCTTGTTGACGACGTGTCCTCCGCCCTGCACCATTCCCACCTCCTGCTGGTTTGCAGCGAGTACGAAAGCTTCTGCCTGGCCGCCCTGGAAGCCATGGCCTGCGGCGTGCCCGTGCTCGCCCCGGACGTGGGGGACCTCCCGGAACTGATTCGCCATAAAGAATGCGGGCTCATCTTCCCCCCCGGGGACTACCGAACCGCCGCGGACCTGGCCCTCGAGTTGTTGGGGGACCCCGAACAACACGGCCGGATGTGTGAAAAGGCCTTGAACCGGGCCGGGGAATTCGAGATGAAGGTCATCATGAATCAATACGAACGGGCCTACCACCGGCTCGTGGGGAGGGCTTTCGACCATGATTGACCTGCTTGTATTCTCTCCCCATCCGGACGATGCCGAACTCGGCTGCGGCGGCAGCATTCTGCGGGCGGTCGAAGCCGGGCTGACCGTGGACCTGGCGGACATGACCTCGGGTGAAGGGGCCACGCGGGGCGGTACGGAGGAAAGACAACGGGAGCGGGAAGCCGCCGCCCGAATGCTGGGGCTGCGGGAACGCTTGTGCCTGAATCTGCCCGACACGCGTCTCGGCGCCGAAGCGTCGCATCGACTGAGCCTGATCTCCCTGATCCGGCGCGCAAGACCTCAGGTCGTCCTGGCCCCCTATTGGGAAGACCGACACCCGGACCACGAAGCCGCGGGCAGACTGGTCCGCGAGGCCTGTTTTTACGCGGGGGTCGCCTCGGTCGGACAGGGCGAGCCCTTCAGACCGGGATGGGTCTACCACTATATGATCCACCGGCCTTTCCAGCCGTCTTTCGTCATGGACATCTCCCCGGTCTGGAAGAAAAAGATCGAGGTGCTCGAAGCCTACGCGACCCAGTTCACCGAAGCGGAACCGGCCGGAAATCCCACGGCCCTCTCCGGCCCGGCCTTCATGCGCGCCCATCAGGCCCGCTGCATGCACTTCGGCGCCATGATCGGGGTCGAATACGGCGAGCCCTTTTTTTCCTCCGGACCGTTGCCCCTGAACGGTTTTCCGGGAGTCCGCCCCTCCCCGGAAAGGGATGACTGGCTGACGCAATACAAATGCTATTGAGACGCCAAATACAATGAACGTGCTCCTGCTTCAGTCGCCCCTGGGGTACCCATACCGGCCGGTCTTCCCCCATGGTTTATGCGTCCTGGCCACGGTCCTCCAGGATAGCGGACATTTCGTCCGGGTCCGGGACGCCAACATCGATCCGGATCGCGGGATTCACGTCCAGCGGCTGATCGAGGCGTTCAATCCGGACGTCATCGGCGTTTCGCTGCGGAACATCGATACGGTCCGGAAAAACGTGCCCTACCTTTTTCACCTCCCATTCATGGGTTTTTTGACCGAACTGAAAAGACTCGCCCCGGTTGTTCCCTTGATCGCCGGGGGCCCGGGCTTTTCCATCTTCCCCGAGGAACTCATGCGCCGCTGCCCGGAATTGGACTTCGGCCTTTATCTGGAAGCGGAAGACAGCCTGCCCCAACTGCTGGACGGAATGGACCGCCCGGAAACGGTCCCGGGGGTATTTTACCGGTCCGGGGGGGAAGTTCTATTTTCCGGGCGCCGGGAACCTCCGGAGGTCTCGAAACGGCCCCCGGTTGACCGGTCCTTTGTCCGGGTGTCGGACTACACGGAGTTTCCCTATGATGTGGGCGTCGAGACCAAGCGGGGCTGCGCCCTGAATTGCGCCTACTGCTCCTATCCCCATCTGAACGGAAGACAATACCGCCTGCGGCCACCCGCGCGGATCGTGGATGAAATCGAAGACCTCGTCGACCGGTACGGGCTCCGGAACTTCAGCTTCATCGATTCCGTTTTCGACGTCCCCCGGGAACACTGCACGGCGATCTGCCGGGAGTTGATCCGGCGGAAGGTGGACGTGAACTGGCTGGCCTGGTTCAACGGGGCCGATTTTGACGAGGAACTGTTTGGCCTGTCTTATGAGGCCGGATGCGATTTCTTTTGCTTTTCGCCCGATGCCTATACCCCGAAGGCGCTGAGGGGCCTGAAAAAGCATGTCCGGCACAAGGATATCAATCGCATCTACCGGATATTCAGACGGCAGCGGCTTCCGGTCAAGGTGACTTTCAATTTTTTCGCCAACTCGCCGGAGACGGGACTGCTCGATTTTCTGCGGACCATCGCCTTCTGCTATCGAGCCAGATTCCGGCTCTCCCACTGTCTCCACCGGGCGGGAATGGACTACATCCGAATACTGCCCGATACGCCTCTCTATGAGACCGCTCTCCGCAAGCAGGTCCTAGACGAAACGGTCAGTCTCCTGCCATGGACCCCCGAGGACTTCGGCCGGCTCTTTTATCACGAGCCGGGCAGCCGGCTCCAGGACCTGCTCTTCAAGTTGGTTTCCGGATTGCAAGGCAGGGGATACGCCCGCAAATGAACGATCATCGGCGGGATGGCCAGAACCGCTCAGGGTTCACGGTTCGGGAGGCTCTGGCGGAACTCAGGTCCAGTCCAAGTCATACGGCTTCGGAATGAAGGTATCACGTGGATGCCGAAGCGCCGAAATTCCCGTCTACAATTTCTCCAGAATGTGGATGTTCATGGCCGCTTCGCCCCGGCCCAAGGTGCCGCCGCCGTTTTCGGCCATGGCGATCCTGGGGTCTTTCACCTGCCGTTTGCCCGCTTCGCCGCGAAGCTGGGTGACCAGTTCATAAATCTGGGCCAGGCCCGAGGCGCCGATGGGGTGCCCGCGGGACATCAGCCCGCCGCTGGTGTTGATCGGGATGCTCCCGTCAATGGCCGTGGCCCCGCTTTCGGCCAGCGGCCCGCCCTGGCCTTTGGGGCAAAAGCCCATCTGCTCGCTTTGGTACAATTCGCCGAAGGCGGTGGCATCATGCAGCTCGACCACGTCAATGTCCTTGGGGCCCACCCCGGCCGCTTCATACGAGGCCAGGGACGCCCGTTCGCAGATGTCATTCTCCCCGGTGCGGGACCCGGATTTCATGATCGAAGCAAGAATCCTCGCCGCCCGGCGGCTGGAATGTCTTTTGAAAAAATTATCGGAACATATAACCGCCGCGGCCGCTCCGTCACCGATGGGGGCGCACATGGCCCGAGTCAGCGGGAACGCGACTTCCCGATCGTTCATGACCTGCTCGACGGTCTGCGGGAACGTATACTGGGCCAGGGGATTGTGGACCGAGTTGTTGTGCGCCTTGGCGGCGATCACGGCCAGTTGGCGCTGGGTGGTGCCGTAGGCCTTCATGTGGAGCCGTGCTCCGGCGGCGTAAAAATCCATGAACACGGAATGCCCCTTTTTCTTTTCCGGCGGCGCCTCGCCCTGTCCCGAGGCCGGCCTGGCCGCTTCTTCCTTCTTTTTCCTGGCTTCCTCCTTCATCGCTTCCATCCACTTCAAAGTCTCTTCCACGTCCGTGCCGCCGATGAAACCCTTCATGCCTTCGGCCCCGCGGCTCGGGTAGTACATTTTCTCCACGCCGATAGCCAAAGCACAGTCGTACACGCCCGCCTTGATGGACATCCAGGCAGAATGCAGGGCCGTCGAACCGCTGGCGCAAGCGTTTTCCACGTTGATGACGGGGATTTTTTCCAGTCCGTTCGCGCTCAGGGCCACCTGGCCGCGGATGCTGTGCTGCCCTTCCGAGCCCCCCCAGCCCGAGTTGGAAAACCAGGCCGCCTGCAGGTCCCGGCGGGTCAGACCGCAGTCAGCGAGCACCAGGTCCAGGGCCTCGCCGGTCAGGTTTTTGATGCCGCGGCCGATCCATTTGCCGAACTTGATCATGCCCACGCCGATGACATACACGTTGTCGCTCATAATATCTCTCCTGACTTTTCCTGCTGCCGGACGCTTCTCTCTACCGGCTCTTGAAGTCCGGCATCTCCTTTTCCCGGTCCCAGGTGCGTTGGGTGACGCCCCGTTTTTTCATGGCCGACTTGACCACGCGCAAGGTGCCGGTTCTGGGGATGTCGTCCACCAGATCGACATAGCGGGGCGCCATGAAAAAGGCCATGCCTTGGGCGCAAAACCGCATGAGTTCCCGAAGATCGAGTTCGGCCCCTTCCCGGGGTTTGATCCAGACCATCACCTCGTCTTCGCCCAGTTCGGATGGAACGCCGAACGCGGCGCACTCGGCCACGGCCGGGTGCTTTTCGATGGTGTTTTCCACCTCCCAGGACGAGATGTTTTCACCCCGGCGGCGCATGGAATCCGATTTCCGGTCCACGAAAAACAGGTTGCCTTCCTGATCGGCGTAGAACAGGTCTCCGCTGTGCAGCCAGTCGCCAGTCGTTTTGGCGGCTGAGGCCTCGGGATTTTTGTAATACTCGACGCTGCCGGTCTTTCGGTCCTTGATCTTGGTGACCAGTTCGCCGGTTTCACCCCGGGGCACCGGGTTGCCGTTTTCGTCCTCCAGCTTCCATTCGATATCGGGCCGGAGCTTTCCCACCGAGCCCACCGGGGAGTCGCCGGCGTTCGAACTGGACACCCCGCCGCCGTCCACCGCGCCGTACCCTTCCCAGATGGTGACGCCGAACCGCTCTTCAAAGGCCTTCCAGAGGTTGGCCGGGCAGGCGGCGGAATGGACGATCCGCACCTTGTTGTCCCGGTCGTCGCTTTTTTCCGGCTGCTTCATCAGGATGGGAATCATGGCTCCCAGGGCGTTGAACTGGGTGACGCCGTAAAACCGGATGCGGTCCCAGAACCGGGACGCGGAAAATTTCGCGTCCAGTCCGAAAGGCACGCCGCCGCCCATGGCCCAGCCGGCGGTCAGCATGAGCGCGTTGGCGTGGAACAGGGGCAGGCAGGTATAAAGCACGTCGCTGGGCTCGATCATCTGGGAAGCGATGTACATCATCCACAAGGCGAATTCGGGTCGGTTCCGGTTGACGACTCCTTTGGGAAAGCCGGTGGTCCCCGAGGTGTACATCAGGTGGGTCAGGATTCCGGTTTCAGGTTGGTAAGCCGGTTTTTCCGGGGAGGCCTCGAACATATCGGCCAGGTCCAAGGCTCCCGGGGGCAGGGCCGCATCCGTGGTCCGGCGCACGAATATTTTTTCCACGGCCCCCACCGGCAGGCCAAGCGCCGTGATTTTGGGGTACAGTGCTTCGTCCACGGCCAGGTATTTCACGTCGGAATGATTCAGAATGAAAGCCAGGCCGTCGCCTTTGAGCCCCGTATTGACGGGCACGCTGTAGAATCCTCCCCGAGGGAGTCCGTAGAACAGATACAAATACTCGGGGCAGTTGCCCATGACGATGGCCAGGCCGTCGCCAGGATTTGCGCCTTGGGCCGCCAGTCCATTGGCCGCCCGGCAGGTGGCCCGGGCGAACCGGGCAAAGCTGATCCGGTCCTGATCGTGCAGAATGTAGGGCTTGTCTCCCTGGAGCCGGCTCTGCCGGTCGATCAGGTCGAAATAGCAGGTTATCGGGTTAGGTTCGGGCAACGCTGCCTCCTTTCGTATGTCCGGTAGTTGTCCTCACCGGTCCGATTCGTTCCGCTCTGTGTTTTCCATCTCCTGCCCGGATTCGACGTACTCCGCGATCAAGCGCCTGGTTTCCGGGCCGCGAAGGCTTTCGAAGAACAGGGCGCGCTCCATGAGCAGGGCCTCGGGCAGTGGCATTTCCGCCCCGTCGTAGATGGATTTTTTTATCAGGACCAGGGCGTGGGGTTCTTTGGCCGCGAGCCGGCGGGCCAGGTCCATGGCGGCCGGCATCAGTTGATCCGGTTCACAGACCTGGTGAACGAGTCCGATCCGAAACGCTTCATCCGCATCGATCACGCTGCCCAGCATGATAAATTCCATGGCCTTGGCCACGCCCAGCAGGCGGACCAGGCGCTGGCTGCCTCCGCCGCCCGGGAATATGCCGATATGAACCTCGGGCAGACCGATCAAGGCACCGCGGGCCATGAGGCGGAAGTCGCAGCCCAGGGCCAGCTCGCAGCCGCCGCCCAGAGCGGTCGAATTGACGGCGCATATGACCGGTTTGCCGGTTCGGGAACCAAGCCCTTGAGGCTTTGGCAGCTGGGCCAGCATCCCGGCCAGGTCGTCGTCCGACATCATCCCGATCCCCTCCGCCCACTGCTGGAGCAGAGATACATCGAAATGCTGGATGAAAACGTTCGGCAGGTTACTGGTGACAATGCCGACCCGAAGCCCGGGGGCGGCGTCAAAATCCGCGACCATAGCCGCCAGCTCTTCGAGCGTATCGACATCGATCAGGTTCTTGGGCGGCTTGTTCAGTTTCCAGATGATGATCGGTCCGTCCGTCTCCACGATAAAAAAGCGCGGTTTCGTTTTTTCCATGCCGACCTTCCTTGACCGGACTCGCTTCCGGTTCATCCTTCGTCGTGTTACGGCCTGCCGGCCACCCGGTCCAGGAAATCGTTGATCTCCCGGATCGTCCGCCCGGGGTCCTCGATGGCCGTCATGTGTCCGATACCGTCCAGGACCACATGCCTGGCGCCGGGAATTTCGGCGGCCATCAGGGCGCTGGGCTCCAGAAACATCAGGTCGAACTCCCCCAACAGGATCAGGGTCGGGCAGCCGATGTTCCGGAGCCCTTCTATCCGGGGGTCCGGGTCCGTATAGAACGAAGACATGAACGCGCCGTGGGCGGCCGGGTCGCCCCGGCGCAGAAAGCCCTCGTATATCTTCCACATGCGTTCGCTGTCCGGATGCTCGGCCATTTTGAAAAGAAAAATGCCCGGTTCGGCCCGTGTCCCGGCCAGACGTTCTTCAATGGTGGCGGTTTTGATCCACTCGGCCGCCAGGCGGAATCCCTCCTGCACGACCGAGGCATCGTCCACGCCCGGGTAATCGGGCCGGGTGGCCGACCCGGTATCGGTCAGCATCAGGCTGAGCAGACGCGCCGAGCGGGCCATGGCATGCCGGACTCCGACCATTCCGCCGGTGGCGTGGGTCAGCAGGTGGAAGCGCTCGAGGCCCAGGGCGTCGGCCAGGGCGTCGATGTCCGCGGCCATGGTCTCGGCGTCGTAACCATGGGGTTCGCCCTCGACTACGGTCCGGCCGTGGCCTCTTATATCCATGGAGACGACCCGGTATCTGAGGGCCAGGTCGGCCGCAACCCCGGTTTCGCTCCAGTACCCGCCGTCCTCCATCAGGCCGTGATTGGTGAGGATCGGCTCTCCTTGCCCCTGGTCTTCGTAATACAGACGGGCGTTTCCTGTTTCGACGTACGGCATGTTTCTCCCCGTTCACTCCTGGGAAACAGATTGTCGGGTTTTGGCGTGTGGCAGATGAATAGCCTCTGAAATTACTTAGTTACATCCATGCAGGACACCGATCGGGCACACCGGGCTCTTATGCCTCCACAGATTGATATTCGTCGCTTCGCTCCTCGCAACGACGCCTATAAGCACCGTCGTTGCGAGGAGCGAAGCGACGAAGCAACCTGGCCCGAGGCAAACAAACCCCGTTGACCACGAACCTTTCCCGGATGCCATGTTTCTATCCATGGCAGCCTTCGGGCACCACGAAGGGCGGGTACGCTACAGGAAGTCGGCGGCCTGAATGGCCAGCGTCTCGTTGACCCCGTCTTCGATCATGGCCGCCCGGGCGTCCCGAAACATCTTTTCGACCGGATATTCCTTGGTCAGGCCGTACCCGCCGAATATCTGGACGGCCTCGCTGGCCACGTGAAAAGCGGTTTCCGTGGAAAGCACCTTGCAGGCCACGGCGTGAGCCGCCGAAGGCGGAACGGTGACCGAGTTGTACATGGCCATGCGGCGGGACGCGCCCCGGGCGGCCTCGACCATCTTGAACATGTTGAACAGCTTCAGTTTGATGTTCTGATGTTCGAAAATGGGCACGCCGCCCTGTATGCGTTCCTTGGCGTATCGATAGGCCTCGTCGTAAGCGGCCAGGGCCAGGCCGGCAAAGGTGACGGACATGCCTCCGTTGGCCGCGGCCAGGATGACCTCGCCCATGCCCACACCCGTCATGATGTCGGGATCCGGGATGACCATATAGTCCGAGGGTATCCTGGCGTCATCGAAAATGATCGACCCCTGGTTCAGCGTACGCTGACCGATTTTGTCCAGGGGCTTGGCCTTGGATATGCCCGGCAGGTCCAGGGGAATGATGGCCAGGCCGGTGCCTTCCATGCCCCGGGACGGGTCGAGGGCCACATGGAGGACGGCATGGGTGGCTATGGTGCCGTTGCTGACCCAGGCGGATTTTTCTCCGTTAACGATGTATTCGTCCCCTTTCAGAACGGCGCGGACCGACGGTGCGCAACGGGGATTCGAACCGCCCAGGGACCAGTCCCCGCCATGATCCGGTTCGGTGATGGCCCAACAACCGACCATTTTGACCCCGGTATCCTCGCAAAAGGCCCGGCCCAACTCCTGCACGAGCGGGTTCGGGAAATAGGCGCACAGGGCAAAGGGCATGGTCGAGGCCCCCAGGCTGATGCTCAGGCCCGCGTCCGCATATCCCAACTCTTCGGCCACGATAAGACGCGACATGGGGTCCACGTCCTCCATCATGCCGCCCAGGGCCTTGGGCAGGCCCATTTTATGCAGCCCCAGTTCGCGGTGCTGGCGAAACACGTTCCACAGCACCGAGCCCTCGGCGATCACGTCGGCCGGGTCGTGCATGCGGTCGAGTTCAATACCGGCCGGCCGCACGACTTCGGCCCCGAATTTCCGGACCATGTCGCGGAGCGCCTTTTGTTCGTCGGTGAGGTTGACGTCTATGTCCCGAATGTTCATCTATCGATTCCTCCTGAAACCCGGAATTTAAGTTTACTCGCCCTTGGACCGGGGCGGAGCCGGGGCCGGGGGACCCGGTTCGATCATGCCGGCCAGGTTGGGGCTGAGCCGAAGGCCGAAGCTCGAAACCAGGACGTCGAACATGTCCAGGTCCATGGTGGTGGGGAACAGCCGCTTGAGCGAGGCCTGGGCGTGTTCCAGACGGGCCTTTTTCAGTTCCTGGGGCGCGCCGTCGAACCGGCCGGCGAAAAGCGGATTTCTCTTTTCCGCCATCAGAGGCACGGTGCTGCAGACATCCACCGCGCCGGCGTAGCCCAGGGCCAGGGCCGCCGCTCCCTGAATGTCCTGGACCCGGGTCTGGAGGCCGAGCTGGGAGGCCATGGCCGCGGCATAGTCCAGGGAAATGCTCCAGTCGAGAATCTTCCAGTTGCAGCAGGGGCCGGGAGGCCTCGAAGCGGAAGGGTCCCGGGGTTTGGCCGCCCGGTTCAGGTCGCCGCAGGTCTCGAACCCGCAGGCCCCGCAGTCCCAACCGGTGTCCGAACGGGTGACCACAGCCCCGATGGTCAACATGCCGTCGTAGACCAGGACCTTTTCCGGGTCGCCCAGACCGGGAATGACCACGGCCTGCTGGACGGCCTTTATCTCTTCCGGGGTCAGAATGTTGATCACCAGCTCCAGGTCGCCCGTGGTATGGGGAGCGCTCCGCGCGGCGGCGGCCACGGCCATGGCGGCGGTCTCGATATACTCGCTGATTACGGATCGATCGATCGTACGCATGGCATCAGCCTCCTAACGTCGACAGAACGCTTCTGAAAATGGGCCAGATCCGGTCCAGCCGTTCGACCAGGTAGTCCCGGGTGATGTCCGGGTTCGCCAGAACGTCGTCAAAGGGGTTTTTCGAAGTAACCGACAAGGGCAGGCCCACGATGAACTTGCAGCGGGGGAGATACCCCAGTTTCAGCCCGGCCAGCCCGACCGGGAACTTGGGCCGGGTGTCGATGAACAGCCGCTGGGCGATCCACAACGCGGACCCGACCGTGTATCCGAAGGACGATACGCGGATTCCGCACATCGGGCCGGGAAACGGCGCGTCATTCAGTTTGGGTGTGTTGCGAAATCTGGTGCATCTCGTCCCGTCCTCCGGGTCCCCCTGGGGGCCCAGGCAACGCCCGCAGGCATGACCGAAGGGGTCATGGCCGCGGTGGCATCCCAGGAAAAGAACGGCCTGGGACTCCCGGACGATGTTGGCTTCCCGCCGGAAGCTCTGGTCCCACTGTTTTTTTTGGGCGGACAGTTCCTCGAGCTTGCCGGCCACGTCTTCGATTTCGTCCCTGCCGTACACCAGACAGCCTTCCATCACATCCACCCCGCCGTGCACGGGGGCGGTGGTGGCCGCGGCCAGCATGAGCCGGCCGGCGTGGATCACCGCGTTTTGGATCGCTTCGTTGTGACGCTCGATGGGCATCGGTGTCCTCCTTCCCTATCGGCTTGCTTATCGACCATTGCTAATCAAACAGTTCGTTATCCACCTGCAACGCCTCCAGCGTGCGGCTGACCATGCCGTAGTACCCGATGGTGACGGTCAGTTCCACGATCTCCCGTTCGCTCAAAAAGCGTTTCAGCCGGGCGAAGGTCTCATCCGAGGCCCGGATACCAACGGCGACTTCATCGGTGTACCGCAGAACCGCGCTTTCCTGCTCGTCGAATTCTGCCGAATCGGACCAGCCGGGAAGGGCATCGATCTGCTCCTGCCGCAGTCCGGCCTTGAGCCCGATCGGAACGTGGTGGGTCCACTCGTAGTCGGCCCGGGCCAGGTTCCCGACCCGCAAAATCGCCAGCTCGCGGAGCCGGGGCGGCAGATAACCCTTGTACAGGAGGGTAATGCCGAGACGGTTCCAGTCCCGTGCGATTTTGGGACTGTGGGCCAGAGCCTTGAACAGATTCAGGACCTTTGTTCCCCGGTCTTCCGATTGTTGGTAGACTTCCCGGATGGACGGATCGACCTCACCCTTTTCGAGCATCTTGACTCGGGCCATTGCTCTTCCTCCAATAAAAATATGGTTTGCGGGACCGATATCACCGAACTACAGGGACCCGGAAGCGGTGACCGCGTCCAGCAGCAGGTCCGTGACCTGGTTGATCTCATCGAGACGGTCGCAGTGACGGTGATCCTGGAGGATATACCAGCGATAGGTCATGGCGCAGAACGTCCCCAGGAGCATGTTCCGAAAAACGCGAGGGTTGACGTCGGACCGAAAGGCGCCGGCTGCCTTGCCCTCTTCGATGACGGCCTCGATATGGGCGCAGTACTTCCGGAACGCACCGGCGGATTTGGACTGAAAGAACTTCTTGTTGGACTGTATCTGAAGGATAAAAACCTTGGGAAAATGGGGGACGCTAAGGGCGTTGAGAAAGTGGTTCCGGATCAGCCTCCGCAGTATGTGCGCCGGGTTGCGCGACTGGTCGTTTCCCGTCGTCTCATCGAGAAATCCCTCGAAACGCCGCTCGATCGCGCGGAACAGCAGGTCTTCCTTGGTCTTGAAAAAGTTGTAGAGCGTACCGTCCGCCACGCCGGCCAGACGCGCGATTTCAGATATTTTGGCCTTGCTGAAACTGTTTTCGGCAAATACCTTTTCCGCGGCCTCGATGATGGCCGTCTCGCGTTCCTTTTTTTCCTCCCGCCTTGCCGCGGCCAGGACCATGGGCCCTACCAGGGCGGCGATGTCCTCGAAATCGGATTCACCGCTATCGATTTCACCCAGGGCCAATGAACTGATGGTCTCCATTTCCAGCGTAGCCATGATGACTTCCTGGAGCGGCTGTATGCCCACGTCGGAGCGAAACACGCCTTCCCCGATGCCCTGTTCCAGGATCGCGCAGACGCGACCGTAATACTCGGTGATTAGTTGAAAGGCCGGCGACAGGGAAAATTCCGGTATGGAGCGACACTCGATCAGGACGATACGCCCATATTCGGGCTTGGCATCGTAATAGGCCAGGTAGCCCCACATCATTTTGCGAAGCCGGCTTTCAGGGTCCCGGATGCCTTTCAGGTCTTCTTCCAGCAACGTCAAAGCCACCTTCAACCGCTCTCCGGGAATGGAAAACAGCAGGTCTTCCTTGCCCTGGAAATACTGATAGATCACCGAATCCACCACCCCGGCCCTGCCGGCGATCTCGGAAACGGTCGCGTCGACAAACCCCTTTTGAGACATGACCTCCTCGGCCGCCGCCAGAATCTTGAGCCGTTTGTCCTCGTCTCCGGTGGTGTTTTCAGCCGAAGGGGCATTTCCAAGGGGGCGTAAACGGGAACCCATAATTTCCTTCTCTATGTGACGTCAATTAAATAAATCGTATTCTGAACTCTAAACCATTGGCCACATGACCCATTATCGGTCTGGCGATTGGTTGCCTTGATCGGGCTCGCGACGACTGGATCGGTATCATCCTGAAATTAATAATCAAAATAATACGTCACGCTTCGCCCGGCCGACGCCTCGGCTTAACCTCTGTTCGTTTCGAATGGGGGGATCAATGGCCCGACCCTAACACGTTCGCTGAAATCCGGTCAAGAAAATATGCCGATGAACCAAATTCTCGATCGGGGTAGTTGGCCTTGAAGTTCAGAACGGGCCGTTCATCATCACAGGAAAACGGGCAAACCCAAGCCAGCAGACAAGCAGATCGGCCGTCAGGCCCTGCTCGGGTCTTGATTCAGAGTGAAACGGATGCGGCGCAGCCGGTGGGGAGGGCAGAGCAGACCGAGGCTAGGCCTTGCAAATCCGCCATGTCACGACCCGGTGCGGCCAAACCGGGTTCGAACACCTTTGAGCGCCGGGAGAGTGAGCGGGCATTTACCGAGCGGATGCCGGGGCCTGTGCGGAGGCGCGGTCCGGGCTCCCGATTTCCCGAAGCCCGGACGAATTCCGTTCATGCCGGGATCAGCCATCCGGGAAGATCGAATCTTTCCGGGGGCGTCATCGGTGGTACCCAAGGACGGGGCGCGAAAGAATAAATGTTCAACTATCGGTTATTATAATAAAATAAGTCAATCACGCCGGCTCGGAACATACGGTTCCCGCAATATTTATTTGACACGCGGCCGGGGATGGTGCTATCTTGAATGCCATTCGGAAAAAACGGGTTGCCCTAAACCAACAAGCACTGCCGCTGAATCGCTTTCAGAAAAGATGCGGGATGACAGAGTAGTGGCTAAAATTTGGGTTTCTTCGGTAAATGACGGCGCGAGGTCCTTTGCTCTCGGGCGATCAAGTATCCTGTCTTCCCGATTTTGGGGCCTGATCGAATCTCGGCCAGGTATTCCGAGTGCTTGCAGGCCAACAGGAAATGGAGCAAGGACGCCTCGATCCGCTTCTCGTCCCTGCCCTGCTTTCGAGCCCACCCAAAATTTAGGCAGGTCGGAAATTGAGGGCATACCAGGGCAGGCTTGCCATCCGTCTTGCCGGACCGTACCTGTTTGGGAGGAAGAACCTGGCTTTGCAGGGTTTTGGACGAGGGTGGATGCGTGTCGGCATTTGATCGAATCGAGTGTGCCATCGGGGTTTATGTCCGCAAGCCGGGATCGGCCGGTCGGATCGCCGATCGACCGAATCTGTATGATCGGAGGCGTCGTTTCTTTCAGGCAGTTCAGGAACGGACCGCTTGGCGCGCCTCGGGGCACCGGGCCTCCGGCGCGGGCTGAAGGCTTGGCGGATTTTCAACCCCGCACACCGGCCCGCCGTCTGTTGGATGGGCCCGGGTGTCAGGGCGGGAGCCTGGACCGCCCCGCCACGTCAGGCGGTAGTGGAGCTTAGATGCAGCGATACATCATCAAGCGGGTTCTGATCGCCCT
>JAHJTB010000494.1 GCA_018830135.1 Pseudomonadota bacterium | reverse complement strand
TCGCAACGGCTCGCGCCGCGAAAACTCATAATTCGTTTTCAGGCAGTCACCGACATCCTGGTCACGGAGCACGAGAAAGGATGTTTCCGGTATCAGCCACCCTCTCAGTTTTCCGATCAACTGTTTTTCCAAATCCTGCTTGCCTTCAAAAACGATATACCGGACCGCGATGTTTCCCGGCAGTATTCGGGGCAGCAGTTTCCGCAGCATCTCTTTGGCTGATTGTTCTTCCAGGAAAACGACGAGATTCCTCATCGGGGATCGACTCCATCGAAAATCCCCTGCTTCCAGAGATAGCCCATCTTGTCGCCCTGCTCCATGTAGGCCCTGATCTGTGGATTCTGACTAGCCCGTTCAATCGTTGTAAATCCGTCATCCTTGACCAGAAAAAAGACTTCGTCCAGTTCGGCCGCGTTGAGGAAATCCGGCGAATGGGTGGAAACGAAGACCTGGCCGCCTCTAAAGGCATAAGTCCGGAACTCCTCGGCAAGCTCCAGCAGAAGAGTGGGGTAAAGCTGGTTTTCCGGCTCTTCGATGCAAAGCAAGGGATGCGGCTTGGGATCGTACAACAGGACCAGGTAGGCGAACATCTTGATGGTGCCGTCCGAGACGTATTTGTCGATAAAGGGGTCCTTGAACGATCCGTCCCGGAATTTGAGGAGCAGCCTGCCGTCCGCGGTCGGTTCCGGTTCGACTGAACTGATTCCCGGGACCCGCAACTTCATTTTTTCGACAATATCCTGAAAAATATCGGGATGGTTCTCGAAAAGCGCGTTGGCCACCAGTTGCAGGTTGTCGCCGGTAATGGAGAGGTGTTCGTAGAACCCGGCCGCGTCCTTGCTTCCCCGGGCCAGACTGATATGAAAGTCCGACACGTGCCAGTTCTCGATCAACTGTCGAAAGGCATTGGCGGCCTTGAATCTCTGGAACTGGCCCAGCCCCTTGATGGCCAGAACATCCGGAGAGTCCAGGGTCTGGTTTTCCCTCTCCAGTTCTTCCTCGACCTTGTTGAAGTCTTCCTCATTGGTAATCGAGTAGCCTGCTCCATTGGAAAAGTCCAGGAAATGATAGGGAGAACCGTACGCTCCGCGTTTGTAGCGCAGTATCTCGCGAGAGACGATATTCCTGCCTTTTTCCTGCCTGATCTCCAAGTGGTAAGTAACGAGGCGCTCCACGCCGGTTATAGGCATTCGAAACTGTATTTCTATCAGGATCGGCTCTTGTTCATGGCCCCGGGACACCACTTCCTTGAAGCCCCCGCGACTCTGCAAGGCCCGGGTCACATTAAAGGTCAGGCAGTCCTTAAGAAAGCCGAATACGTCGAACAGGGTCGATTTTCCCGTGCCGTTGGCGCCGACCACGACGGAAAATCGCGGCACGTCCGTTATCCGGACATCCTGAAACAGGCGGAAGTTGTTCAGGCGCAAGGCTTCGATTTTCATAGCGGCCCTCCGTGTGTCGGCAGTATATCCCCGGGTCGCGCGGAAGACAATGTGTTCCGCCTCGGTGCATCCATTGAACCATGTTGGGTTACGCTTCGCTAACCCAACCTACAATCGGCCGTTGGTCCCCTTCGGGTCGATGGATTGTGGCCCGCTGTAAAAGCGACGGCCCGGGCTTCCATGGGTATACCCCTTCGTTCCGGTTCATTCACAAGTCGTCAGCCTCGCGGAACGGCTGTCACGAAATGATACGGTTCAAAGCGGGAAACCCCGTCCAACCTGTTGAATATTAAAACGTTTGACGCTATAGGTCAAGAAGCATTGGAATACCGTCATATCCGGCCGGAATTGAAGCCCTATTTCCGGTTTGGATAATGTCTCCATGGTTGCGCGGTTCGCAAGAGAAAACCGGGCCAAAAAAAAAGGACCTGCCCCGATCGGGAGGTCCTTGATTTTCTTTTGGTGGAGATGAGGGGGCTCGAACCCCTGACCTCCGGCATGCGAGGCCGGCGCTCTCCCAGCTGAGCTACATCCCCTTGGTGGCTTTTATATACGGCTCGGGACGGATTGTCAAGACGCGGCGCGGCCCCTCCGCCGAAAAAGCCGCAACAGGGCCTTGATTTCGGGCGAGCGGCAGAAAAAGGCCAGGAGGCTGTAGACCGCGGCCCCGGCCAGGACGGCCCCGACGGTGCGGCCGGCCAGATGCCAGAGGGATTTTCCGAGGGTGGGGTCGTGTCCGGCCACGATGAGCCAGACCACGGCGGCCATGACCGCCGAGCAGCCCAGGTTCAGTCCGACCGACCTGACGACCCGGCGGCCGTCGATGTGCCCCAGCCGGCGCCGGAGCACGATGACGAGCAGGGCCAGGTTGACGATCGAGCCTCCGGAGCTGGCCAGGGCCAGGCCCACGTGCCGGAAGGGAAACATGAGGACGAGGGACAGGGCCACGGTCGAGGCCAGGGAGATCATGGCGATCTTGACCGGCGTCCGGGTGTCCTGGAGGGAGTAGAAGACGCGGACGGCGATCTGGACCCCGGAAAGGGCCCAAAGTCCGAGGGCGTAGGCGATCAGGGCCTGGGCGGTGAGCAGGGTGTCCTGGGGGCTGAAGCGGCCCCGCTGGAAGAAGAGCTCGACCAGGGGAACGGCCAGGACGATCAGGCCGACCATGGCCGGCAGGGTGATGAAAAAGACGAGCCGCAGGGCAAAGGACAGGCTTTGGCCCAGGCCGTCCATGTCCCGGTCGGCGGCCTGCCTGGACATGGAGGGCAGGACGGCCGTGCCCAGGGCCACGGCGAAGACGCCCAGGGGGAACTGCATGATCCGGTCGGCGTAGTAGAGATAGGACACGCTGCCCGAGGGCAGAAAGGAGGCCAGCAGGGTGGTGACGAACATGGCGATCTGGTACGCGGCCGCGCCCAGGGCCGCGGGTCCCATCAACGAGACGATGCGCAGGATGGCCGGATGCTTGAACCGGAAGGAGAGTCCCAGCAGGGGGCCTTCCCGGACCAGGTAGGGGACCTGGAGCAGGACCTGGAGGATGCCGCCGATCAGGACGCCGATGGCCAGGGCCAGAATGGGCGGATCGAAGTGTTCGGCCAGGACCAGGGTGCAGGCGATCATGCCGACGTTGAGCAGGACCGGCGAGAGGGCCGGGGCGGCGAACCGGCCCAGGGAGTTGAGCACGCCCATGGCCAGGGCCACCAGCCCGACGAGAAAGATATAGGGAAACATGATCCGGGTCAGCAGCACGGTCAGGGCGAACTTGTCCGGATCGTCCGAGAAGCCGGGGGCGAAGACCAGGACGAGGTACGGGGACAGGAGCACGCCCAGGACGGTCACGGCGGCCAGGACCAGGGAAAGCAGGGTCAGGACGGCCCGGAAGACCTGAAAGGCCTCATCCCGTCCCCGGACCTTGAGGTATTCGGTGAAGACCGGAATGAAGGACACGGTCAGGGCGCCTTCGGCCAGGAGGCGGCGCAGGAGGTTGGGAATGCGGAAGGCGACGAAAAAGGCGTCCGCGGCCGGGCCGGCGCCGAAAAAGTAGGCCGTGACCAGGTCCCGGACCAGGCCCAGGATGCGGGAGAGAAGCGTGGCCCCGCCGACGATGCCGGCCGCCTTGGCGATGTGTTCGTTTTCAGACATGCCCGACCGCCGGATGCAATCCTTCAGTGGCCGGAGCGCCCTGCCGAGGTCTTCGGCATGACGGGAGACTGAAACACCGGATGTTGCGATTCATCGGAAGCAGACCACCAGTTCGCGGTTTTTACTTGACAACCACCGCGAATTCGGATTATCAACATAGATTCGGTTCGACCGATAATTCATAAGCCCCGAGACGACGAGAGGGAGGATGTTAGTTGGCCAATCATAAATCCGCGATCAAACGGGCCCGCCAGAACGAAAAGCGGCGCATGCGCAATAAGACCTGCAAGACCCGGGTCAAGAACGTGACCAAGCTCACCCGGACCGCCCTGACCGAATCCCCGGAAGCGGCTCAGTCGGCGCTCCAGGAAGCCATGCGCACCATCGACAAGGCGGCAAGCCAGGGTACCCTGCATCGAAGGACCGCGTCCCGCAAGATCGCCCGCCTGTCCCGGCAGGTTTTCAAGTCCCAGGCCTCCGACCCGGCCTGAGCAAAGCCAGGTTCAGGACCAGCCGGTCCATGACCTGACGATCCGGAATCGAACTGGTCACCAGGGTCAGGTTCGCCTCTTGCAGGCGGGCAAGGCCCTTTTTTATATCCTTGAGACTCAGTCCCCGGGCCTGTTCCAGGTACTTGCCGACCACAAAAGGCGGGAGTTTGAAGACCCGGGCCGCCTCGGCAACCGATTCTCTCCGTTCGACCAGCAGTCTGGCCTTGAGGAGCATCCGGAAATGCCGGGTGATCATGGCCAGGACCGGCAGGTGGTGGCCGGTTCGCAGCAGGTCGTCCAGGGCGGTCAGGGCCCGTCCCGGGTTCTGCTCGCCGATGGCGTCGCCCAGTTCGAAGACGCTGGCCGTGGGCCCGAAGCGGGCCGCGGCCCTCACCTCTTCCTCCCCGATTGTTTCCTGATTCAAAGCGTACAGGGATATCTTTTCCAGTTCCTGGTCCAGTTCCGCCGGATCGGCGCCCAGGCGATCGATCAGGGCCCGGGCCCCGTCCGAGGTCAGCTTCTGTCCCCGGCGGGCCATGGCCTCGACCAGCCAGGGCACCATGCGCTTGCCCTTGGGCGCCTCGAAGGCCACGTCCATGGCCCGGTCCCGGAGGGTCTTGTAAAACTTGAGCCGAAAATCCGGCTTTTCCGCCACCAGGACCAGGCAGGTCTCCGTGTTGGGGTCGTCGAGATATTCCAGAAACGGGGCCAGGACCTCGGTCTTGTAATGGTCCATGCCCCGAACCACGACCACCCGGGGCCGGCTCATGAAGGGCATGGTCCGGGCCTGGCTGAGGACCTCTCCCGGCGAGGCATCCTGGGCCGACATGCGCTGAAGGTTGAAATCGGCCATGCCTTCGGGCACCATGGCCTCGATCCGCTTGAGGGACCGTTCCAGCCACAAGGTGTCCTGGCCGTGGAGCAGGTAAACGGCCTTGAGACTCCCCTGGCCGAGATCCCTGTCCAGACCGGCCGGGTCCATCAGAAGTTCTCGAAGGTGCTGTTGTGGATTTTTTCAGCCAGGTCCTTGGCGACCCAGGTCAGGGAGGCCAGGAGGTTGGCGTCCTGTCCGCTCTGCCCGCCCAGAATGTCGAAGGTCCGGGTGCTGACGAGGCCTTGTTTGCGCCAGATGATCTGTCCGTCCGCTTTGCGGGCCAGGCTGCCGTCCGCTACAACGATGATCCGGCGGGATTTGGACGAGGTGCCGCTGACGGACAGGACCGCGCCCTCGACGCGGACCGACAGGACCCGGACCCTCAGGACCGCGTCGGCCTGGTCCTCGGTCGTGACCCGAACGGCCTTGGATATGGTGAACTGGTTGACCAGTTCGTTGGTCAGGGCCGAAGTCAGCCGGGTCTCGATGGTGGCGTTTTCGACCGTGGGAATGGCGATGCGGCGGATGTCCCGAGGCAGGGTGTTGACGGTCCCCTCGAAATGGTAGCCGCAGCCGGCGACAAGCACCAGGGCGGCCAGGACGACCCGAACCAGGGTTTTCACTCCGCCGGCTCCGTGTCGGAATCGCCCGGCTTCCGGTCGGCGGCGATCATGTAGCGGTGGATGCGATCCAGGACGCCGTTGATAAAGGCGCCCGAGTCTTCCGTGCCGTACTGCTTGCCCAGGTCGATGGCCTCGTTCAGGCTGACCTTGGGCGGGATGTCTTCCCGGAACTTCATTTCGAACAGGGCCATGAGCATGATGCTGCGGTCGACCCGGGACATGCGGTCCAGGCGCCAGTTTTCCGAGGCCTGTTCCAGTAGTCGGCTGAGTTCCTCGAAATGCTCGGCCACGCCTGAAAACAGCTCCCAGGCAAAGGGCAGGGCTGCGTCAAAGGCGTCCCGCTCGCACTCCAGCGAAGCCTCCTCTTCCCCGCCCGGCGCGAAACTGCTGGTGAACAGGGCGAAGGAGTCTTTCGGAGACAGTCCGCCCCCGGGTGCATGCTGGAAGAGGCACTGCAGGGCAATTTCCCTGGACAAACGTCGGTGGCCGGTTTTCAATGGACAATCACTACCCGGCTAAATGTTCTTGAAAAGATTGACCATTTCAATGGCGGAAATCGCGGCCTGCCAACCCTTGTTGCCGGCCTTGGTTCCGGCCCGCTCGATGGCCTGTTCAATAGTGTCGGTGGTGATGACGCCGAATGAAAGCGGCACGCCGGTCTCGAGGCTCACGGAGGCCACGCCTTTGCTGACTTCGGCGGCCACGTAGTCGAAATGAGGGGTCGAGCCGCGGATGACGGCCCCCAGGCAGATGACCGCGTCGAACCGCCCGCTTGCGGCCAGCTTCCGGGCCGCCAGGGGAATCTCGAAGGCGCCGGGCACCCGGGCCACGACCAGGTCGTCGTCGGTGGCGCCGGACCGGATCAGGGCGTCGAGGGCGCCGGAGAGCAGCTTATCCGTGATGAAATCGTTGAAGCGGGAGACCACCAGGGCCATCTTCAAGCCCGATGCGTTCAATCCGCCTTCCAGGTACCTGGGCATGGTCTTCTCCTAACTGTCGATCATGGTCAGCCTGTGGCCCAACTTGTAACATTTGGTCCGCATGTAGTCAATATTCTCGGGGCAGGGCTGAATCTCCAGGGGCACCCGTTCGACCACGGTCAGACCATAGCCCTCGAGGCCGATCATCTTTTTGGGATTATTGGTCATGAGCTTCATTTTGCGCACGCCCAGGTCGGCCAGAATCTGGGCCCCGATGCCGTAATCCCGGAGATCGGCGGGAAAGCCCAGGGCCTCGTTGGCTTCGACCGTGTCCTTGCCCTGATCCTGAAGCTCGTAGGCCCGCAGTTTGTTGATCAGGCCGATTCCCCGGCCCTCCTGATGGATGTAGAGCAGCACGCCCCGGCCCTGGGCGTTGATCATTTTCAGGGCCGTGCCCAGTTGTTCGCCGCAGTCGCAGCGCAGGGACCCCAGGGCGTCGCCGGTCAGGCACTCGGAATGGACGCGGACCAGGACGGGATCGTCGGTGGTGATGTCGCCTTTGACCAGGGCCACGTGCTCGTGGGGATCGACCAGGTTCGTGTAGGCAATGGCCGTGAACTCGCCGAACTTGGAGGGCAGGCGGGTGGTGGCCGCCCGCTGGACCAGCCGTTCGGTCCGCATCCGGTAGGCGATCAGGTCGGCAATGGTCACGATCTTGAGGCCGTGCTTCTCGGAGAAGCCCTCCAGGTCGGGCCGGCGGGCCATGGTGCCGTCGTCGTTCATGACTTCGCAGATCACGCCGGACGGCTTGAGGCCGGCCAGCCGGGCCAGGTCGACCGAGCCTTCGGTCTGGCCGGTCCGGACCAGCACGCCGCCCTGGCGGGCCCGCAAGGGGAAGATATGGCCGGGCTGAACCAGGTCCCCCGGCCGGCAGTCGTCGTCCACGGCGGTCAGAATGGTCGTGGCCCGGTCCGCGGCCGAGATGCCGGTCGTCACGCCGCGCCGGGCCTCGATGGATACGGTAAAGGCCGTCCCGAAGGGCGAGGTGTTGTCGTGAACCATCATGCGCAGGCCGAGTTGTTCGATCTTCTCCGGGGTCAGGGACAGGCAGATCAGGCCCCGCCCGTACTTGGCCATGAAATTGATGGCTTCCGGGGTCACCTTTTCCGAGGCCATGGTCAGGTCGCCCTCGTTTTCCCGGTCCTCGTCGTCCACCAGGATGACCATTCGTCCCTGCCGGATGTCTTCAAGCGCTTCATCGATTCTGGATATCGGCATAACTTTTTCGTCCTTTTTATCTTAAAAAGCCGTGTTCGGCCAAAAATCGTTCGTCGATCCCCGAGGAGCCGGTTTCCCGCCCCAGGAGGCGGGCCACATACTTCCCGATCAGATCGGTTTCGAGGTTAACATAGTCCCCGACCTTTTTAAACCCCAGGCTGGTCAGACCGGCGGTATGGGGGATGATGTTGACCGTGAAGGAATCCTGGAAGACCTGGTTGACGGTCAGGCTGATGCCGTCCACGGCCACGGAGCCCTTTTCGATCAGGTAGCGGACCAGCTTCTTGTCCAGTCCGAAGGTGAAGACCAGGGAGCGGTCCCGGTTCTCCCGGCCCCGGATGACGCCCAGGCCGTCGATGTGGCCGGAAACGAGATGACCGCCCAGGCGGTCGGAGAGCCGGAGGGCCCGTTCCAGGTTGACCCGGTCGCCCATGCGGTGCCGGCCCAGGTTGCTCCGGGACATGGTCTCGGCGGACACATGGGCGGTAAAGGCCCGCCCTTCGGCCCGGGTCACGGTCAGGCATACGCCCGAGACGGCAATGCTTTCGCCGAGAACCAGGGCTTGGCCCCAGTCGAAATCGGCCTCGATCTTCAGTTCGACCTCTCCGGACAGAGGGGTTATGGCCGCCACCCGGCCCAGGCCTTGGATGATCCCGGTAAACATCATCCGATCATACTAAGTATTGTCCGCGGATGCAACGTCGAAGCGACCCGTTTTCAATCCGAAAGCGGCCGGGCCTCGAACAGCCAGTCGTCTCCCAGGCGGCGGACCTTGAGGATTTCGACCCGCAGGGCCTCGTCCATGACCGCCGCGCCCAGGCCGCCGACCAGCGTCGGGGCGGTTCGGCCGCCAATGATCTTGGGTGCAAAAAAGAACAGAATCCGGTCGGCGATCTTTTCTTCGACCAGGGCCGCGGCATTGATTTCAGCCCCGCCTTCGATCAGGAGGCTGGTCTTCCGCCGCCGGCCCATTTCATCGAGCAGCGAGGCCAGTTCGACCCGCCCCCGACACAGGGGCAGGGGCAGGACTTCGACTCCCCGTTTTTCCAAGGCCCGGACCCGCGCCCCGTCCGGACCGGGTCCGCAGGCGACCAGGGTCGGTCCGCCCGATTCGGGATCGAAGACCCGGGCCGTAACCGGCAGACTCAGCCGGGTGTCCAGGACGATCCGTAGCGGGTCGATGCCTCCGGCCCGTCCGGGCAGACGGGTGTTGAGGCTGGGATCGTCGGCCAGGACCGTGCCCCGGCCCACGAGGATGGCATCGACGCCGTGACGGAGGCGATGGACGAAGCGGCGGGCCTTGTCCCCGGTGACCCAGCGGGAATGCCCCTCGCGGGTAGCCAGCTTGCCGTCCAGGGTCGCGGCGCTCTTGACGATGACGTAGGGCCGGCCCGTGGTGATGAACTTGTTGAAAAAGACGTTGAGTTCCTCGCACTCCCGGCCCAGGACCCCGGTCACGACATCGAGACCCCGTTCGGCCAGAAATCCGGCCCCGCCGCCCCGGACATGGGGGTTGGGGTCCCGAGCGCCGATGACCACGCGCCGGACGCCCGAAGCCAGAATCGCGGCCGTGCACGGCGGCGTGCGGCCCTGATGGTTGCAGGGTTCGAGCGTGACGTACAGGACCGCCCCCCTGGCCCGATCCCCGGCCCGATCCAGGGCCACGGGTTCGGCGTGAGGCGTTCCGGCCCGGGCGTGGAAGCCCTTGGAAACGACCCGCCCGCCATCGGCCACGACCGCCCCGACCATGGGATTGGGCGAGGTGCGCCCCCAGCCCTTTCTGGCCTCGGCCAGGGCCAGGGCCATCATCTTTTCGTCGGGATTCCTCAATTTTTAGGCTTGGCCGTGCGCCCCAGCTCGTCCAGGGCCTGTTTGGCCGCCGGCTCCCCCTTGTTGATCAGGAGCTGCTTGAGTTCGGTCACGAAATCGTCCAGGTCCTTGAACTGCCGGTAGACGCTGGCAAAACGGACGTAGGCCACCTCGTCCATGGATCGGAGGGCGTCGATGACCCGCTCGCCCACCTCCTTGGAGGGAATCTCCTTCTGGTTGGCCTCCTGAAACTGCCGCTCCAGGGAGTCGATGAAGTTGTCGATGACCTCGACCGAAACCGGACGCTTCTGAGTGGCCTTGAGCATGCCTTCGCGAATCTTGTCCCGGTCGAACGGCTCCCGGCGGCCGTCCTTCTTGACCACCAGGGGCTGGATTTCCTCGACCCGCTCGTAGGTCGTGAAACGATGGCCGCATTCCAGGCACTCGCGCCGGCGGCGAATGCTCAGGCCGTCCTTGCCCAAGCGGGAGTCGATGACCTTGTTTTCCATGTCCGCGCAAAAAGGGCACTTCATAACGTTACCACCTTGATCGCTTTTATACCGGCCTCGGCCAGCATGCGCCCGGACAGTTCGTCCGGGTAACCTTCGCGAAAATAAATTCGTTCCACGCCGGCGTTGATGAGCATCTTGGTGCAGATGACGCATGGTTCGGTGGTGCAGTAGAGGATGGACCCGACGATGGGAATCCCGTATCGGGCCGCCTGGATGATGACGTTCTGCTCGGCATGGATGGCCCGGCATATTTCGTGCCGCTGGCCGGAGGGCACGCCTTCGTCCCGTCTCAGGCAGCCGATGTCCAGGCAGTGGGCCAGGCCCTGGGGCGCGCCGTTGTATCCCGTGGCCAGAATACGCTTTTCCCGGACCAGGACCGCTCCGACCTTCCGCCGCAGGCAGGTCGAACGCGTGGCGACCAGATCGGTGATCTGCATGAAATAGTCGTCCCAGGCCGGCCGCTCGACGGTCATGGGAGATCGAGGTCCTCGTAAAGGGGGAAGCGGTCGCATAAATCCTGAACCCGGGCCCGGACCGCCGCCAGCCGGCTCTCGTCGTCCGAATGGTGCAGGACCTCGGAGATCAACTCGACGATCAAATCCATCTCCGGCTCGGCCATGCCCCGGGTGGTCATGGCCGGGGAGCCCAGGCGCAGACCGCTGGTGACCTTGGGCGGCAGCGGGTCGAAGGGAATGGCGTTCTTGTTGGCCGTGATGCCGGCCAGGTCCAGGGCCTGTTCGGCCCGCAGTCCGGTCAGGCCCTTGCTGGTCAGGTCCACGAGCATCAGATGGGTGTCCGTGCCGCCGCTGACCAGACGGAAGCCCTCGGACATGAGCCCTTCGGCCAGCCGGGCCGCGTTGCGCACGATCCGGCGCTGGTAGTCGGCAAAGGCCGGATCGAGGGCTTCCCGCAAGGCCACGGCCTTGGCCGCGATCACGTGCATCAGCGGCCCGCCCTGGAGGCCGGGGAAAATGCTGCTGTTCAGTTTGGCCCCCAGGTCCTTTCTGGCCAGGATCAGCCCGCCCCGGGGGCCGCGCATGGTCTTGTGGGTCGTGGTCGTGACCACGTCGGCCACGGGCACGGGCGACGGATGGACGCCGGCCGCCACCAGCCCGGCGATATGGGCCATGTCCACCATGAAAATGGCCCCGACTTCGGCCGCCACCTCGGCAAAGGCCTTGAAATCGATGATCCGGGGATAGGCCGAAGCGCCGGCCAGAATCATCCGCGGACGATGTTCGAGGGCCTGGCTCCGGACCTGGTCCATGTCGATGGTTTCCGAATCCCGGGAGACCCCGTAGGAGACCGCGTTGAACAGGCGGCCGGAAAAACTGGCCTTGGCCCCGTGGGTCAGGTGCCCGCCATGATCCAGGGACATGCCCAAAATGGTGTCGCCCGGCTTCAGGAAGGCGAAATATACGGCCATGTTGGCCTGGGAACCGGCATGAGGCTGGACATTGGCGTACTCGGCCCCAAAGACCTGTTTGGCCCGTTCGATGGCCAGGCTTTCGACCAGGTCCACGTGTTCGCAGCCGCCGTAGTATCGGGCGCCCGGGTATCCTTCGGCGTATTTGTTGGTCATGACCGAGGCGGCGGCGGTCAGGACCGCCGGAGAGGCGAAGTTCTCGCTGGCGATCAGTTCGAGTTTGCCTCGCTGCCGGCCCAGTTCGGACTTGATGGCCTGATAGACGTCGGGATCGACGGCGGCCAAAAAACGGTTGTTCGTCATATCAATTGTTTACCTGATCAAATATATCCAGGCGTCGCTGGTGGCGTCCGCCTTCGAACTCGGTGCCGACCCAGGCCTCGAGAATGGACAGGGCCAGGCCGAGGCCGATGACCCGTTCGCCCAGACAGAGGACGTTGGCGTCGTTGTGGGCCCGGGACATGCGGGCCATGTACTCGTTGTGGCACAAGGCGGCCCGGACGCCCCGGACGCGGTTGGCGGCCATGGACATGCCCAGTCCGGTGCCGCAGATCAGAATTCCCCGCTCGTAGGTTCCGGAAGACACGGCCCGGGCCACCTGGAGGGCGTAGCGGGAATAGTCCGTGCTCTCCGTGGTTTCCGGCCCGGCATCCTCGACCGAATGTCCCATGTCTTCGAGGGCGGCCTTGAGGGCGGCCTTGAGGGCGAGGCCGGCGTGGTCGCTGCCGATGATAAATTTCATAATGCGTACCTGCAAGAAAAAAAAGGGGCGGAAACGAGGTGCCGCCCCTGTTTGGTTGAAAAAGGACCGCCTAGGAGCGAACGGTCTTGAAAATCAGCGTCCCGTTGGTCCCGCCGAAGCCGAAGGAGTTGCTCATGGCGCAGTCGACCCGGGCCGGGCGGGCCTGGTTGGGGACGTAATCCAGGTCGCATTCCGGGTCCGGCGTCTCGTAGTTGATCGTGGGCGGCAGAAGCCCGTGTTCCATGGCCAGAAGGGTGATGATGGCTTCCACCCCGCCCGCCGCGCCCAGCAGATGGCCGGTCATGGACTTGGTCGAACTGATCGGCAGGCGGTAGGCGTACTCGCCGAAGACCGTCTTGATGGCCTGGGTTTCGTACAGGTCGTTCAGATCGGTCGAGGTCCCGTGGGCGTTGATGTACCCGATATCCTCGGGCTTGAGCCCGGCGTCGTCCAGCGCGGCCCGCATGCAGCGCACCGCGCCCTCCCCGCCTTCCGGCGGCGCGGTCATGTGAAAGGCGTCGCCGGACATGCCGAAGCCGATCACTTCCCCCAAAATGGGCGCCCCCCGGGCCAGGGCGTGTTCCATGTCCTCGAGAAAGACGACCCCGGCCCCTTCGCCCATGACGAAACCGTCCCGGTCCTTGTCAAAGGGGCGGCTGGCCTTCTCCGGCTCGTCGTTCCGGGTGGAAATGGCCCGCATGGCGTTGAAGCCGCCCACGGCCAGTTCGGTGATCACGGCTTCGGACCCGCCGCAGATCATGCCCAGATATCCCTGATCCCGGATCAGGTGAAACCCCTGTCCGATGGCGTGGGTCGCGGCCGAGCAGGCCGTGGAGACGGACAGGTTGGGCCCCTTGACCCCGAACTCGATGGATATCTGACCCGGGGCCATGTTGCCGATGAGCATGGGGATGAAAAAGGGACTGATCCGATCCGGGCCTTTCTCCATGAGCACGGTGTGATACCGTTCGAGGGTGGACAGCCCGCCCAGCCCGGTCCCCATGATGCAGCCGATCCGGCCGCTGTTGTCGTCGGTGACCGGCAGCCCGCTCTGGTCCATGGCCAGGCGGGCCGCGGCCACGGCGTAGTGAATGAACTCGTCCAGGCGCTTGACCGACTTGGGAGACATGAAATCTTCGGCCTTGAACCCTTTGAGTTCACCGGCGAAGCGGGTTTTGAACCTCGAGGTGTCAAACTTGGTGATCGGACCGATGCCGGACCGGCCGGCCGTAACCGCTTCCCAGTTGGCCTCGACGCCGATCCCCAGCGGGCTGACGATGCCCATGCCGGTCACGGCGACTCGTTTTCCTGCCGAATTTGCCAAGGGCCCGGGTCTCCTTACATTCGGTTCTTGATAAAGTCGATGGCGTCCTGAACCGTCTTGATCAGTTCCGCTTCCTCGTCCTCGATCTTGACGTCGAACTCCTCTTCCATGGCCATGATCATCTCGACCAGGTCGAGGGAATCGGCCCCCAGGTCATCCACAAAAGTCGCGCTGGGCACCACATCCGCTTCGTCCACGCTCAACTGTTCCGATACGATACCGATGATTTTCTGTTCGACTGACATTGCTTCATTCCTCCTCGAATTACATAACGGTCCGCCAGGGACCGCTTTTTGTCACATATAGAGCCCGCCGCCCACGTGAATGACCTGTCCGGTCAGATAAGCGGCGGCGTCGGAAGCGAGAAAGGCGATCGATTCGGCCACGTCCTCGGGCCGGCCGGCCCGTCCCAGGGGGATGGCTTCCATAAAGGCCTGCTTGACCTTGTCCGGCAGCACGGCTGTCATTTCCGTGTCGATGAAGCCCGGAGCCACGGCATTGACCGTGACGTTCCGCGAGGCCAGTTCCTTGGCCAGGGTCTTGGTCAGGCCGATGACGCCGGCCTTGGAGGCCGAGTAGTTGGCCTGCCCCGGATTGCCGATGACTCCGGCCACCGAGGCCACGTTGACGATCCGGCCGGAACGCTGGCGGGTCATGATCCTGGCCGCGGTCTGGGCGCAGTTGAAGACCCCTTTCAAATTGATCCCGATGACCAGGTCCCAGTCCGCTTCCTTCATGCGCAGGATCAGACCGTCCCGGGTGATCCCGGCGTTGTTGATCAGCACGTCCAGACGGCCGAACTTCTCGGCGGCGGCCTTGATATGGGTCTCGACGGCCTCCCGGTCCGTTACGCTGTAGTAGTGGCTTTCCGCGGTCGCGCCGCGTTCGGCCAGACCGGCCAGGGTCTCATCGGCCGCCGATTCGTCCGGGTCGAAATGGTTGATGACCACCGCGGTTCCCGGTCCGGCCAGGCGATAGGCCGTGGCCCGTCCAATGCCCCGTGAACCGCCGGTGACATATACCACCCGATTCAATTGGGTCAACCTCGAACCTCCTTGACTGCTTTGGTTTAAGCTCATTTATATTTCACAAGTGCGATGACGAGTCAAGCGATTTCCCGGTCCGTTCCGGGATTCCGTTTAAGATACACAATTTAATCAAATAGTTGCACCAGGGCCTACCCCTGGAGCCTTCGGATCAGGGCCGGTACGATCTCGTACACGTCGCCCACCAGGCCGTAGTCGGCCACGTCGAAAATCGGGGCGCCGGGATCGTTGTTGATGGCCACGATGACGTCCGAAGACTGCATGCCCACCAGGTGCTGGACCGCGCCGGAAATGCCGCAGGCCAGGTAGAGTTTGGGCGAAACCGTGCGGCCGGTCTGGCCGACCTGATGGGGATAGGATATCCAGCCGGCATCCACCGCGCCCCGGGAGGCGCCCAGGGCGCCGCCCAAACGTTCGGCCAGTTGGCCGAGGAGTTCGAAGCCCTTGGCCGAGGCCAGGCCGCGCCCGCCCGAGACGATGACGTCCGCCTCGGCCAGGTTGACCTTTTCGGTCAGGTCCTCGACCGATTCGAGCAGCCGGGTCCGGCCGGCGATTCCCCGGGCCTCGAGGTCCACTTGGATCAACTCGCCCGAGCGGCCCTCGACGACCGGCCCCGGCTTCATGACCTTGGGCCGGACCGTGGCCATCTGGGGACGGTGGGCCGGACAGAGGATGGTGGCCATGATGTTGCCGCCAAAGGCCGGCCGGGTCTGGAGCAGCAGACGGTCTTCGTCCCGTATGTCCAGGCCGGTGCAGTCGGCGGTCAGGCCGGTATTCAGGGCCGAGGCCACCTTGGGAAAAAAGGAGCGGCCCAGGGACGTGGCCCCGCAGAGCATGATTTCCGGCCGGTACTCCCGGGCCAGGCCGGCCAGCAGTCCGCCGTACAGATCGTCGGTAAACCCTTCCAGGTCCGGGTGATCGGCCAGGATGACCTGGTCGGCGCCGGCGGCGAACAGGTCGGCGGCCCGGCCATCGAGTCCGTACCCGAAGAGGATCGCGGCCAGGGGGACCCCGAGGCGGTCGGCCAGACGGCGCCCCTCGCCCAGCAGTTCGAAAGCCACGCCGGCCAGACGGCCCCGGCGCTGTTCGGCAAAGACCCAGACCCCCCGGTGGCCCTCGGCCGCCGGGCCGGTCTTCCGCTCGATCCGGATGGCCCCGGTGGGGCAGACCTCTTCACAGGCCCCGCAGAGGTTGCATTTTTCATTGACCCGGGCCGCCTGGTCGACTATCTCGACGGCCCCGAAAGGGCAGGTGTCGACGCAGGCCTCGCAGGCGGTGCACAGTTCGGTGTCGATGGTCAGAGACATGATGTTTTCCCGGTCAGTTGGCGATGAGTTTGTCGCCGCGCAAGGCTTCGATCAGCCGATCGGCCTGTTCCTCGGGCGACCCCTCCAAACGGACCCGGTTGCCGCGCGGTTTGGGGGCGAAGACCTCGACCACCCGGGTCGGAGAGCCGGCCAGGCCCAGGGAGTCCGGGTCGGCCCCCAGTTCGGCCGCTCCGTACACGGGCACCTCGATCTTTTTGGCCTTCATCTTGCCCTTGAGGGACGGGACCCGGATTTCTCCGATCTCCTTGACCACGGTGATCAGGGCCGGCAGCGGGGTCTCGACCACGTCGTATCCATCGTCCATGAGGCGCTCGACGGTCATGCTCCGGGATTGCGGATCGACCTGGACCAGCCGCCGGACAAAGGCCACGAAAGGCAGGCCCAGGCGTTCGGCCAGCCCGGGGCCGACCTGGGCCGTGTCGCCGTCCACGGCCTGTTTGCCGCAGACGATCAGGTCGAAGGCCCCCAGCTTTTCCACGCCCTTGGCCAGGGTGTAGCCCGTGGCCCAGGTGTCGGCGCCGGCAAAGGCCCGGTCGGACAGCAGGGCGACCCGGTCCACGCCGTACTCGACCACCTGCCGCAGGGCGGCTTCGGCCTGGGGCGGGCCCATGGTCAGGGCCGTGACCGTGCCGCCGAACTCGTCCTTGAGCCGCAAGGCGGTCTCGATGGCGTACATGTCGAAGGGGTTGACCATGCTCTCGACCCCTTCCCGCTTCAAGGTGTTGGTCTCGGGGTCCAGTCGCACGTGCCGCGTGTCAGGGACCTGCTTGATGCATACGATGACGTCCATGATCGGTATCCGTTCCGGTGCGTTCCGGGTCAGGCCTTTTTCCGGCGGCCGAACTCCTTGTTGAGTTCCTGTCCGATGATGTTGCGCTGTATCTGATTGGTGCCTTCGTAAATCTGGAGAATCT
>JAHJTB010000493.1 GCA_018830135.1 Pseudomonadota bacterium | reverse complement strand
GTGGTGCGAGCGAATCTGGACGATCATTGCCACCTGCGTGGCCCAAAGCCGGTCCGTATTCGATTTCATTCTCGAAGCTGTTCAAGCCTACTTCCAAGGACTGCAACCCCCATCACTCTTGAACTCACCGTGAACGGTTACCAAGATTTTTTTAAATTCGATCAAAAAGATAACCCGGGCAGGTGGCCTTGGTGGGATACAAGGCTATATTTTATTGATATAATTTAATTTGCTTGTCGGCGGCTTTTTCGCCGCCTGGCGCGGGAGCAGCCTGTCGAGTGAACAATCACCCCGCGGAGGCCGGTGTGATTGGCGTGAATCGATTTCAGAGCCTTTTTTGCATCCAGACCTGGTCGAAGTCCTGGCCGAATTTCCGCCCGACCTTTTCGAAGCGGCCGCATTCCTTGAAGCCGTTTTTGAGATGAAAGTGAATGCTTCCCGGATTTCTCGACGAGATATCGGCCAGAAGCGTATCGATTCCGGCCTGCCGGGCTTCGTCTTCCAGGCGGGCCAGCAAGATCCGCCCCAGTCCTTTTCCGGTGTGGTCCGGGGCGATGAAGTACGAGACTTCGGCGGTCCGTTGAAAAGCGGGCATGGGGTGATAGCTCCGGAGCAGGGCGAAGGCCACGATTCGGCCGGTTTCGTTCCTGGCCGCGAAGGCCGGATATCTGGCGGCCAGGCCCAAAAAAACGTCGAAAAACTCGTAGGGGACCCTGTTTTCCGGATAGGCGGCAAAGCCGTTTTCAACGTAGTGGTTGAAGATGTCGATAGCCGGCTCCCTGTGGTCCCCGGCCAGTTTTTCAATCGTGAATGACATGAGATCGAATCCAGACGTCAGTGGTATTCCGGATATTCCGGGCGGCCGGATTGTATCATCGGCCCCGGAAATCCGCGATCGCTTTTTTCCATTCAAGAGGAATCCGTGTTATGATAAAGAATGAAAAGGGAAATGAATCAACTGAAGAAATACTTTGGCATGGGCATGATCGGGGCTGGAATCAGTCTGGCCCTGCTCGCCGTAGCCTGGGCCATCGATCATTTCTGGTCCTGGCCGGGCATCATGACCGATCGGGTCGTTCTGGGCCGGATCGGCGCCGTGCTCATGGCCCTGGGCCTGGGGCTTCATATCTGGAGCTTTGCCACGCTGCGCAACTGGTGGTTTCACGACCGGCTCTGCACCGGGGGGCCGTTTCGTTTCGTTCGTCACCCCATGTACGCGGCCTGGATCACCCTGATCTGTCCCGGACTGGCCCTGGAACTGAACAGTTGGCCGATCCTGGTCTGGGCGGTCTGCCTTCATCCCTTGTGGCACGTGCTGGTCTGGCCGGAGGAGCGGTTGATGGCCGAGCGTTTCGGGGAGGATTACCAGGCCCTGGCCGCCCGAACCGGTCGTTTCATTCCGAGGCCTTCCTTTTCGGCCGGCTCGAAAACACGCCGCAAGGACGGCGGATCGTAAATCCTTGATTTTCGGGAGCTGCCTCGAGACTCGCCCGGCCTATTCGGTTTCCCGCAAACCCAGTGCCTTGACCCGATCGTAAATGTCCCTGAGGGGCAGTCCGGTTTCCCGCGCGACTCGGCGGCAGGCCTCGTATTCGGGCACCAGTTCGGTGCACTCGCCTCGGAGGACGGCCTTGACCTGGAGCGGACCCCAGGGGGTGTCCAACTCGCGGGACTCCCGGGGCAGCGTGTGGCGTTCGACGGGCCAGGCACGCAGGCCGAGGGTGGTGGATTCGGTCAGGACCAGCTCGATCATGGCCTGGGCGGCCCCGGGCCGACAGAGAAAACTGACCTGGGTGGCCATCCGGCCTTTTTTCATTTGGATGGGCGTCAACCACACGTCCAGGGCGCCGGCTTCGAACAGTCGGTCCATGAGGTGCGGCACGATTTCGGGGTTCATGTCGTCCAGGTTGGTTTCGCCCCGGACGAGGTGTTCCTCGGAGCGACGAACCGCCTCCCGGCCCAGGACCAGACGCAGGACGTTGGGGCGGTCGGGCAGGTCCCGGCTCCCGGCTCCCAGTCCGACTCGGTCGATGGTCATGGCCGGCCAGGTCCCGAAGCGATGGGCCAGGGTGGCCAGGAGCGCCGCGCCGGTGGGCGTGACCAGTTCGGCTTCGAGGTCCGTGCCGTATGTGGGCACGCCCTCGAGCAAGGCCAGGGTGGCCGGGGCGGGCAGGGGCAGACGTCCGTGGGCCGTATTCACGAACCCGCGGCCCAAGGGCAGGGGCGAGACGTAGAGCCGGGTCAGCCCGAAATACTCCCAGGCCACGGCCGCTCCGACCATGTCCACGATGGAGTCCACCGCCCCGACTTCGTGAAAATGGACCCGGTCCGGTTCGACGCCGTGAATACGGGCCTCGGCCCGGGCCAGCCGTTCGAAAACGGCCAGGGCTCTGGCTTTGACTGGATCGGACAGGCCGCTCGTCTCGATCATCCGTCGGATATCGGCCCAGTGACGATGGTGGTTCTGGTGTTGGACCCGGACTTCGAAGCGCGTGGCGGCCAGTCCCTGCTTGATTTCGGTAAAGGTCGCCAGTTCAAAGCCGTGCAAATCAAGATGGGCCAGTTCGGCCCGCAGATGGTCCAGGGGCAGCCCCAGGTCCAGAAAGGCGGCCAGGATCATGTCTCCGCTGGCCCCGGAGGGGCAGTCAGCGAAGGCAACGATACTCACGGACGAGCCCCGGCCCGGCCGCCCCGGTCCTTGGGGGCCTGTTTCTTCACGGCCTTCTTTTTCACATCGGGCGTGTCCGGGAAGACCAGATTCAAAAACTCATCCATGTTTTTCACCGGCAGAAACTTGATTCGCTTTTTGACGTTGGGCGGAATCTCGCTCAGGTCCTTGAGGTTCTGTTCCGGGATGATGACTTTGAAAATGCCCGCCCTGAGGGCGGCCAGGGCCTTTTCCCTCAGGCCTCCGATGGCCAGGATTTTGCCCCGGAGCGTGATTTCCCCGGTCATGGCCAGGTCCCGGGGCACGCATCGGCCGGTCAGGGCCGAAATCAGGGCCGTGGCCATGGTCACGCCGGCCGAGGGGCCATCCTTGGGTATGGCCCCGGCGGGGACGTGGATATGGATGTCCAGATCGTCGAAAAGGCTCGGCTTGAGGTTCAGCTTCTTGGCCCGGGCCCGGGCGAAGGACAGGGCGGCCTGAGCGCTTTCCTTCATGACATCGCCGAGTTGGCCGGTCAGGGTCAACCCGCCTTTCCCGGGCATGGTCATGACCTCGATGTAAAGCATCTCGCCGCCGGTTTCGGTCC
>JAHJTB010000492.1 GCA_018830135.1 Pseudomonadota bacterium | reverse complement strand
TGACCCTGATTTCAGGCTGCCGGGAGTCCCCCGCCCCGCCCGGCCTGACTCCCCACAAGAAAAAACTGGGCAAGCAGATGCGCAAGAAGGAGACCCTGGCCGGCGTGGCGGAGCGGATCGAGGCCTACGACCGCTTTTTTCAGACCGCCGGGTACGAATGCCCGCTGCCCAAGCACTTGAAACGGACTCTCGCCAGCGGATTTTACAAATACAGTCTGCTGATCGACGCCCATTTTCTGGCCGAGATGTGCTCCGGAACCCTGGTGGCCGTGGCGGATTTCGACCGGTTCGAGGGCGCCCTGCGCCTGGACCTGGCCGAGGAGGGGGAACGGTCCCTGGGTATGGGCGCCCGGGAGCTGGTCTGTCGGGCGGGCGAGATCGTCCTTCGTGACGAAAAGGATATCGTCTGCGTTCTGCTTCAGGGGGCGGACGAAAAGACCCGGGTCCGGCCGGAGACGACCAGCGTCTGCTATTACACGTACGCGGTCCCGGGCGTGGGACCCGAGCATCTTGAACAGGGGCTGCGCATTGCGGCCGAGACCGCGACCCGGTTCGGCGGGGGCGCGGTCGAGGTCTTGGAAATCTATTGAGTCACCGGCCGTTTTTTTCGGCCACCACGACGTGGCCCGGGATGCGCTGACCGGTGCGGGTCGTTGATATTCGGGCCTGGTATTCAATCGGCTCCAGCCCGGCCGTCCGGCAGAATTCGACGATTTCCTCCCGGGTGTAATGCCTGGCCTTGTAATCCAGCCGCCCGGTCTCCGGGTCGGTCACTTCGAAGACCCCCCTGTCATATCCCCGGCGCAGCCCTTCCCGGTAACGTGTTTCATAGCGTGGATTGTCCCAGGCCTGGCCGAAGTCGGCCAGGTAGAGCCGGCCGGTCCGGTTCAGGACCCGTCCGATCTCTGATCCCGTCCGCTCTCGTTCTTCTGTTTTCCATATAAGCGTCAACACGGCCTGCATGATCAGGCCGTCGAATCCGGCCGTCCGGTAGGGCAGGGCCGATGACAGACCCAGGGTGAAGCGCGGCCGGACGGAGGGCGGCGGGATTTCCAGACCCAGGCGGGCGGCCCGGGCCAGACCGCTGTGGCTGACGTCGAGGCCGTGGATTCGGGTGAAGCCCCGGCCGGCAAGATCGATGCAGATGCGCCCCGGGCCGCAGCCAAGATCGAGGATACAGTCACCGGGCTTGAAATGATCGAAGAAGAACGGAGCCAGACCCATGGTGGAGGGGATGTCCGACCAGGGACGGTTTCGCCAGCCTTGTCCATTGCTCACGGTCGGTCACCCGCCGGCCCGATGCGAAAGAGTAGCGTTCGCGCTTTCCTCATAACACGATTTCGACTTTCTCCACACGGTCCAGGTCGCCGGCATAGAAAAAGGAGCCGATGAAGAAGAGTACGGCCGCGACCAGGGAAAAGGCGGGCAGGATGGTCATGGCCGCGGCCAGACCGTGGCGGTCGGACAGATAGCCGATGAAGACCGGGCCGATGGAACTGCCCAGGATGTGCTGGGTGATGATGTTGATGCTCAGGGACACGGCGCGCAGGCCGGGGTGGACCACGTCCTGGGTCACGGCCACGGCCGAGGGAATGAAGGCCGAAGCCGCCACGCCGCACAGGAGCAGGACCGGGTACTGGGCGTCGCCCCGGAGCAGGCCCAGGGCCACCCAGAGCAGGATGGCCGCCAGGAGCGATGAAAGGGCGGGCAGAAGGAGACGGGCCCTCACGGTTCTGCGTCGCCAGCGGTCGGCCAGCCAGCCGCCCAGGGGAGCCCCGATGATGGCCAGCAGCATGATCGAGCCGCTTTTCAGGCCGGCCTTGTCCATGGCCATTCCTTCGAGGCGATTGAAATAGGACGGCAGCCAGCTCAGCAGGGACGTGGTCACGAAGGTGCAGGCGGCAAAGGCCAGGTTGTTGAAAAGCAGGGTCCGGTTGGCGGCGAAGGCGAGGGCGATGTCCCGGATTTTCATGGGCACCTGACGCCGGTTGTCGCCCTGGCCCACGGTCCGGACCAGGTCCACGGTCCGGTAGTCCTTGACGCGGAAAAACAGGAGGGCCACGATCATTCCGGGCAGGGCCACCAGCCCGAAGGCGTGCCGCCAGCCCCAGTGCTGGGCGATCAGTCCGCCCAGGGCGATACCCAGGGCGCTGCCCAGGGGAATGGAGGCGTTCCAGAGCCCCTGGACCCGGGCCCGGCTCTCTTCCGGGAATAGGGCCGAGAGCATGGCCGCGCCGCCCGGGGCGTATCCGGCCTCGCCCAGACCCACGGCCGTGCGGGCGGCGAAGAGCTGGGGAAAGGAGCGGGTCAGGGCGCAGGCCGCCGTGGCCAGACTCCAGAGCGTGGCCATCAGTCCGACGCTGTATTTCCGGCTCCACCGGTCGACCAGAATTGAAGTCGGCAGGGTGAAGACCAGGATGGACCAGTATACGGCCGAGACGAGCAGGCCGAGTTGGGCGTCGCTCAATCCCCAGTCGGCCTTGATGAAGGGAAAGAGGGAGACCACGACCATCCGGTCGATGTAGTCGAACATGTAAAGCAGAAAAAGGAGGGTGAAGACAAAATAGGCGTATCGTTTTGAACTGTCCGGCCGGCCGGCGGATTCGCTCTGCATGGATGAAAAGCTCCTTCGGATGATGTCTGGCGGACAGGCGAATCCGGCGGCGGTTCCGGGACTATTGGTCGGGCCGCCAGGAACTCAGAACCTGATAACGGCCGTCGATGACGCCGACGATGGACACGGTTTTGACCGGAACGCCCGAGGGCCGGGTATAGCTGATTTTTCCGGTGACGCCCTGGTAGCCTCGGGTCGAGGCCAGGGCCCGGCTCAGGGCCTGGCCGTCCGTGCTTCCGGCCCGGGTGAGGGCGTCGGCGATAAGACCGACGGCATCGTAGCCCAGGGCGGCGAAAGCGGTGTTGGGCGGTTGTTTGTTCTCGCGCTTGTACGCCTCGTCAAAGGCCCGGACCTCCGGTCTGGGGTCTTCCCGGTAGGCATGGGTCGAGAAATAGACGCCCTGGGCCAGTGCGGGGCCGGGCAGGGTGGTCACCAGTTCGGTGTCGAAGCCGTCTCCGCTGACAATGGGCTGATTCAAACCGGCTGTCCGGATTTGTTTGACGCTCAGGCCCGCTTCGGCGGGTAAGGCCGCCACGAAGATGGCCTCGGGCGCGGGCTTGACCGCCCGCAGGCGTTCGATGAGAGGGGAGAAATCGGTCAGGCCGGCCCGGAAGGCGTCCTGGTGGACGATGCGGCCGCCCAGTTCCTCGACCCGCTGGATGAAGAACCGGGACAGGGCCTTGGTGAACTCCATGGACTCGTCGGTCCAGACGGCGATATTCCGGGCCTTGAGC
The DNA here is from genome assembly GCA_018830135.1 of Pseudomonadota bacterium. Classification (GTDB taxonomy): domain Bacteria; phylum Desulfobacterota; class Desulfarculia; order Adiutricales; family JAGVGV01; genus JAHJTB01. Next base: position 503 of record JAHJTB010000492.1, on the reverse strand, counting down.
ACCTTGTGGGTGAAGTCGGCGATGGCGAAAGACTGGTCGTCGTCGCCGAAGGCCACCATGAACAGGCGGTCGCCCACCCACCGGGGAAGCAGGGGATGAGTCGCTCCGGAGGTGACGAAGGGAATGCCCTTGTCCTGAAAGATGGGGGCCGCGACCATGACAAAGGAGGTGTCGCCATAGCCCAGGCCGGCGACCGGGTCCAGCGTCACCGCGCCGCGGGCGCCGGAGGCGGCGGCCTGGGTCGAGGTTTTGGTATCGATGGATATCACTTCCAAGGGGCGGCCGCCCAGCAGGCCGCCGGCTTCGTTGATCCTTCGGGCCATGAGTTGGGCGCCGTTGAGGCCGGGCCGATCGATGGAGGCCATGTCGCCGGTCAGGTTGAACAGGGCGGCCAGCTTGATCGGTTCAGCCGCCCGGACCGGTCCGGAGGCCGGGATGACGAGGATGATGACCGAGGCCAGGATGAAGGCCCACCGGTTCATTTGGACCAGGCCTCGTTCCCG
>JAHJTB010000491.1 GCA_018830135.1 Pseudomonadota bacterium | reverse complement strand
GTCGTCGGCCGACATCCCTTTTTGTCCCCCAGCTACTGTTTCGCCGTCCCTCAAAACCAAAAAGCCCTGCTGGCCCTGTTTTCCGAAGGGTTGCAGGTCCTGGACAAAACCGGGGAATACCAGCGAATCCGCGAAAAATGGATGGGCGTCTATGAGGATTCGCGGCCCAGCCTGGCCAGGATCCTTCGCTACGTCTCCCTGGTCGCCCTTCCCTTGCTCCTGATTCTTTTGGGCTTCTTTCTGTGGTCGCGATCGTTGAGGAAACAGGTAGCCATCCGGACGGCGGAATTGGGCAGTAGCGAAGAACAATATCGCCTTTTGGCTGAAAACACCCTGGACGTCATCTGGACCATGAACCTGGATATCGAATTCACCTATGTCAATCCCGCGGTTTTCGGCATGACCGGGTACAGGCCGGATGAATGGATCGGAACCAGGCTGGCGGACCACTGTGACGAAGAGAATCTGGCCCTCATGATCGGCGTGATCGCCGAAGAAATGGGCAAGGGCCCGGCAAGTTCCGGTGTAATTTTCGAAGCGGTCATGCTGAAAAAGGACCGAAAACCGTTTCCAGTGGAAATTCACGGCAAGCTGATCCTTGACGACCGTAGTCAACCGCTCCGTCTTCAGGGCATCACGCGGGACATTACCGAACGAAAAAAGTCGGAAACCGCGCTAAAGGATAGCCAGGAACACCTGTACCTTTCCCTCGATGCAGCCAAGGCCGGGACATGGGAGTGGGACCTCTTGACCAACGAGAACGTCTGGTCCGAGCAGGTCTGGGCCCTTTACGGCCTGGCGCCGCACTCTTGCCAGCCATCCCATGATTGCTGGCTCATGTCGATCATCCCTGAAGACCGTGACAAGACGGAGATCGCCGTCCAGGAAGCCGCTCGCGAAGGGCGCGAGTTGAAGACGGAATGGCGGGTAATGGGGCCGGACGGCGCGATCCGCTGGCTGATGTCCCGGGGGCGGCCGTTACGGGACGCGACCGGCCGGGTCGTCCGCTATCTCGGTGTGGCCATCGACATCACGGATCGAAAACAGGCCGAGGAGGCCTTGCGGGAAAACCAGGCGCTTTTGAACGCCACCCAACGGCTGACCAAAATCGGGGGATGGGAATGGGACGTGGCGGCCCGGACCATGACCTGGACCGACGAGGTCTACCGCATCCATGATATGGAGCCGGACGAGATCACGCCGCTGTCGCCGGAGCATATCGACCGGAGCCTGGCCTGCTACGACCCGGCGGACCGTGCCGCTATCCTGGCCGCCTTTGAGCGCTGCGCCGAAGAGTGCCTGCCCTATGAGTTCGAACTTCCCTTCACCACGGCCAAAGGCCGCCGCCTCTGGATTCGAACGGCGGCCCGTCCCGTCTTGGACGGGAGCCGGGTCGTCAAGGTCAGCGGTCACATCATGGACATTACGGAACTGCGCCAGGCCGAACAGGAATATCAGACGCTTTTTCGCGAGATGCTGGACGGTTTCGCCCTGCACGAGATCATCCTCGACGGTGAGGGCCGCCCGGCGGACTACCGTTTCCTGGCCATCAACCCGGCTTTCGAACGGATGACCGGCTTGAAGAAGGAAGATGTGGTCGGCAAATCCGTGCTGCAAGTGTTCCCGAACACGGAACGATACTGGATCGAAGCCTACGGCCGGGTCGCCTTGACCGGCGAGCCCGCCTTTTTCGAAAACTATTCCCGGGAGTTGAGAAAGTACTTTAGAGTCACGGCCTTCCGCCCGGCGCTCCAGCAGTTCTCCTGCATCTTCCAGGACATTACCGCGCGTAAACAGGCCGAAGAGGAAAAGGAAATTCTGGAAAGGCAGTTGCGTCATGCCCAAAAGATGGAGTCCGTTGGCACCCTGGCCGGAGGCGTGGCCCATGATTTCAACAACCTCCTCCAGGCCATCAACGGGTACACCCAACTTCTGCTTCTGGAGAAAAAGAAGACCAGCCCGGACCGCCCCAAACTGCAGGAGATCGAAAAGGCCTGCGCCCGGGCCAGCCAACTGGTCCGTCAGTTGCTCCTGTTCAGCCGCACGGCCGAGGCCGACCGCCGTCCCGTGGACCTGAACCAGGAAGTCAAGCAGGCCCGGGGGCTGCTGGAACGGACCATCCCCAAAATGGTCGGTATCGAGCTTCACCTGGGCCCGGACTTGTGGACGGTCCAGGCCGATCCGGTCCAGATCGAACAGTTGCTTTTAAACCTGGGCGGCAATGCCGCCGATGCCATGCCCGAAGGCGGCCGGCTGGTCCTGGAGACCCGAAACATCACCCTGGACGAGAATTACGCCCGCGGTCACCTGGAGGCCAGCCCGGGGAATTACGTCCTGCTGATCGTTTCGGATACGGGAATCGGTATGGACCGGGAGACCCTGGAAAAAGCCTTCGACCCGTTTTTTACGACCAAGGAGTTTGGCAAAGGGACCGGCCTGGGGCTGGCCTCGGTCTATGGTATCGTAAAGGGCCACAACGGATATATCACCTGCTACAGCGAGCCCGGACAAGGGACGTCCTTCAAGATTTATCTCCCGGCCGTGGAAGCAAAAGAAGGGGATTTTTCCCGCCAGGTACCGGGTGACCAGCCGCGAGGCGGCACGGAAACGATTCTGCTCGTGGATGACGAGGCCCCTATCAGGGACTTTGCCCAACACGTGCTCCAGCGTTTCGGGTATCGGGTCATGACCGCTTCCAACGGCATGGAGGCGCTTAAAATCTTCACGGACAGGAAGGACGATATCGCCCTGGTCATTCTGGACATCGGCATGCCGATCATGGGCGGGCACCAGTGTCTTCAGGAACTGCGCCAGGTCGACCCGGAGGCCAAGGTGCTGATCGCCAGCGGCTACTCCCTGAACGGTCACGCCAAAAAGGCCATGGAATCGGGCGCCCTGGGCTTCATCTCCAAGCCGTACCAACTCAATGACCTCCTCGCCAGGGTCCGGACGGCCCTGGACGAGACCTCCTGAGCCTGCGTATTCGTTCTTCAGCTGACGCCGCGGGACAGAGAGGCAGCCCGGCCCCGATTCGATGCCGGTTCCCGAGGCAGTGGGTATCGGCAGGCCCGAAATGCTTGTCCGCGGGGCCGGGCCGGCCGAGATCGCCCGCCAAAAGCTGACCGACACCCCCATTTTTTCACTCCCAGGTCCCAAACATCCGGCCACGAATAATGGTCCGGGATAATCCCGGGGCGATTGGTATCGAATTATCACCCAAACGCCATAGAACCTCAACAGAACCTGTCTACGTTCCCACCGAGAGAATGAATTCAGTCAAGGAGGGAAGATATCTTCCATTTTTTATCTTCCGGTATCAAAACCGTAGCATTAAAAACCGGGCTGATATAATATAACATCTTGTTTTATTAAATTTATTTTATCATGTACCGTTCGGGAGCCCGAATGGACGATTGACGCGCGACGGGACACGTTTTCCCCGGGCTGGCGCCTGGACAAACAGCGTGTTTGCGGGCCCAGCCTTCCGGGAAGGGACTGTTTGCCGGCTTTGATCCTCCCCGGAGAAAAAACGATCTGATGACCCCGTTGATTCAGCAGTATTCTTACCCATGAGTGGCTATCGATGGTCATGAAGACAGGCCGTTGCTTGATCCGGTCGGAATGGTCAGCCTCCTTGACGATCAGGCCACGTCCGGGCCAGTTGACCTCGCTGCCTTGACATCCGATGCCGGGCCCGGGTCGAAAGGGCTTCCCAAATCAAGCCGTTTGTGGTACAAAGTGGGCAACGAGTTGTCTCGAAATTATTTTTTTTAAATGATAATAGGATATTATCAGGCGATAGGGATTGGGGCCCCTAGACTTGGAGAATAATTCGGTTCAGACTTGACCGTATGAGACTTGATGGATCACCAGGTCCTGAAAAGGTAAAAACCAGATATTTTCAGCGAGCTTGACCTTTTAACCCGAATTTGCTCTTGGCTTTTACCGTGGCGCTGAACATGCGGAGCGGGCACATTTCTCGCGGCTTGCCGAGGGGACATTCAGTTGCCTGCTCGAATGCGAGTTTCCGCTTTTTGACATAGAAGTATCTTGTGAAAAGGCCGCGTGCAAAGGCGGTCCGGCTTCGCGTTTTGTCAAGTATTTCGACGCCACATTACGAACCCAACAGCAATTTCCGGGTTGAATCGCTTGATAGCGAAACGCATACAGCCCGGCTCCAGGCTGAATGCCTCCGCAAATGGCAACAAGGTGATCCGGAAGGCTTTTAAAAAACCGCGGCCGTTGCCGCAAAATTTTGACCAAAGGTAATATCATTAGGTAGTTATCATGAATCATCAATCGAATACAGATGTGATGTCCAGGCTTACGGGAGAATTCATTTCCAAACCGATGGAAGATTCTTTTCTGGGTTTCAGTTGGATCGATCATAAGAGCGTTGCTCGAAACTCGCTTCTCATTTTAGGTTTTATCGGTATTTTGTTTTTTATTCGGGACCTCATTGAGGTTAGTAACCGGGAGACTATATATTTCCTGCTTGCCCTGCGGCTGGTCGTGGTGCTTTTTATATTGTTCTCGGTCCTAGTAATACGCCGAGCAAAAGACTATTTCACCAGGTACCATGCCCTGCTGTTAACCAACCAGATCGTCATTGCCATTGGGGTATTCATGCTTGCGGTCATGAGGGAAATGCCCATTGCCTGCCTTGGTGTAAATACAATACTTCTTACACTGATAAATTATCAATTTTTAAACAACAGGTTCAGCTATACTTTATTTGCTTGTGTGTTTACCGGTGTCGGCGCTATCTTGACGAGTGTTATTTACTTGAATATTAATTTTTCGGAATTCATTGCATCCATCCTTTTTTTAGTCCCGATCAATTTCCTCGGGATCATTATTTTGCGTTCAATAAACCGGGCCAGGCGCCATGAATACCTGGCCTTTACCGATTTGGAAAAAGCCAATGACGAGAAGGAAGATTTGATTCAGGAATTGCGGGATACCCTGGCCGAGGTCAAGACCCTTCGCGGATTTATTCCCATATGCGCAAATTGTAAAAAAATCCGGAATGACAAGGGGTACTGGGAGCAAGTGGAAAAATACCTGGCGGATCGAACTGAAGTTCAGTTTACTCATGCCATCTGCCCCGATTGCGTTGATGAATTATATCCTGAGATATCTTTATTGAGGGGAAAAAACAAGTGAACGCTTGAAGTCGAAACGGAGTATGGACAGTGGAAGCGATCAACCTGAAGGAAAAGTGCCGGGAAATTCCGAATCTGTATCAATATGAAGTAATTGGAAAAATGAATGGACACCGCTTCACCCTGGTTCGAGTCAAGGACCGGACTCTTGATTTTCATACGCACCCGGAGTCTGACGAAGTGTTCTATATCGTGGATGGAAAAATGGAACTGGAATTCCGGGATCGAATCGTTGGGTTGAAGACCGGGGAGATGTGTGTTGTTCCCAAGGGGGTTGAACACCGGCCGATTTGCACCACGGAGGTTGCCTGCCTGCTTATAGAACTCGATGGAACATTGACCCCGGACAATACGGGTCGAGCCAATAATAATTAGCCTGAACGATTCGATATCTATATCTCTCTCGGCCGGATTCCGTATTTTTTGATGCGGTAGCCCAACTGGCGGGGTGCCAGGCCCAGGGACTTGGAGGCCCGTTGCTGGACGCCGTTGTGCTCTCTCAGGGCCTGAATGATATGAAGTCGCTCGATGCGCTCGACTTCGCCGGGCAGGCTGTCGCGTCCGCCGGCGATTTCATCGGTGATCGGCGTCGGGGCCGGCATGTTCGAGGACAGGTTGTAAGGCAGGTCTTCCCGGCCGATCAGGTCCTTTTCGGCCATGATTACCAGTCGCTCGACAAAATTCGACAGTTCCCGCACATTGCCGGGCCATGCATAGCGGGTCAATTGCTCGACGGCCGTGGACTCGAACCGGAGATTGCGATCGTACATGCGGTTGAACTTGTTGATGTAAAAATCCAGGAGCAGGGGAATGTCCTCGGCCCGGGCCCGCAGGGGCGGTATTTCCACGGGAACCACGTTCAGACGCCAGTAGAGGTCCTCGCGAAATCGGCCCTTGGCCACCTCATCGAGCAGATTCCGGTTGGTGGCCGCGACGACGCGGGCATCCGAAAAAACGCTTTCCGAAGAACCGATCCGCTCATAGGTCCGTTCCTGCAATACGCGCAGCAGTTTCACCTGAAGGTTAAAGGGCAGTTCCCCGATCTCGTCCAGGAAAATCGTTCCGCGGCGCGCCATCTCGAAACGCCCCACCCGCCGGGCCGTGGCCCCGGTAAAGGCGCCCTTCTCCACCCCGAAGAGTTCGGCTTCGATCAGGTTTTCGGGCAGGGCCGCCAGGTTGACGGCCACGAAGGGTTCTTTCGAGTGCCGGCTCTGGTAGTGCAGCGTATGGGCGATCAGCTCCTTGCCCGTGCCGCTTTCGCCCAACAGCAGGACGGTGGTATCCGTGGTCGCCACCTTGCGGACCGACTTGAGCACCTGCTGAAAGACCCCGGATTCCCCGATGATGTTCGAGAGGTTGAACTTGTCCCGGAGTTGGGAACGCAGGTGGCCGCATTCCTGCTCGGTCTGCCGGAAGTGTTCCCAGAGCTTGACGAACTGGGCGATGAAAGAGGCCACGATGGAAAGCACCCTTAAGTCGCCGTCCATGTTGCCGTGCTCTTCCGTGTAAATTCGATCCACGCTGATGACGCCCATGATATGGCCGTCCAGTTCGATGGGAATGCACAGAAATGAAACCCCGCTTTTCCGGGGACGCGAATCCGTACGGTTCAGGAATTTGGGTTCGGCGCCGATGTTGGGAATGAACATGGGCTCGCCGCTTTCAATGACCCGGCCCACGATGCCTTCGCCGATCCGATACGTTCCCCTTTTGATCTCTTCCCGGGTCAGACCGTAGGCGGCCACGATACGCAGTTCCCTGGAAAGCCGGTCGGGCAAAAAGACGCCCCCCCGCTGCATCTCCAACTGACCGGCCAGCGACTCCATCACGGCATGCAGATTCTTTTCCAGGTTAAAGGAACTGGTCAGCACCCGACTGATGTCCAGAATGGCGCTGAGTTCCTGGTTTTTTCGTATCAGCTTGTCCATAATAAATCGCAATCATTTTCCAGCCTCCCCCCCCGGGGCGGCAAGCCAGTTGTTCCGGATTTATGTGGAGCAAGGCATATGCCAATCGGCGCATGGGCTTACATTAATCTATCTAATTGATTTTTTAACATTTTATTACTTACCGGGTCCGGAAGTCGAACAAGGTCTGACTCCAAAATTGTCACATTTTAACTTTTTCATACATATTTGCAGGCCATAATTTGCGTTTGCCGCCTATGGCCGGTCGAAACTTTCTCAGCACGTTGCCCGCTTGATGCCAAGAAGCAGTCCAAAGGATCAACCTGGTCATGAGGGTGACAGAGGCGGCTTGGGGGCCGGGACCCCACATTCAGGTCGGCAAGGGCCGCGACCGGAGTCATGAGGCCGGATTTTCGTTTGACACCCCGCGTTTCCGTGGATTACCCTTGCCGGACGCTGGAAGGTCATTTTTTCATGATGAATCCGGCTTCAAATCTTCCTGTTTATGGAGCCGCACGTCTTTTTGATCGGTCTGACTTGGGTTCCGGTGGCAACAACCATAGCTGAAGGCTGAAAACACGATCGACGCGGCGCCTGCCGCATACTTGTCAGGTGGGATGCTCATGAATGTATGCTGGATAACCCTGGTGGTCCTGGTCTGGTTTTATCTTGGCTATCGGTATTATGGCGGCTTCATCGAAAGACGTCTGATCCAACCCGACGACAGCCGGGTTCTGCCTTCCGCCCGCTTCAACGACGGCGTGGACTTTTTCCCCAGCCGCAAGCGGCTTCTTTGGGGCAATCATTTCGCGTCCATCGCCGGGGCCGGCCCCATCATCGGGCCCATCCTGGCGGTTTCGATGTTCGGGTGGGGCCCGACCCTGTTGTGGGTCGCCCTGGGAACGGTCTTTTTCGGAGCGGTCCATGACTATGTCAGCCTGATGGTTTCGGCCCGAAACGACGGAAAGGGGATTGCCGAACTGTCCCGCTCGGCCCTGGGGGGCGTGGCCGGCATTTCCGCGGCCGTGCTGATCTATTTCATGCTCGTCCTGATCATAGCGGTCTTCATGGTCAGCGTGGCCCAGTCCCTGATCAACGTCCCGGCCCTGGTCATCCCGACCTTCGGACTGATCCTGGTGGCCATGCTGATGGGCCTGGCCATCTACCGCTGGAACATGAACGAGACCCTGGTCTCGATCGGGGCGGTCTTCCTGGCCTACGCCCTGATATGGGTCGGATACTATCATCCCGTGTCCGTGCCGGCCGAGTGGGGCGAGAAGACCGTTCTGGCCGTGTGGTTCATCATCATCAGTCTGTACTGCCTTCTGG
>JAHJTB010000490.1 GCA_018830135.1 Pseudomonadota bacterium | reverse complement strand
TCATCATCGCCGTCGTCGTTTTGGCCCTTTGCCTCGGGCTGGTCCTGGCCTACAGCGACCAGGGCGTCTTCCGAATGAGCACCCTGGATGCCGAGCAGAACAAGCTCCGCCAGGCCAATGATCAGCTTCGGGAGGAAAACCGGCGGCTTATGCTCAAGATCGAACGAGTGAAAAAGGACCCCCGGTACATCGAGGATGAGGCCCGCAAGAAACTCGGACTCATTCGGCCCGACGAAACCATTTATCGGCTCGGCGATGAAGCCGACATGGAATCACCCCCCGCGTCCGCGCCGGATCGTGCGCCCGCCATGGAAAGACCATCCGGCGGGTTCAATGGTTGACTTGTCCTCGCGGCCTGTGTTTTAGTTAGATCGGCCAGCTTGGCGACAGCAAATGGGAGACGACATGGAAAGACCGCTTTCCGAACGGATGACCGTGGAACCGGCCCAGTTGGGGCTTTGGGAAATCCTGGCCCAAAACGATCCAACATCCCCCGCCCTGCTGAGTCTGGTGCGTTTCTACCTGGAACAGGGAAAACCGGAGGACGCCCTGGCCTTGGCTGAACGGATTGCCTTGGCGCATCCGTACCTTGTCGAAGCCAATATTCTGGCGGCACGTTCTCTGCTCGACCTGAACCGCAAGACCGAGGCCGGGAAAGTCATGGCACAGGCCGGCGCGGGGCTCGACCGCATGGCCGGGTTGTACGGGGAAATGGCCGGCCTTTTCTCCCGGGTCGGCGACGAACCAAATGCTACGCTGGCCGACGGGCTTTTTCAGGCCTTTTCCAGGACCGAGCCGCCCGGGGACTACGAGGAGCCGGCCGAGGAAGCCCGGGAAGCCGTGCCCACCGAGACGCTGGCCGCTCTGTACCTGGCCCAGGGCCATGTGGATCGAGCCCTGGACATATACGCGCAACTCGTGGACCAGGACCCGGAAAACGAGCAGTTGCTGGAGAAATTGTCCGAGTTGAGGCGAATGGCGGCCGAAGCCGATCTGCCGTCCCAACCGGCGGAGATGGAGGCGGCCGCTTTGGAGGCCGAGCCGCTGGGAGCGCCCGAGGCGGACCTGGATTTCGAACCGGCGGAGATGGAGGCGGCCGCTTTGGAGGCCGAGCCGGTGGGAGCGCCCGAGGCGGACCTGGATTTCGAACCGGCGGAGATGGAGGCGGCCGCTTTGGAGGCCGAGCCGGCGGGAGCGCCCGGGGCGGACCTGGATTTCGAACCGGCGGAGATGGAATTGGCTGAACCGGAAGATGCCGACACTGAAGCCCTGAGTTTCGTATCGGAAACCGGGATGTCGCCCCCGATTGATTTGCACGCCGCGAAAAAGCAGAGAATCGTGACCAGACTGGTCAAGCTCAGGGACGCGGCCCGGCGACAGAGAAAGGCGCTTGAAACGCGCGCCTCGTAAAAGCAGATTATTTTAAGGAGAACGATGGACCATGTATTCGACCAGTGACTTCCGGAAAGGCCTGAAGATCGAATTCAAGGGCGACCCGTATATCATTACGGAATTTTTACATGTCAAGCCGGGCAAGGGCGGGGCCTTTGTCCGGACCAAGCTTAAAAACATGATCACCGGACGAGTGTTGGATGAAACATTTCGTTCCGGTGAGAAGGTGGATCGTCCGGACCTCGAGGAAAAGAACGTGCAGTACCTGTATCTCGACCAGGACGGGTACTGCTTCATGGACAACGAGACTTACGAACAGATTTTCCTGAGCCAGGAGCAGGTGGGCGAGGCCCGGTTTTTCCTTCAGGAAAACATCAACGTCAACCTGTTGCTCTACCAGGGCCGGCCCATTGGCCTGGACCTGCCCACCACGGTCGACTTGAGCGTCGTTGAGAGCGAGCCAGGGATCAAGGGCGACACGGCCACCGGGGCGACCAAGGCGGCCAAGATGGAAACCGGCCTGGTGGTTCAGGTGCCCTTGTTTATCAACGAAGGGGACGTGCTGAAGATCGACACCCGGACCGGTTCATATATCGAACGGGCAAAAAACTAAACATGCGGGGTTAGCCCGCCAGCTAAAAAAAGGAATTTTCCTTACACGTTGAACCCGGGGTCGACATCGAATCCGCCGGCAGGTCCGGGGAGCGTTGCCGACGAACACACCGGGTCGATCACCATAATGCATATTGACAGGAGAGACGGCCATGGGGCAATTGACGCCGCTTGCGATTACGGCCATCGGTACGGTCCCCTTCCTCGATCTGGACTGGACCCTGGATTTCGTGGCCCGAACCAGTCCGGACATTCCTTACTGGCCGCAAATGGTTCGGCGTCATCCTCGTGAGGACATGGTGCTTCAGGCCGTCGACGGTCTGACCCCCCTCGAGATGGACGAAGCCAGGCACCGGGTGACCGTCAAGGCCGGGGATCGGGAGCAGGCCCTGACCGAGTTCTACGAACACTTTCTGGCCCAGGACTGGGACTATTTCGCCGTACCGCCCGAGGCCGGTTCCTGTCTGCGCCTTTTTCTGGACCGGGCCAAATCAGACCCGGCGTTCGGGCCCGAATTCCTCAAGGCCCAGGTCATCGGCCCGGTTTCCTTCGGTCAGTCGGTCAGGACCCCGGAGGACAGGACCCTGCTGGACGACCCCGAACTGGCCGACATGGTAGTCAAGGGTCTGGGCGCGAAAGCCGCCTGGCTGGCTCGGGAGATTCTTGCCACCGGCCGGACCCCGCTGATCTTTTTCGACGAACCCGGCCTGACCGGACTGGGCAGCGCCCATTCGAACTTGAGCGGCGAGCGTGTCGTGGCCATGCTCGACGAGGCGGCCGAGATCGTCCGGTCCGTTGGCCCGGCCTTCGTGGGGGTTCATATTTGCGGCAATTCGGACTGGGGCGCCATCACCTCGGCAAACCTGGACGTCATCAATTTCGACGCATACGGGTTCCTGGATCACTTCCTGCTCTATCCCAAGGAGATTCGGAAGTTTCTGGAGCGCGGCGGCCATATCGCCTGGGGCATCGTTCCGACCCTGGACTACACGGGCGAGCAGACGGCCCGGGGACTGGCCGACAAGCTCAAGGCCGGCTGGTCGGCCTTGGCCGGCCGTGGATTGGACCTTGACCTCGTCCGGAGCCGTTCTCTGATTACGCCGGCCTGCGGGGTGGGGGCGATCGGTGAAGAAGCGGCCCGGGCCATTCTTGAACTCCTGCCCCCTGTTCAGGCCCTGGTCCGTACATAAAATCGCCCCGCTTCGGGTTGAAGCTCTCCGCGGCTTGCTGCGCAATTCTACAACCCGAAGCAGGGTCATCTCGCTGATCGAACCCGTAAAAAGCGGCCGGACCCCGCCTCAGTTTCCGGCCTTGATCCGGTCGAAATCCCCGAATAGGAAAAACTGCTTGATGAAGTACGGCTTGATGGCCATGGACTTCTTGATGATCTCCGCCTTGTCTCCGCCGCCGAGGGCCTTTTCGAGGTCGGCCAGGCTGTCAGCCTCCCGTTGCACGAAATTCTTGTATTGAGCGGTCTTTTCCCCGTTGAAGCCGAACATCGCCGGGTCGAATGGATACCGCTGGACCTTTTCGTACGCTTGCACGGCCTGGGTGAGATTCTGCCGGATTTCATCCAGGTCGTCATCACTGAGGGTCTCCGGGGTCTTGCCCTTGGCCGTCAGGGTGACTTCCTCCATGTACTCGTGAAATTCGGTGAAATGATCGATCAGGTAGTCGATGTCGTAACGCCGCCTGGTTTCCATGAAGGTCAGGCGGACGCCTTCCAGAGTCTCGTGGGCTTCGATCAGGGCCTTGTCCGAGGCTGATATCTCCCCGGCCTCGGCAATGAGTCGGCCGACCTGGTCGAAATCGCCCCGCCATCTGGCGTCGCTTTTCTTGTAGTCGTAGTACAGGCCCTTATATTTCGCCCAGGCCTGGTCGAGTATCTTCATGGCCTTGATGGCCGGAGGCCTCTTGTCCTGATTGGTCATGGCCAGGGCCGGAATGTAAGCCTTGTCGAACTCGACCGTATCCTTCAGATAATCGTCGGCCCAGACCGGTTGGACCCAGGCCAAGAAAATGACCACAGCCGCCGTGGTCAGCCCCCATCTCTTCACTCGTGCACCTCCCTTAAACAACAAGCGCGCCGATTGAACTGAATGCAGGATGCCCCGATCCTGCTTCGAAGTCTTGTTTCCCATAAAGTGCGACGTTCGATACAGACCGAAACGCCATAAAACAATTTTATCATCATTCTCCTGAAAATGGAAAAAATAAAGGAGAAAATCAATGGCAACACGGGTTGGCGGCTGGCCCGGACCATAAACCGTGATGTCGTGGCGACCGGGATTTTCCCCGCTGCGCTGAGTGACTTGTCAATCGTCGGGGCCGGGTCAGTCCGCTTGGTGGAAGACGATCGTGAACGAGGTCCCCTGGTCCGTGGCCACGTCCAGGCAGCCGCACAACTGGCGCTCGACCAGACCTCTGACCAGGGCCAGGCCCAGGGACTTCGGGCCGGTCTCCCCGGGGGTGGCCGGAAGACCGATTCCGTTGTCCGATATGACGAGGCGGAAGTGGTCGCCTTCCTCTTGGCGGGCCGCAACACGCACCTCGCCGGAGGCCCGGCCCGGAAAGGCGTGCTTGAGCGCGTTCGACAGGAGTTCGTTGATCACCAGTCCGCAGGGGACCGCGAAGTCCAGGGGAATCCTGACCCCTTCCAGGTCGGTTTTCAGGGTGATGCCCCTGGCCGCGGCGTCATAGGCATGAAAAAGGCAGGACGCTACCCGGTGTACGTAAGCATGGAGATCGATCTCGGCCATGGCCGTGGACTCGTACAGCAGTTCGTGGATCAGGGCCATGGCCATGATCCGGTTCTGGCTTTCCAGGAAGGCGTTCCGGACGCGCTCGTCGTCGACTTGTTGGCTCTGGAGGCTCAACAGGCTCGAGACGACCTGGAGATTGTTTTTGACCCGATGATGAATCTCCCGCAGCAGAACCTCCTTTTCCTCGGCGGCTTCTCTTAAATGGTCCCGGGCCTGAACCTGGTCGGTAAGGTCCAGGATGCAGCCCATGATCTGGGTCGCCGCACCTCCTTCGTCCCGGGAAAAGACCACGTCGCGGCTCTTGAGCCAGCGCCAGTGGCCCGAGGCGTCTTTGATCCGAAAAATCGTTTCCAGCTCCTCCTGGTCGCCCAGGCCGGCCAACGCCTGTATCTGTTTGTTGATCATATCCCGGTCTTCGGGATGAATGAGGGCCTTCAAAGACTCCGAGTCCATATTCGCGAGCTGATCCGGTTTCCACCCGAACCAGCTTGCCGATTTTTCATTGCTGAACACGTTTTTTTTCGTAATCAGGTCGTAGACGTACAGCACGAACGGCGCCCCCTGCGCGATCCGATCCAGAAGCCGGTCCCGCTCTTGGAGGATCGAGTCTTTCGAGCGGCCCGCTTCCGTGGCAGCCGGTCCGCAGACGCAGTTTCGCACCCGGCCCGATTCGTCACATACCGGGTACAACCGGGACGGGACCCGGTGGGGAAGCCCTTCCGGAGAGCGGTAGTCCAGATCGACCTCCAGATGGCGCCGGCTCGAAAAGACGCGGGCCACGGCGTCCGTGATCCGAGCCCGGGCGGCATGGTCCGTCATGAGGCATGAGACGTGCTGGCCGACGATCTCGATGCCTCGAGAGAAGACGGCCTGGCAGGCCGGATTCCAGGTCAGTATCCTGCCTTGGACGTCCACCGAGTAAACGGGTGCGGAAAGGTGTTCCAGGGTCTGGTGAACGACCCGGCTCAGGGCCGTGGAGACCGCGTCCGGGAGCTCGCGGACTTCCCCTGGCCGCTGCTCCGAAAGAGGGAAGTTTGCGGACGACTTTTCACGGTTCGGACGATCTTCAGCCATATGCCGCTCTCACCTGGGATGATAATGCATCATACCACTCCCCGTATGGCTTGGCCAGCCGGATGTCTCTCCGCAAGGGGCCGGATGGTGTGCGGCTCGCCCGCCGGGGTGGAGGATGGATCGGTTATCGTTCGGGCCGTCAAAGGGCGAAATATTTTCAGGCCGCCCCGAAAGGTTCGGAGCGGCCTGATGGGGAATGGTCACCGGGTAGGCTCGTCAGGTCAGGCCCTTTTCCTTGCGGTAGGCCACGGCCTGGCAGGCGCCGCTTTTCAACGCGGCGATCAGGTCCTGCTCGTTGCGGATCGTGTCGAAGAACCGGGTGGCGTATTTCCCGACTTCAACGACTTCATGGGCGTCCGAACCTCCCGTGGCCGGCAGGTGGATACCGGCGGCCACTTTGGCCGCGAACTCGTTCTCCTGGACCGTCACCTTGCCGTTCATGATTTCGATGGCGTCCACCAGTTTGAGCAAGGGGCGGTCCATGGCCTGTTCCGGGGTCAGCCCCGTCTCTCCGACTCCGAAGACCAGGAATCCCCGAAACGGATGGGCGACGATCATGCATCCGCCCGCCGCGTCGACTTCCTGACGTAGCTTCCTTTGCAGAATAATGCCCTTGATGTCCTTTTCCAGGCCGAAGACCAGCATGTCGCCCTGTTCCGTGGTGATCTCGTTGCCTCGCAGAACGAGAAAGCCGTGGCGCTGCCGCAACGCTTCAGCCTGATCCGGAGCCCAGACGTGGTTGTGATCGGTCAGACAGATTCCGTCCAGGCCGATCCGGCGGGCCTCCTGGATCACTTCATCGACCGGCGCGGAACTGCATGACGAGGCCGGATGGGTGTGGACGTGCAGGTCGATCACCTGGCCGTTCCCGGAGGCCGGCCGGGGGGATGGCGCTTTCGATTCCAATGCCGAGGGCTTGGGCGGCGCTTCCCCCGCCTCGGCCCGGCCCGGCTCCCGGGCGGCCGATCGAGGGGCTTCAGCCCTGCCTTTCAAAAACGCATCCAGCTTCAGGTCGGCCTCGTCGGCCTTGGCCGCCTCCCAGGCGAGCAGTCGGCTGGCTTCCTTGGCCGAATGGGCGCATTCCAGCAGCAGATTGGCATAATGCCGGCAGGACTTGCGGCCCACGATCTTGTGGACCTTCTGGCTGAAGTCGGCGTCCTCCAGCCGGAATCCGAGGGCCTCCCGAAGAAACGCGTCCGCCCTCGGACATTCCGGCGTGGTCCAGCGATGCCATTTTCCTTCGATACGGTCGATGGCCAGGTCGGCCAACCCGACCTCGATTTCGATTTCCAGGCTGTAGATGTCGTCGGACAACACGCCTCGCACATGCAGGGTCGCTTCGTCCTTCCTCCCGACGTGAACCAGCTTGTTACGTTCGAAACTCAACATATATTGACACTCCTCGGCCTTGGCCGCCCCGGGACCACCTCGTCACTGAGGCGGCTCGATGCCTTCCACCATGGAACTGCCCGGGGCGAAGGCCGCGCAACGGTTGTAAAGTCTGATGTTCTTCCTGACCATTTCCCCGTAGTGATCGGCGGTCAGTTCCTCCCCCAAAGGCGCCTGCATCAGCGTCTCCTTGGTGAAGGAAAGAATGATGCCGTGGCAACACTCTTCAACCATGAAAGCCGCCTGGCCGCAGTCCGAGGACTCGCCGACCAGACCCTTGATGATTTTGAGCATGCCCGGTCCGACCCGAACGCCGATCACCTTTTGCAGGGCCTCGTTCGGCTCCCGGCAGACGTCGCCCATGGTCCGCTTGAACCCGCTTCGGACCGCGACGATCTCGAGGTCCGGCAGCCGCACGTCGATTTCCACTTCCGCGTCGGTCAAGGTGTCCTGGAGCCGGCAGGTCGAGCGCATGGTCCGGTCATCCACCTTTAAGACGCTGGTACAACGGTTCCTGGAAAATATCGGTCTTTCCGCCATGTCTTTCCTTATCTCCGCCCCAAGCGGTCCTTATTGCTTTTTACTCTCCTGCTGGAGTTTCTTGAGTTCCGCCCAGAGAGCCTCGACCTTGGCCCGGGTCTCCTCCGGGTCGCCCTCGTTGTTGATGACGAAATCGGCATATCCGACCTTCTCGTCGATGGGCAACTGGTTGCGCATGATCACCGCCGCATCCGCTTCGCTGATTCCGTCCCGCGCGGCCAGACGCTTGTTCTGAACCTCGGGGGAAGTGTAGACCAAAAGCAGCTTGTGGAACATGTAGCCCATGTTCAGTTCGATCAGCAACGGGATGACGACCTGGATGATGGCGTCCGGGTCTTTCGCGGAAAGCTCGTTGACCTGCCTCATGAACTCGACTCCGATGGCCGGATGCGTGAAGCTCTCCAGCTTCTTGCGCTTTTCCATGTCCCGGAAAACAATGTCGGACAGCTTCTTGCGGTCCAGGGTCTTGTCCTCCTGGAGGACCTGCTCCCCGAAATACTCGACGATCTGGTTGTAGGCATGCTGGCCGGGTTCGACCACCAGCCTGGCAATCAGGTCGAAATCGACGATCGGGGCGCCCAGTTCCTCGAGCATTTTGGCCACCGTGGTCTTTCCGCTGGCAATGCCGCCGGTCACGCCCAAAAGAAGACGGTTGTCGTCGCCCCGTAGCGATTTGAGCTGCTGCGTCTGGCCGTAGGAACCGGGAAAGGCGCCGCTGACGTCCATTTCCGCGCCGGCGTAGCTGATCGGATAGCGGATGCCGCGCCGGTACAGCGTCTCCATTCCCCTGAGGGCCTTGTCGATCTGTTCCGGCCGCAGGGCCATGACCAGGTCCTCGTCCTGGGCATGGCCGTAGCGCCGTTCGCCGTAGCACGGAATGGTCAGGGACGGCTTGCCGGTCAGATAACAACGGGCGATGGCATCCGAGCAGGAAGACTCGCCCACGCAGAAAAACTCCATGACCTCGTAGTCCTCGAACTGGAGGGAATTGATCAGAAGCATCATCTGGGCCGGATTGGCATAGATGAGGACCATGTCCGGGTCGAAAGGATTGTAGACCAGCGGCGCCAGAGCCACGGCCTCATACTGGCCCGTGGGAATCCGGGGAATACCCAGTTCGTACTTCTTGCCGTCCGCCTTGGTCTTGGTCCAGACGATGCTCCGAAAGGTCCCGTCGGCCATGTGTTCGGGGACCTCGCCCAGGCCGATCATGGAAGGGCACATGGGGCCGAGGAAGTCCCCCAGAACCGCCCCCACCGTCCAGTCGAAGTTCCTGACCAGGGTGATGAGCTGACAAAGCGTCGTCGGACGATCCAGCCGGCGGCAGAACGGAATCGTGCTCAGGGCCGCTTTGTCCTCGAGCAGTTTCAAGGCCACGGGAAAGGATTTGAGCCTCATCAGCAGTTCAAGTCTGCGGATCGGTTTCTCCCAGTTGCGACTCGTATTCATATTCGCCTCCCTATTTGAGTTCGAGCGGCTTGCCCTGCCGCCCGGTCCACGATCCAGACCCCGGCCGAAGCCTCGCCCGTGCCGGGCTGATCAGCTTTTCGGTCGAAACAGAACCATCACGGCAGTGCTCGGGTATCCCCACCACTTGTAGCCCCAACGAGCGGTAAACGCAAGACCGATTCTGTCATCGAGGCGGTCATCGGGCGGGTCAGGTTGTGGTTTCATGAGTTCAAGACCTATTTGGTTAAGTTAAATTTGTCAAGATGTTTTTGGGCTTCCGCTCATTATCCCGGACCGGCCAGGGGGGACGGGACCACTGAAGCCCCCTGTACCTCCTATCGTGGTCGCTATCCCGGATTTTTCACCAACTTCCTCCCGAGGCCGGGAAATCCTTGCCGCAACGCTCGTTTAGAGGATTTTGGTCCTCAACATATCGCCCTGATATGCCCGCGGCCAAAATCTCCTCCAACTTCGCGTTTCGCTAATGATTTCTATACCTCGCTACGGAACCCGGTCAGAAATCCGGGAGAGGGGGGCAGATGTTTTCCGCATTCCGGTCATCTGGCCGCAAAACATGGTGTCCGGCCATGGCTGATCGAGCAAAAACGGTTTGACAGCAAGGGGGGCGGTGGATTACCATCAAGTGTATTCGGGAAACATTCTTATTTTTCTTGATATACTAGATAATTATCCAAATGGCCGGAAGCTCCGACCCCGCGGCTGCAGGCCGGCATGAGGCCGGACGGGCTGGCTGTCATGGCCCAGGGACCGATTGCCCGGTATTTACGACGAGCCGTCTGATCACAATATCGCCAGGATATCCAGCGGGATAAATATGTGAGGCTCGTATGCGGCCTCGACCAGGATGGGGCGAAACAAGGGCCGGGTCTGCCAAACAAACGGATCGATCATGCAAGTGGTCCGGGGAGCAAAGCCGTGCGGCCCGGATAATGACCAGGAGGTTTTGCAGGTGAAGACGGTTACGGATTTCCGAAGCAGGCTGGTGGTCAAAGCGGTCCGAAACGTTCGACGCGGATATGAGGTCGACGAAGCCGGACGAGGCATGTATCGACCGGAAATCCGTCTGGATTTGGCCCGTTCGCGGTTGTTGACCGAAAGCTATCGCCAAACCGAATCTCAGCCGATGGTCTTAAGACGGGCCCGGGCTTTTGAAAAAATTCTGACCGGCCTGGATATTTATATTCAGCCTTGGGAAAAGATCGTGGGCAATGCGACTTCGACGCCGGAAGGATTGTATTACGGGATCGACCAGAACTGGCGATCGGTTTCGAGGCTGGTCACGGGCGAGGAGGGCCGCTCCCTTCTGGATGATGCCGGCCGGGCCGAGTTGGCGGACATGATCGAGTACTGGCGGGACCGGTCCATGAGCGATCGCCAGCAGGCCGTTTTCAGCGGCGATATCCTCAAGTATTGGCGCTATGAAGGGACGTTTTTATGGAGCCATTGGACGGAAGGCGGCATCCCGAACTATGAAAAAATCTTTCGGGTCGGCATCCGGGGGCTGATCGCCGAGGCGCTGGACCGATTGGCGGAGATCGACCGGGATGTCCCGGTGGATTATATCGAGCAAAAGGAGTTTTTGCAGGCGGTTGTCATCAGCCTCGAGGCGCTGATCGGATTCGCCAGGCGGTACGCGGGAAAGGCCTCACAAATGGCTGACAGGGCGAATGACCCGGACGACAAGGCCCGCTTGGAGGAAATTGCCCGAGTCTGCGACCGCGTCCCCGAGCATCCGCCCCGGACGTTCCGTGAGGCGCTGCAGTCCTTTTTCCTCATTCATGCGGCCCGGTACCTGGAATTTACCACCGTAGGCATCGCCGTTCGTTTCGACAAGGTATTCGGGACGTACTACGACCGGGATTTGGAAGCGGGACGAATCTCCCCGGAACAGGCCCTGGAACTTCTCCAACTGTTGTGGGTCAAGTTTCAGGAGTTAGGTCTTATCTATTCACCGACCCTGTCGAGCATCTACGGCGGAGTTGCTTCACTGCAGGCCCTCACCCTGGGCGGGGTCGACGATGACGGCCAGGACGTGACCAATGATGTAACCTATCTGGTCCTGGAAACGGCCCGGACCATGCGAAGCCTCGAACCGAGTATCGCCCTGCGTTATCACGCCGGCACGCCGGACAAGCTGCTCGACAAGGCGGCCGATGTCCTCGAATCCGGGCTGGGCTATCCGTCCTTCTTAAACGATGGGGCCCTGATCCCATTATTGGAAAAATGGAACGTTCCGCTACAGGATGCCCGGAGCTACGCGGTTTCCGGGTGCGTGTACGTGGAAGTGCCCGGGAAAAACATCTGCCGCCGGGCCATGGGTTACATGGTGTTGCCCAAATGTCTGTGGTGGGCTCTTCATCAGGGCGTGAATCCTGAGACCGGTGAGCAGTACGGGGCGCCCACCCCCGATCCTCGGACCTTTGACGGCCCTGAAGACCTGATGGAGGCTTACCTCGAACAGGTCCGGTTTTTTACCGAACGGCTGAGCAAACTGGAAAACACCAGCCGCGGTCTGTACCAAAAATACCTGCCGCGGCCGTTCTTGTCCTCCCTGATGGACGGCTGCATCGAAAGAGGACAGGACAGCCGAGTCTGGGTCTATCCCTCCATGATCCACGATTTTATCATTCTGATCGGATCGTCCAACGTGGCCGACGCCTTGACCGCGGTGAATAAAGTGCTTTTCGAAGAAAAGAAAACGACCATGCACGATCTGATTGCGGCCCTTGATGCCAACTGGGAGGGGTACGAGGACCTCAGGCAGGCCGTGCTCCAGGCCCCCAAGTACGGCAATGACGATGACGAAGCCGACCGGACCGCGGCCGAGGTGCACCATCGGACCTCCGGGGTCCTGGCCGAATTCACCGACCGATTCGGCCATCCCTGCCGGGGCGACGGCAGTGCGGTTTCGGCGACCTACGGACTGGCTTCGTACACGCCGGCCACGCCGGATGGAAGAAAATTCGGCGATCCGGCGGCAGACGCCACCCTGTCTCCGGTGCAGGGCGCGGATCGAAAAGGCCCGACCGCCGTCCTGAATTCGGCGGCCAAAATCGATACCCTGAAAACATACAACCACCTGCTCAATCAAAAGTTTCCGCCATCGGCCTTGAAAGGGGACTTGCGGCCGGTCTTCATCAGCTACCTCCGATCCTGGGGCGAGCTGGGAATCAGTCAGGTCCAGTTCAATGTCGTCGACCAGGAAACGTTGATCGAGGCCCAAAGAAGCCCGCGGGACTACCCGGACCTGATCGTCCGCGTGGCCGGATACAGCGCGTATTTCGTGGACCTGAGCAAGGGACTCCAGGATTCGATCATCGCCCGGACACAGCAGACGCTTTAGACCGGGCGGGCCGGATGGCATTAGTGCCGCCCGGGCCCCCCAAGGGGTCTCTTCCGGGATAATTCTGTTTAACGCCCGGCCAAGCCGGAAGAAGAAATTCAAGTCCTCCCGGTTTTTTCCGATAAGTATAACGTAAGGGGGATAAGACGATGAAACTGCCACCCTCAGACTCGGAAGTCGGAATCAAGGCGGTCACGGTCAAATACTCCGTGGACCCGTCCAAGGGCTTGGTCCAGGCCAGAGTGGTCGACTCAAAGACGGAACGCGTCGTCCGTGAGATTCCATCGGACCAGCAGGTTCAGGTTCGGGAGTCCCTGGCCAAAATCGTCGATGAAGTGGTCTGAAATCGGCCCGGTATGACTATCGGGGCCCCTGCCGGTTGGCGTGGGGGCCTGTTTTTTTCATCCCCTCCGACATCGCTTGCCCTTTAATCTGAATATAGTCTTTAATACAAGATATTATATAAAAGGCCCGGACCACCCGGCCTCGTTTTCCGGGCCGGGGTCAGGATGTCGGGCCGCCCGGTTCGGTTTTTGTCGTTGACAAGGTCTGATGGCCGAAAATAAGATAGTTGTTTTTAAAACAGCTGTTTTTGCGCGTTGATATTCAGAGGAGGCGGCATATGAGCGGCACCGGCATCGTCAGAGATGATCTTTTCATCGCTCACGATCCAGGGCAATGGCATCCCGAGTCTCCGGAACGGCTTCGAGTGGCTTATAAAATGCTGGACAGCGGCCGTTGGCCGGGTCTGGTCGTGCTGCCTCGCCGGAGTGCGACCCGGGACGAGATCAGCCTGGTTCACCGCCCGGAGCATTACGATCTTATCGCCCGGACGGACGGACGGGCGGAGGGCTATCTGGACCCGGACACCCGGACGTCCCCGCTGTCGTTTCAGGCGGCCCTGGCCGCGGCCGGCGGTATGATTTCGCTGGTGGAAAAGGTCCTGGACGGCGAACTGGACAACGGTTTCGCCCTGGTGCGTCCGCCGGGGCACCATGCCGAGGCCAATCGGGCCATGGGGTTTTGCCTGTTCAACAACGTGGCCGTGGGCGCGGCCTGGGCCATCGCGGAACGGGGTCTGTCCCGGGTCATGATCGTGGACTGGGATTTGCACCACGGCAACGGGACCCAGCACAGTTTTTACGACGTGGCCCGGGTGCTCTACTGTTCGACCCATCAATACCCGTACTATCCGGGCACGGGCGCTCTGGAGGACGTGGGGCGGGGTGAGGGCCGAGGACACACGGTCAACGTCCCCCTGGGGGCGGGACACGGCGATTCGGACTACGTGGAAATTTTTCGGAAGCTTTTTTTGCCCCTGGCCCGAAATTACCGCCCCGAACTCATCCTGGTCTCGGCCGGGTTCGACATCTACCGCAGCGATCCGCTGGGCGGCATGAACGTGACCGCGGAAGGGTTCGCCGCCATGACCCGTCTGCTCAAGCAGATGGCCGAAGAGGTCTGCCATGGTCGCCTGGCCATCACCCTCGAAGGCGGCTACCACATCGACGGCCAGGCCAAATCCATCGGCCGGGTCCTGGATGTCCTGATGGGCGACGACTCGGCGGGCCGTGAACTGGCCGAGGCCGAAGCTTCGGAGCCCCGTATCGTCAGCCAGGTGCGCAAGGTCCAGGGCCCGTTCTGGATGATTTAGCAGTCGGGTTCGGCGCCGCGGTAGTAGACGACTGCAAAATCCGGGATTTAAGACGCGGCCGGGCAAAACCCGGGCCGAGGGGCGACAAACGGCTTGTCATCCCAGTCGGCCTGTGCTACTCCGGGACCGGCGCGAAGCGGTTCCCGGGGAGAGGCGTCAGGCCGGCCTGACGGCCCCGGGCGTCCGAGCTTTTCCAACAAAGTCCCGCACCCCGGGATCGGCTTCGAAATTTTTCAGCCGGGAGGCAATGACAGCTATGAAGATAGACCGTGGTGAGGTCGAACGCGTGGCCCGGCTGGCCCGTTTGAAGGTGACGGAGGAAGACGCCGAGCGTCTGACCGGCCAGTTGAACAGCATTCTGTCCTACATGGACAAGCTCAATGAACTGGACACCTCGGGCATCGAGCCCATGGCCCACGCCCTGCCGCTCCAGACCCCCTTTCGGGAGGACCGGGCCGGGGAGTCCCTGGACCCGGACGAGGCCCTGGCCAACGCCCCCCTGCGGCAAGGCGCCTTTTTCGTCGTGCCCAAGGTATTCTAAAGGAAGCGTCATGGACCTGATCGAACCGTCCATTCACGAGCTGGCCGACCTGTACCGCCGCAAGGCGGTCTCCCCGGTCGAAGTCATCCAGGCCTACCTGGACCGGATCGAGTCCCTGGACCCCCGGATCAACGCCTACATCACCGTGGACGCGGCCGGGGCCATGGAACAGGCCCGGGCCGCCGAAAAGCGTATCGCGGCCGGGGAGGGCGGTCCGCTGACGGGTGTGCCCCTGGCCGTAAAGGACGTGCTGTGCACCAAGGGGCTGGCCACGACCTGCGCCTCGAACATCCTGAAGAACTTCGTCCCGCCCTACGATGCCTTTATCATCGCCCGGCTGCGGGAGGCCGGGGCGGTGATCCTGGGCAAGACCAACATGGACGAGTTTGCCATGGGATCGTCCTGCGAGCATTCCGCGTACGGCCCGACGCGCAACCCCTGGAACACCGACCTTATTCCCGGCGGGTCGAGCGGCGGCTCGGCCGCGGCAACGGCGGCCCGGCTTTGCGCCGGCGCCCTGGGAACCGACACCGGCGGCTCGATCCGGCAGCCGGCCGGCCACTGCGGTGTGGTCGGACTCAAGCCCACGTACGGCCGGGTCTCCCGGTACGGACTGGTCGCCTTCGCCAGCTCCCTGGACCAGGCCGGTCCCATCACCCGGAACGTCCGGGACGCGGCCCTGCTGATGAACGTCATCGCCGGACATGACCCCGCCGACTCGACCTCGGCCCCCGAGCCCGTCCCCGACTACACCGCCGTCCTGGACCGGGACCTGCGCGGACTCCGGGTCGGGCTGCCGGCCGAATATTTCGCCCAGGGCCTGGACCCGGAAGTGGAAGGGGCGGTGCGGGCCGCGGTCGACGTGCTGATCCGCCTGGGGGCTGAACCCGTCGACGTCAGCCTGCCGCACACCGAGTACGGCGTGGCCGCCTACTACATCGTGGCCCCGGCCGAAGCCAGTTCGAACCTGGCCCGTTACGACGGCGTCAAGTACGGCATGCGTCTGGAAGGCGATCGGGACCTGATGGACATGTACCTGGAAACGCGCTCCGCCGGCTTCGGGCCGGAGGTCATTCGGCGCATCATGATCGGGACCTACGTACTCTCGGCCGGGTACTACGACGCTTACTACCGCAAGGCCACCCAGGTTCGGGGCCTGATCCGGCAAGACTTCGAAACGGCCTTCGAACGCTGCGACGTGCTGGCCTGCCCGGTTTCGCCCATCCCGCCTTTCAAAATCGGAGAAATGACCGACGACCCCTTGGCCATGTACCTGACCGACGTCTACACCCTGTGCATCAACATGGCCGGCATCCCCGGTCTGTCCGTGCCCTGCGGCCGGACCGCCTCCGGACTGCCCATCGGCCTCCAGCTTCTGGGCGGCATGTTTCAGGAAGCCCGTCTCCTTCAGACCGCCCACCAGTACGAACAGGCCTCGGAAATTTCCTTCGGCCGCGAGGTCCCGTCCCTATGATTCGTCTGACCACCATCGAAAACCGGTTCGAAGCCGACCTGATCTCCGACGCCCTGACCCGCGAAGGTATCGGTTTCCTCATCCGCTCCTACCAGGACACGGCCTACGACGGGCTGTACGTGACTCAGAAGGGCTTTGCCGCCCTCATGGTCGAGGAACAGGACGCGGACCGGGCCCGGGCCATCGTCCGGGACATCCGCGCCTCGGTCGAAAATTCCTGAGCCCCGGCCGTAAGACGCCACCCTGGCCGATTCGAGTGAACCAGGCCAGGCGGCCTTCGCCTTTTGCCGGACTCGAACCCGGACGATGACCGGGCCTCCCGGCGGTGCCTGAACACCGCCACCCGAAGGCGCAGCCCTGGAACGCGAACCGATTACCCGCCCAGCAGCAGCTCCAGCCAGGGCAGGCCTCCTAAGCTCATGTCGGGGTTCGCCGTGACAGCGATGTCGCAAATCCCGGATGCTTAAGCCGACATGAAGCCGGCGCCCTTGACCTGGGCTCGATTGCTGGGCTATAACCGATTCGTCCCCTTGGTCTGAAAACGATTACTGCTTCAACAAAGGAAGGTAGCCCATGACCGATGGAACCGTTGAAAGGCAGGGCCTGGCCGCTCGGCTGGGGGCGTTCGTCCACGATCTGGATTTTAACAATCTTCCCGCCGAGGTGGTCGAAGCGGCCAAAGGGCGGATTCTGGATACGTTGAGCTGCTGTCTGGCGGGTCGGGACCTGCCTCCGTCCCGTATCGCGGCTGACATGAGCCGCTCGGTGGCCGGCGAATGCGCAGTGATCGGGTACGAGCGTCGGACGGGAATGCTCGAGGCCGCCCTGGCCAACGGGACCATGGCCCACTCGACCAGCCAGGACGACGTGATCTCCGGTATCGCCCATGGCGGTTCGGCGGTCGTGCCGGCGGCCCTGGCCGTGGGGGAACAGGAGAGGGCATCCGGCGCAGAGGTGATCGCGGCCGTGGTCGCGGGGTACGAAATGGTCTGGCGGATTCTAAAGGCCGTGGGCCGGGTGGCCCATCCGGCTTTTCGGCCGGGCACGATTTTCACCGCCCTGGGCGCGGCCGCGGCGGCGTCCAGGTTGATGGGCCTGGACGCGGAACGGACCGGCCACGCTTTGGGGTACGCGGCCAGCCTGACGCCGGGCACCCCCAACGAGGGCTGGTGGGGCGGGACCATGGAGCCGATCATCGAAATCGGCATGACCGCCCGGATCGGTCTGCTGGCGGCCCAGTTCGCCCGGGCCGGCGGCACGGCCGCCCCGCTGGTTTTCGAAGGTCCCCACGGCTTCCTCAACTGCTGGGCCGGCCGGAACGACCGGGTCGAACAGGCCCTCGACGGCCTGGGCCGGGATTT
Organism: Pseudomonadota bacterium; assembly: GCA_018830135.1. Classification (GTDB taxonomy): domain Bacteria; phylum Desulfobacterota; class Desulfarculia; order Adiutricales; family JAGVGV01; genus JAHJTB01. Next base: position 236 of record JAHJTB010000490.1, on the reverse strand, counting down.
TGCCGTGACCCGGACCTACATCAAGCCCTTTGCCGCCTGCGGGGCCAACCAGGTCCCCATCCAGGTGGCCCGGACCCTGGCAAGCCACGGGCTCGGCGCGGAAGATATCGAGCGGATTGTGGAAAAGCTGAGGCCCGGCGCCAAGGACTATGCCGGCCTGGACCATGCCGGCCCGTTCACCTCGCACGTTCAGGCCCTGATGAGCATGCAGTTCTGCGCGGCCGCGGCCGTCCTGG
>JAHJTB010000489.1 GCA_018830135.1 Pseudomonadota bacterium | reverse complement strand
CTGATCGGCCGCCCGGGTCGGGTTCGGCCCCAGACTCGCGACCAGAAAAATCATGGCGGTGCAGCAAAGCACCCAGGAAAAACTTGAAGCCTTCTTGACTCTCATACCTTTCGTCCTCCTCTTGTTTCAGCCATTTACGGCATTCGTTGACATTATGGCCACAGCAAAGGTCCCGAAATCTTGTCCTTAACCTCCTTCCGAATCAGTATTTATAGGGAAACAGCCGGTAATACGCCTTGAAGAGTTCCCAGCGATGGGCTAGTCCCTTGGGCTCGAAAATCAGAAACAGCATGATGACCAGCCCGAACATGACGTTGACCGCTGAAAAAACGATACCGCCCCCCATTTCGGGGAAGAGCCGGTCGAGCAGGGGGCCGGCGACCGTTACCATCTCCTCGAAAAACTTGAGGAATATCACTCCGAATATGCCTCCGACGATGCTGCCCATCCCGCCGACGATCAGCATGCCGATCAGCCAGACCGAATACCATAGCTGGAACTGTTCGATGCCGATGTAACGGACGTAATAGGCCCAGACGGCCCCGGCCACGCCGGCGAAGGCCGAACAGATGAAAAAGGCGATCAGCTTGTACCCGAACAAATTCACCCCGATGGACTGGGCCGCCAGATCGTTGTCCCGGATGGCCACAAAGGCCCGGCCTGTCTTGGTCCGGATGATGTTTTTCCCCAGAAACACGGCCAAGACGGCAAAAAACAGGATGAAGTAGAACATTCTGGGCTCGCTGTTGAAAACGAATCCGCCCAGGCTGGCCGCCGGCACCGAGAGCCCCGTTTCCCGGCCGGCCAGCTCCCTGGGCAGGTGGAGGATGGCGAAGTTGAAGATGTAATGGGCCGAGATCGTGGCCATAACCAGGTAAAAGCCTTTGATGCGCACCGCGGGCAGGCCGAAAATGATGCCCACCAGACCGGCAACCAGGCCGGCACAGGGGATGGTCAACCAGAAGGGCATATGGGCGCTGGCGGCCAGGATGCCGCAGGTGTAGGCCCCGATGCCCATGAAGGCGAACTGGCCCATGGATATCAGCCCGCAGTACCCGGTCAGAATGTTCAGGCCCATGATGGCCACCACCCAGATGCCGATTTTGTTGACCACGCTCAGCCAGGCGTTGTTCACGAACATGGGCAGCACCAGCATGAAGACCAGGAATCCGATCAACAGTCCCCACTGGGACCGGCTGCGGATGACAGCCTTGTCCTGCCTGTATCGGGTGTGAAACTTGCCGCAGGGAACACTCAGGTCCATGTCTTACACTCTCTCTATTTCCTTGAGTCCGAACAGACCGTACGGCCGGATCATGAGGATGGTCATCATGACCAGGAAGGGAAAGACCTCGCGCATGCCCCCTTCGACCAGGGGATCGATATAGAACCCGGCGATGTTCTCGCCCACGCCCACTATCACCCCGCCGACCAGCGCTCCAGGCAGGGATTCAAGACCGGCCAGCAGGCCGACCGCGAAGGCGATCATGCCCAGGTCCGCCAGGTCCACGGAGATCGAGCCGGTGCCCGAAACGAAAACCAGGGCGCCCAAGCCGGCGGTCAGGCCGGAAATGACCCAGGTGACGATCATGATCCGGGACAGCGGAATACCGATGCTGCGGGCCCCGAGCTGGTTGTCCGAGACGCAACGCATCTTCAGCCCGATCCTGGTGTAGTTGAAAAACAGGGTGAAGGCGACGAGCGTGAGGACGGAAAATATGAAGCCGATCAGGAGATAGGGGGCGAAGCTGACATTACCGAAACCGATGTAGTCTTCCGGGAAAATGCTCGGGCAGGCCTTGACCTCCGGGGAAAACGTGATCAGGCTGAGCCCTCTGAGGATCATGGATACGGCAATGGTCATCATGACCACGGCCAAAAGCGGTTCGCCGATCAAGGGCCTCATGGTCAGCCGCTCGATGGCCATGCCCAGCAGGGCGGACAGCCCCATGGCCATGAATACGGCCAGGACTGAGGGCAGGCCCAGTTTGGTCAAGGCCCACCAGAAGAAAAACCCGCCGACCATGACCATCTCGCCCTGGGCCAGATTGAAGATGCCGGTGGACTTGTAGATCAGGATGAATCCCATGGCGATCAGGCCGTAGAGCGAACCGACCATGACCCCGTTGACCAATAGGTTCATCAGCATGTCAGGCCTCCTTTTCCACGTCCACGATACTTACGGGCACCTGGTAACTGTCTTTTCGACCGTCCTGGTACTCGACGTTGATTTTCATGTCGATCCGGGTCTGCCCATCGTACATGGCCTGGATGATTTCCTGGTATTTGTCTTCGACGAACCGGCGGCGGATTTTTCTTGTCCGGGTCAACTCCCCCTCGTCCGGATCGAACTCCTTGGGCAGGTTGATGAATCGCCGGATGATCGCGGCCGCGGGCACCCGCCGGTTGACTTCGGCCACGGCCCGCCGGATCAGGCGGAGGACTTCCGGTTTTTGGGACAGGTCGGCGTAGGTGGTGTAGTTGATCCGGTTCTGTTCGGCCCACTTGCCCACGCTCTCGTAGTCGATGTTGATCAGGGCCGTGATATATCGCTTGTCCCGGCCCGAGGTGACCAGGCAGTCCTTGATGGAATTGCTGAACTTGAGGTGTCCCTCGATATACTGGGGCGCGTATTTGTCGCCGCTGGCCAGGGAGACCATGTCCTTCATCCGGTCCAGGTAAACCAGGTGCTGCTGGTCGTTGAAAAAGCCGGCATCACCCGTCCGGAACCAGCGTCCGTCGAGCAGGGCCTCTTCGGTCTTTTCCGGTTCCTTGTAGTAACCGGAAAACATCTTTTCCGCGCGGAGCAGTATCTCGCCCTCCTCGGATATCCTGACCTCGGCCATGGGCACGATTCGGCCCAGGGTCTCCCACTTGACCTCGTCCACGGTGTGACAACAGACGCCCATGACCTCGGTCGAACCATAAACCTGCTTGATCGGCAGACCCATGGCCCGGAAATAGCCGAAACAGGAAGGGGAAAGCGGCGCCCCGCCGGTCCAGGCGCTGCGCAGACGGCTGAAACCCATCTTGTCCAGGACCCGCCTGAGCAGCAGGTGGGAGGCCAAAGCGTTCATGGCCCGCAAACCCAGTCCGACATGCTCGCCCCGCTCCTCCAGTTCGGCGTACCGGGCGCTGCGAGGAAACAGCTTCCGCCACAACCATTGCTTCAGCCAGGTCGAGTCCGCTATCCGCGCCTCGTTGGTGGACATGATGCTTTCCCACATCCTCGGCGTATAGACCATGACCGTGGGGCCGATCTCACGGATGTTCTCGGCCAGAGTCTCTGGTGCTTCCGGGAAATTGATCGAGGCTCCGGACAACAGGGCAAGCACCCAGAAGCAGTGCTCCGTGGCCCAGGCCGGAGGGACGTAGGAAAGGTAGCGGTCCTCCCGGGTCCAGGGATCGACCCGCCCGATCCCTTCCTTGATCGAATGGATCAGATACTCGTAGGTGATCATGGCCCCCTTGGGCAGCCCGGTCGTGCCCGAAGTGTAGGAGATGATGCATACCTCCTCACTGCGCCCTTTTTGGATTTCCTCCTCGAAAAACCCGTTGCGCCCTTCGCCGAAGGCCCGGCCTCTTTCGAGCAGGTCATCGAACCCGAGAAGCATCGAATCTTTGTAAAACCAAAGGCCCTTGGGCTCCCAAAAGATGACCCGCTCCAGCAGGGGCAGCTGGTCCTTGATGGACAGGACCTTGTCCACCTGTTCCTGGTCCTTGACGAACATGAACCGGGCGTCGGAATGGCCGGCGATGTATTTGACCTCATCGGGAATGGCATCGATGTAGATGCCCACGATTATGCCGCCCAGGGCCTGGACCGCCATCTCGGCCCAGAAATATTCCGGGTCGTTGTCGCCCAGGATGCATACCTTGTCACCCCGGGCCAGGCCCAGTGAAGCCAGGCCCAGGGACAGGGACCGGGCCTTTGAATACGACTCCTGCCAGGAATACTCTTTCCAGAGGCCGTAGCGCTTCTTGCGAATGGCCGTCTCGGTTCGGTATCTTTCGTACTGCTCCAGAAAAATCTTGGGGACCGTATCCCCCTTGGCGTACGACGAGCGGCTGAGGGAAGCGTTTTCCATAAACTTAACCTTCCCGGCCCAGGTAGGCCTTGATTACCGCCGGGTCGCGGCTGATCTCCTCGGGTGTGCCCTCCGCGATCTTGACGCCAAAGTCCATGACCACGATCCGGTCGACAATGTCCATGACCACACCCATGTCATGCTCGATGACGATCATGGGCGTGCCGCGGAGTTCGTGGACATCCATGATGTACCGGGCCATGTCCTCCTTCTCCTCGACGGTCATGCCGGCCATGGGCTCGTCAAGCATCAGCAGGTCCGGCTCCAGGGCCAGGGCGCGGCCGAACTCGACCCGCTTCCTCATGCCGTAGGGCAGGGTGCCCACGGTCTGCTTCCGGATGGGCTGCAGGTCGAGAAAGTCCATCAGTTCCTCGACAAACTGGCGATGCGTCTCCTCCTCGGCCGCGGCCTTCCCGAAATAAAGCGCTCCCCAGAAAAAGTTGGACTTCATTCGGGTGTGTCTAGCCGCCATGAGGTTGTCCAGGGTGGTCATGCCCGTGTAAAGCTCGACGTTCTGGAAGACCCGGGCGATGCCCAACGAGGCGATCTTGTGGGGGGCCAGGCCGATCAGGTCCCGCTCGAGGTACAGAATCCGGCCTTGCTGGGGACTGTAAAACCGGCTGATGCAGTTGAGGATGCAGGTCTTGCCCGCCCCGTTGGGGCCGATGATGCCCATGATTTCATTGGCCCTGAGCTTGAAGCTGATATCGGACAAGGCCTGGACCGATCCGAAGTTCAGAGAGACGGACTGAAACTCGAGACAAGTCCCGTTATTCGGAGTCAATTTCCACCTCGCTAGGTCTGGGACGCCGAAGCGACGCGGTCAGGCCCCGCCAAAGGCCCCCCTCCGGCCGTCAATGGTTTTCGGGCGCCAGGCCCCTGGCCAGGGCCGAGACCCCGGACCGCAGCGTCCCGGCCAGATGGTCCTTGTGGTGGAGCGCCCGCTTGCTCTTTTGCAACTGGATAACGCCCAGAAAGGCCCCCCACAGGAAGTCGACCAGCGGGAGGGGGGCGACGTCCCGAAGCAGGCCCCGTTCAATACAGAATTCGATCATGCGGCGCAGCATGGTGAAGTTGGCCTGGCCCAGGGCCACCACCCGGTCCTTGGTGGCCTGGGGCATGACCGGAAAGAGGTCGTTGAGCTGAAATATCTGGTAGATGTGGACGCCCTCCGGGTCGAATTCATAGGTCTGAACAAAAATATGATAGACCTCGGCGATCAGATCGAAGTCCGGACCGGTTTCTTCCTCGATGAGGCGTCGTTCAAAGACCTCGAGCAGGTCGCGCAGCTTTTCGATGTGCGGGATCATGAGCGAGACGTAGAGTTCGTCCTTGCTTTTGAAATAGAAGTAGACCGTGCCTTTGCTGACCTCGGCCCGTGTGGCGATTTCCTCCATGGTGGCGTTCTGGTAGCCCTTTTTGAGGAAGACGGTCCGGGCGGCCTTCTGAATCTGGGCGATACGCTTGTTTTTTTCCCTGGCCCGACGTTCTTTGGAGCCCATGGAAACCCGCCTTTTTCGAATGAGATTGTCTTGATTTGACTGACCGTCGGTTTTATATTGACCGTCAGTCAATTAAACTATCGCGGACCGGGCCGGGTCTGTCAAGAAAAAAATGCAGGCGGGCGCAGCCTTTCACCGGTTGGCGACATTGAAGGACCGCCCGGTCGCGGTCTGGGGCCGAAGTCCGGGCGGGCGGCGGGAATATTCCATGACCCGATTCGCTGAAGACCGACCGGCGGACCGATCCACGCCCCCCGAAACCAATTCGGTCCACCCCGGATACCCGCAACGGGCGGCGAGTCCGACGTCAAATTTTTTCGGGAATCCCGGGAAAAAGCCCGGCCGGGAACGGCCGAGCGGCCATCAGGGGGGGCTTGGGAAGTCCGCCGACAGAGGGGATACGTCCCCGCCTTCCAAGGGCCCGGGGCGATCGAGCCGTGCCGCTTTCAGACTTCCCTGCTGGTCCAACCGCGATCGGATTCCGCTTGGAGTCGCCGCGCGGCCGAGATTCGTCGCCTACCGACTCCTCCTATGATCGATTTCGGATCCGGATGATCGGCATGAAAAACCCCGGCCCGGCAGGCGGTCCTTACCGGCCGGGATCAGGCAGGCCAATATGGTTCGCGCAGGACCCGTTTAAGCACCTTGCCCAGGACGTTACGAGGAAAATCCTCCTTACGGAATTCGACGGCACTGACCCGCTGGTGCTTGGCCAGCCGCGCATTGGCCCACTCTTTTATCTGCTCTTCCGTGCTGGCGGCATCCGGTTTAAGGATCACCAGGGCCAACGGCGTCTCCCCCCACTTCTCATGGGGCGCCGCTATGACGGCCGTATCATGGATATCTTCGTGCTGGCGAAGTACGCTCTCGATATCCAGGGCAAACACATTAAGCCCGCCGGACACGATCATGTCTTTTTTGCGGTCCACGACATAGAGAAACCCATCCTCGTCGAGGCGTCCCATGTCGCCGGTGCGCAGGAAGGTGCGTCCACGATCGTCATACCATATCATTTCAGCGGTCGCTTCCGGGTTGTTGTGATAGGATTTCATGAACCAATGTGAATAACCGACGATCTCCCCGACTTCCCCTGCCGGAAGTTCCCTGCCTTCATCGTCGATGATCCGAATATCCGCGCCAAAAACAGGGATGCCCACGGAGGTCGGTTTCTCCAGGACAAATTCCGGGGCGATGCCCGTGGCCACGCCTTCGGTCACGCCGTATGCCTCCATGAGGATATTCCCGAACCGCTCTATGATCCGCTTTTTAAGCGGCACGGGCAACGTCGCACCGGCGCAGCCCAGGAAGCGGAGGCTGGACAGATCGTAATTTTCCAGATCGGGGTGGTTCAGGATTGCCTGGTATTGTGTGGGAACCATAAGGGTTACGGTTCCCTTTTCGGCCTGGACCGTGGCCAGGAAATCACCGGGCGTGAACATGGGCATCAGGATCGTGGTCGCTCCGGCGAGCATGGTCGGCATGATCGTCCCCCAGGAGGTGTTGGCAAAGAGCGGGGTCGTGGCGATGGTTCTGGCCTTGGGTTCCAGGGCGTCGGTTCCGATGGCCATGGAAAGCGCGAACAGCGTTCGGGACAGGTGTGTGTGGATAATCCCCTTGGGCACGCCGGT
>JAHJTB010000488.1 GCA_018830135.1 Pseudomonadota bacterium | reverse complement strand
GGCGATGAAGGCCCGCCCGAAACGGCTCCGCTGGAGGTTGCGCGTAAAATAGATAACGGCCAGGGCCACGGTGCCGCACAGGTAAAAAATGCTGGCCTGGCTGGAGAACCGGAACCCGCCGATGGTGGGGGACGGCACGGTCAGGGTGTCGGTGCCGCCGGTCAGGTCCGGCCGGACGTTCATGATGAGCCAGGGAATGATGAACTGGGCGGCCAGGGTGGCCAGGGCCAGGTAGAAGCCCTTGATGCGCAGGGACGGCAGGCCCACCACGATCCCCACCAGACCCGTGATCAGCATGGCGATCGGCGTGGCCAGCCAGAAGCTCAGGCCCCAGTATTTGACCATGAGCGTCATGGAGTAGGCGCCCACGGCCATGAAGCTGGCCTGGCCGATGGTGATCAGCCCGGTCATGCCGGTCAGGATATTGACGCCCTGGAGTGAGATCACGGTGATGATGATCAGGTTGACCGTGTTGAGGACCACGCCCGAGATGTAATAGGGCAGCAGATAGAAGAGGACGAGCCCCACGACCAGCCAACCCCAGTGGGCCGGGGTGCGCACGATGGCCAGGTCCTTGATATAGGTGTCGTCGATGGTTCCGCAGGGACGATACATGTTCAGATCCTCTCGATGCGCTTTTTACCGAACAGCCCTTCCGGCCGGATGAGCAGGATCAGCAGCAGGATGATGTAGGGCGTGATTTCCGAGACCTTGGGGTCGATGTACCCGCCGGCGAACTTTTCCAGAATGCCCACCACGAAGCCGCCGATGATGGCCCCGGCCACCGAGTCCAGCCCGCCGAAAATGATGGCCGGCAGGGCCTTGAAGGCCAGGGACGAGGTGATGACCACCTGGAGGCCCATCCGGTTGCCGATAAAGATGCCGGCCAGGGTGCCGACCATGACCGAGAGCATCCAGGCCAGGGCGAAGACCGTGGTGATGTTGATGCCCAGGGCCATGGCCACGTCGTGGCTTTCGGCCGTGACCCGCATCTTCAACCCGGTCTGGGTCTTGTAGAAGAACAGCCCGACCAGGGCGAAGGCGAGCAGGGAGATGACAAAGGCGTACACGAACTCGTGGGAGATGAACAGCGGGCCGATGAACAGGGTCTTGCCCGGCAGCAGGCCCTTGGGAAAGCTGACCGTGAACCCGGTCCAGACCATCAGGCTCAATCCCCGCAGGATCGACTCGATGGCCAGGGTGGCCATGACCAGGGTCAGGATGGGCTGGGAGAGAAGCGGGCGCAGGCCCAGCCGCTCGATGAGCATGCCGATGATTCCGCCGATGACCAGCGTGGCCGGCACGGCCAGCCAGAACGGAAAATGCAGGTCCGTGACCAGGGAGACGCAGGTCAGGGCGCAGAGGGTCATGAGCATGCCCACGGCGAAGTTGAAGACTTCGGTCGCCTTGTAGATGATGACGATGGCCACGCCGATGAGGCCGTACAAACCGCCCGTCAGGATGCCGCTGATCAGATACTGAAGAAAGAGCATATTCCGGCCTTTACGCGTCGTTGACCCGGACCGAACTCTTGAGTTCGCCCTTGGTTCCGTCCCGGTAGGTGACCGAGGCCACGATGTCGATCTGGCCCTGGTCGCTGAACAGACCGTCAACGAGCTGTTTGTATTTTTCTTCCATGAAGTCCCGGCGCACCTTGCGCGTCCGGGTCAATTCCGCCTCGTCCGGATCGAACTCCTTGTGCAAATTGATGAACTTGTGTATCCGGGCGTGTTCCGGCAGCAGCCGGTTGATGGTCTGTACCTCCCCGCGGATCAGATCGATCACGCCATCCTTCTGGCTGAGGTCCAGGTAGGTGGTGTAAGCTATCCGGTGCGTTTCGGCCCAATGCCCCACGTTGTCGTAATCGATGTTGATCAGGGCCACGGCGAAGTCCCAGCTCACCCGACCCACGACCAGGGCGTCCTTGATGTAGCGGGAAAACCGCAGCCGGGTTTCCGCGTACTGGGGTGAAAACCGTTTCTGGCCGGCGATGGTCTGGAGGTCGTCCATTCGGTCCATGACGATGAGGTGGCCGTCTTCGTCGATGTGGCCGAAGTCGCCGGTGTGATACCAGCCGTCGACCAGGACCTGGGCCGTCTTTTCCTCGGCCTTGTAGTAGCCCTTGAAGATGCACGGGCTCTTGACCAGAATCTCCCCCTCCTCGGACAGCCGGACCTCGTACCCGTCCAGGGGCGTGCCGCTGGTCTCGGGCTTGATCTGGCCCCGGGGATGCATGGTCACCATGCCGCATTCCGAACTGCCGTAAATCTGGACCAGGGGCATGCCGATGGCCTGGAAATACCGGATCACGTCCGGGCTGATGGCCGTGCCGCCCACCCGGGCGATGCGGCCGCGCTTGATCCCCAGACGGTCCTTCAGAGGCCGGAAGACCATCCATTCGGCCGGATAGTGCAGGAGACGCCACAGAAGCCCGGGGTTCCGGCCCGCCATCCGGGCGTCGCCGACCTTGTAGCCCACCTTGAGCGCGGCGTTGAAAAACAGGCGGTTCAGCCAGCCCGCGTCGGCCATCTTGACCCGGATGGTCCGGATGAACTCCTCCCAGTTCCGGGGCGCGAACAGGACCATGTGCGGGCCGACCTCCCGGATGTTCTGGGTCACGGTCTCCTGGCTTTCCGGGAAGTTGACCGTAAACCCCTTGAACAGGGAATAGCCCACGTTCTGAAGCTGTTCGGCAATCCAGGCGATGGGCAGGTAGCTCACGCTCTGGTCCGATTCGAAGACCGGGTCCCGGCGGTCCATCAGGTCGGCCATCATCTTGATGTTGCCGTGAGTCTGCAAGCCGGCCTTGGGCAGGCCCGTGGTGCCCGAGGTGTAGAAGAAGACCGCGATGTCGTCGCCGTTGGTCTCGTCGATCAGGGCCTCGAAACGGTCCGGGTCCTCCCGGGCCTTTTTCTCCCCCATCTCGAGCATCTCCTCCATGGTGATCAGAAGGGGATCGTCATAGTTCCACATCCCCTTCTCCTCCCAGTAGATCACCTTGCGGATCAGGGGGATTTCGTCCTTGATCTCCAGGACCTTGTCCACCTGCTCCTGGTCCTGGCAGATGACGAAAGTCGAGTCGGAATGAGTCAGGAAGTACTTGATCTCCGGCGGGCCGCAGTCTGAAAAAATGCCCAGCACCGGCGCCCGGCAGGTCAGGGCCGCCAGTTCGAACCAATAGACGTGCGGCTTGTTCTCCCCGATGATGGCCACTTTCTCGTCGGGCTGGAGGCCCATTTCGAGAAAGGCCATGGTCAGTCGCTGCACGATCCGGTAATAGTCCGCCCAGGTGTAAGGCTTCCAGATGCCCCGGTCCTTTTCCCGCAGAGCGATCCGGTCGCTTCCGAACCGCCGGTAATGATGGCGCAACAGTTGAGGCAGCGTATCCGGCAAGGCCTGTGTTTGCTCCGGCATCGTTCTTATCCCGCCTCCTCTTCATCGATTCCCAGATAGGCCCGGATCACCCGGGGGTCGTCCTTGACCTCGGCCGGGGTCCCCTCCGCGATCTTCCGTCCGAAATCCAGGACAAAGACCCGGTCGGAAATATCCATGACCACGCCCATGTCGTGTTCGATGATGACCATGGTCGTCCGCCACAGCTCCTGGATATCCAGGATGAAGCGGGCCATGTCCTCTTTTTCCTCGCTGTTCATGCCGGCCATGGGCTCGTCGAGCAGCAGCAGCGAGGGCTTGCTGGACAGGGCCCGCCCCAGGTCGACCCGTTTTCGCAGCCCGTAAGGCAGGGCGCCGACCACGCTCTGGCGGATCGACTCCAACTCCAGCAGATCGATGATGTCCTCGATGACTTCCCGGTGCCTGATCTCCTCCCGGCGCGCCTTGCCGAACCAGAGCCCGCCTGAAATCACCCCGTACTTCATCATGTTGTTTCGGGCGGCCATCAGGTTGTCCAGCACGGTCAGTCCGCTGAACAACTCGATGTTCTGGAAGGTCCGGGCAATGCCCAGCTTGAAGCGCTGGACCGGGTTGAGCCGGGTGATGTCCCGGCCCTGGAAAAAAATCCCGCCCTGCTGGGGGTGATAAAACCCGGAGATGCTGTTGACCAGGGACGTCTTGCCCGCCCCGTTCGGGCCGATCAGGGCCAGAAGCTCTTCCTGGCGGATGTCCAGGGAAACGCCGGTCAGGACGCTGACCCCGCCGAAGGACAGGTTCAGGTCTTTCAGCGAGGCCGCGATCCGGTTTTCCGGAACGGCCGGTTGGCTTGTCATGTCGTTGGGTCCCCCATCGGCCTGAAGGCCGCGCCGCGCCCGCCGAAGGTCGATTCCCCCCATGCCGGGCGGCCTGACGTAAAACAGCCCCCGGAGGACCGGACGGCCGCCGGGGGTTGGCATCTTCCGATGGCCTGTCGTTCAGGCATCTTCTGAATCGCCGGGCGGAATTCGTTCGCCATAAAACCGTTAGCGCAACGGTCGGGCAAAAACCACATTCGGGTCGATCGTCTCTGTTCGTTCTTTTCGGTAGTTTTTTTAAAATACACCGTCTCCGGGCATTTGTCAACAAGCGTTCGGGGGTAAGGGCGTAATCCCTCAATGACTGGGGGGGCTCCAGGTTCCCCTTGACCCCGGGGGCCGGATTTTCTATGCTGGGCGGGCACCCGAAAAACCGTCATGCCCCGAATGGCGACGCAATGCATGAAGACCATTCGGTCCCGGGCCGGGTCGTCATCCCGGGCGACCCGCCCGGCGAGTTTTTCATCGAGGACGCCTCTTGCTTGAAACCGGCCGCCTGCGCGGCCATTGCCCCATGGAGTCATCCCATGACCTTGAAAGATCGGTACGCCATCGTCGGCATCGGCCACACCCCCCAGGGACGCATTCCCGACCGGACCGCGGCCAGCTTCTATACGGAAGCCTGCGCCAACGCCATCCTGGACGCGGGACTCGAGCGCAAGGACATCGACGGACTGTTGTGCTACCGCCAGTTCGCGACCCGCCCGGGCGAAGATGAGATCAGCGCCTACCTGGTCGCCCAGCGGCTGGGCCTGCACCCCCGGGTCCTGGGCCAGGAGGCCAACTGCGCCCGGTCCCATCTGCATCACGCCCTGGGCGTCCTCGAGGCCGGTCTGTGCAACACCGTGGTCCTGGCCTACGCGGACAGCTCCCTGTTGGGCACCCGCGTCGCCTTCGATCCCCCGGGCGACCGGCCGGTCTTCGGCCAGTTCGGGGCGGCCGCCGAATACGCCCTGGCCGCCCGCCGGGCCATGCACACCATGGCCACCGGCCCGGAGACCTGGCGGGAGATCGCCGTGTCCCAGCGCAAATGGGCCGGCCTCAATCCCCGGGCCGTCATGCACGACAGGGCCATGACCCCCGAGGACTACGACCGATCGCCCTGGCTGGTCGAACCCTTCCGGGTCCCGGACTGCTGCCTGATGAACGACGGCGGCCGGGCCTGCGTCATCACCTCGCTGGAACGGGCCCGGGACCTCAAACATCCGCCCGCCGTCATCATGGGCCTGGGCCAGCACAATCCCTCCTGGGACATCTGCCAGGCGGACTGGATGGACGGCGGCACCGGCGCCCGCATCGCCGGCCGGACCGCCTTTGAAATGGCCGGTATCACCATCGAGGAAATCGACGCCTGTGAGATATACGACTGCTTCACCTACACCGTGGAGGTCACGCTCCAGGATTACGGGTTCTTCGGACCGGGCGAAGGCCGGGACTGGTTCAAAGACGGCCGGACCGCCCCGGGCGGAAGCATGCCGGTCAACACCTCGGGCGGCCTGCTTTCCGAAGCCTACTACATGGGCCTGACGCCGCTGACCGAAGCGGCGATGCAGATCATGGGGCGTTGTGGGGAGCGGCAACTGGGCCCGGAGACTGGCACCAAACG
>JAHJTB010000487.1 GCA_018830135.1 Pseudomonadota bacterium | reverse complement strand
CAGGAGCACTGCGCCGTAGCTGAGCACGGTGATGCGGTCGGCCAGGTTGAAGACCACGTCCATGTCGTGCTCGACGACCATCAGGGTCATGCCCTCGGTGACCCGCTTGATCAGTTCGACAAAGCCCCGGGTCTCCTCGACGTCCAGGCCGGCCGTGGGTTCGTCGAGCATGATCATCTTGGGATCGCGGGCCAGGGCCAGGGCCAGTTCGAGCTGGCGCTGGTTGCCGTAGCTGAGCTCCGCGGCCGGAATGTCCCGGCTATCGAGCATGTCCAGGCTCTCGAGGACCCGGTCGGTCTCGATGCGGATGTCTTCGGCCCGGCCGAGGGCGGAGACCCAGTTGAAACGGCGGTTGAACTTGGAAATCACGGCGTTGCGCACGTTCTCGAAGACCGTCATTTTCGGGAAGTTGTTGATGATCTGAAAGGAGCGGGACAGGCCCAGGCGGGCGATCCGGTGGGCGGGATGTCCGGTGATGTCCCGGCCCTGGAAGAAAATTTTGCCCCGGGTCGGCTCGTGATACCCGGTAATCACGTTGAACAGGGTGGACTTGCCCGCCCCGTTGGGTCCGATGACTGCATGGCGTTCACCTTCCGCGATTTCCATGGAGACGCCGGTGAGGACCTGGAGTCCTGAAAAATCCTTGTAGACCCGATCGAGTTTGAGCGCCGTCATGTATTGTTCTCCCTCCGCTTGAAGATGACCCGCAGCCCTTCCCTGCTGAACAGGCTGATCAGTCCGCCTTCAATGTACAAAACCACGATGATGAAGCAGATGCCGAAATAGAGCCACCAGTGATCGGTCAGGTCGGAGAGCCAGTCCTGAAAGAGCATGAAGAAGACCACTCCCAGAATCGGGCCCATGAACCGGCCCGAGCCGCCGACGATGGTCATCAGAACGATGGTGAAGGACATGTTCGAGTCGATGGCCGTGGTGGCCACGAATTCGTGGTAGAGGACGAACAGGCCGCCGGCCGCGCCGGCCAGCATCCCGGCAAAGGCGAACACGGTCAGCTTGGTGATAAAGACGTTGTACCCCAGAAAGGCGGCCCGCTCGTCGTTTTCCCGCATGCTCACCACCGAGTTGCCCAGGGGCGTCTTCAGGAACAGCCAGGCCAGGGTGATGCCGATGGCGACGAAGAACAGGGTCACCCAGTAGAGGGTGTGGATGTTCATCAGGGACAGATTTCCAAGACCCGGCAGCCAGACCTCGGGCCGGGTGACGCCCATGCCGTCGTCGCCATTGGTCACTTCCCGCCATTTCATGGCCACGGCATAAAAGAACATCTGGAAGGCCAGGGTCAGCAGGGCGAAATAGGTCCCGCCGAGGCGGACGCAGAAGGCGCCGATGAACAGGGCGGTCAAAAAGCCCGCGGCCGCGGCCACCAGGATGACCACCGCCAGGGGCGTCCCGGCGGCGTGGTTGAACATCAGGGCCGTGGCATAGGCCCCCACGCCGAACATGGCCGCGAAACCGAAGGGCAGCAGCCCGGTGTAGCCCAAAAGCAGATTGAAGGCGATGGCGAACAGGCAGAAGACCAGGATTTCCGTGGCCAGGTGAACCTTCATCTCCGGGACGATCAGGGGCAGAAGGATGAGGAAGGCCCCCAGCAGAACCTTCCACCCGTGTTCGAGAACCATGTCCTTGCTCATTCTTTTTCTCCCAACAGACCGGTCGGACGCACGATCAGGACCACGGCCATGAAAAGGAACTGGAAGACCAGGGCCAGCCGGGGTATCCACAGGACGCCGAAGCTCTGGAGTTCGCCGATCATGACCGCCGACAGCAGGGCCCCGAACAGGCTGCCGAAGCCGCCGATGACGATGATCACGAAGCAGTCCATGAGCACGTCCAGGCCCATGCCCGGATAGGTGCTCAGAAAGGGGGCCGCGATCACGCCGGCCATACCGGCCAGGGCGGCCCCGCCGCCAAAGACCCCCATGAAGACCAGGGGGACGTTGGTGCCCAGCGAGTCCACCATCTCGGCGTCGGACACGGCCGCGCGCACCAGGATGCCGATGCGGGTCTTCATCAGGACCAGGGCCATGACGACCAGGATGAGGGAGGAAAAGCAGAGGATGAAAAGCCGGTAGTAGGGATAGGTCATGCCGAAGAGCGGAATATCGCCCTTTAAAATGTCGGGCACCGCCACGGGCAGGGGGTTGCTGCCCCAGATCAGGCGGACCAACTCGCCGATGACGTAGAACAGGCCGAAGGTCAGCAGCAGTTCGGCCACGTGCCCCCGCTCGTGGGCCTTGCGCAACAGGAACCGCTCGATGACCACGCCCAGCAGGCCCACGACCAGAGGCCCGACCACAAGGCTCAACCAAAAGCTTCCCAGATACAAGGTGATGGTGTAGGCCATGTAGGCCCCCAGCATGTAAAAGGAGGCGTGCGCCAGATTGAGCACACCCATCATGCCGAAGACCAGGGTCAGGCCGGAAGCGACCATGAACAGCAGCATGCCGTACACCAGGCCGTGCAAGGCCTGGATCGCGTAGATGTCCATCGGACCTCCTGCTCAGATTGTAGGATAGGATGACATTATCCGTACAGCGAACGGTTTTGTCAACGCCCTGGAAACCCCAAAATGATCGATCGCTTGAAATAAAGGGGCGTTCCGCCGGCCGGACCTCATGCCGCTCCGTTTTTTTTATGAAAAGTTACGGTTCAAGGCGTAATGCCGCGGAGAGATTTCCGGACGCCTTATTGACTTCGGCCGCGGGGCGGACTATTTTTCATGGGGAAAAACGGGGGTGGGATTCGATGTTCGAGCATCTGTGCCATATCAATCCCGACTGCGACCGGGAGGTCATGAAGTCGGTCGTGACGCTGGCCGTGGAACTGGCCCGGGAGGGCCGGGAAGGCCATCGCGTGGGGGCCGTTTTCATGGTCGGCGACGAGGACCGCGTGCTGGCCCTGTCGCGGCCTTTGATCCTGGACCCCCTTTACGGGCACGACCCGTCCCTTCGGCAGATTCACGATCCCAACCTGAGGGAGACCCTCAAGGAACTGGCCCTGTTGGACGGGGCCTTCGTGATTTCGGCCCAGGGCCTGGCCGTTTCGGCCTGCCGGTATCTGAACGCCAGCGCCGAGGGGCTTGAAATCTCCCTGGGACTCGGAGCCCGGCACGTGGCCGCCTCGGCGACGACCCGGGCGACCAAAGCCATGGCCGTGGTGATTTCGGAAAGCGGGGTGGTCCGGATTTTTTTCAAGGGCGAACTCGTGGCCGAGATTCTGCCCGAACTGTGGCTTCTGTCCCGGGAGATGAGTCATCTGGATGGACCGGTCGAGGACCGGGAATACGCGGGGGTCCGGGTTTTCACCCGCCGCGACTGAGGGAGGCGAGACCATGTGCGAGCAATGCGGCGCGCCGCGTGACATGTCCAGTCAGGTCGATTATCTGGTCCGGTACGTCCGGGACCTGGAAGGCCGCTTGAAACGCAACCCCGAAGACGAGGCGTTGCGTATCGAAATCGATCGGACCCGGCGGCTGATGGCCGAAGTTGAATCCGGGACGGCGTTCGAGGCGTGCGTCTCGTGACGGTCCTGAGGTCGGCCGCCGAATACCATCGCCTGACCCGCTACGCCCCCAACCGGATTTCCGGCGGGGGCATGGACCCTCTCAACCAGCCCAATCCGTATAAGACATACCCGGGGGCCGAACGGATCGACCTGCCCCGGGACGTGACGCTGCCCAAGGCCCCGGCCTGGGGGATTCTGAAAGGCGACCTGAAGCGGACGAGTCAGCCGCTCGACCTGCCGGCCCTGGCCAGACTTTTGTACATGGCCTGCGGGTTTACGGCCCAGGTCCAGCATGGCCTGGAGACGTTCTACTACCGGTCCGCACCCTCGGCCGGGGCTTTGTACCCCGTGGAAGTCTACCTGGCCGCCCGGGACGTACCGGGGCTGGAGGACGGACTGTACCACTTTACCCCGGCCGACTTTGCCCTGACGCGCCTGCGCCGGGAAAGGCCGCCGGCGGAGATTCCCGCGCCCTGCCTGTTTTTAAGCGCCCTGTTTTTCCGCAGCGCCTGGAAGTACCGGCAGCGGGCCTTTCGATACTGCCTGATGGACGCCGGCCACATGGCCGAAAACCTGCACCTGGCCTCATCCGCCTTGGGACTGGAGGCGGAAGTCGACCTCTTTTTCCTCGACGACCCGATCAACGACTATCTCGGACTGGACACGGACCGGGAGGCCTGTCTGGCCATGGTCGGACTTGGCGGGAAGGCCGAAGGGACGGGACGGCCTGGACCGGCCGGCGGGACGCCGACCGCCGAACCGACGGCCCCGAATGAGGAGATTTTCGACCTGGTCTCGGCCGCGGTCCGTGTGACCGCCGCACCTTCGGCCGGGCCGCCGGAAAAAAACCTGCCCTGGCCCGCCGGCCGGCCCCGGGTCCTGGCCGAACCCGACTGGGAGGGCTTCGACGGGCCGACACTGGTCCGGGCCTTGCGCGAGCGACGCTCGCGCCGCAACTTTGTTCCCCAGGAAGTGACCCAAGACAACCTGGCCCGGTTCCTGGACCTGGTCTCGGGCCCGGAGTTGGCCGGGACCGTCAACCTGGGGCTGGTGACCAACGAAGTCAGAGACCTGCCCGACGGCTTCCATCACTGGCTGCCGTCGACCCGCACCCTGGACCTTCGAACGGGTGGTTTCATCGGACCGCTCCTGGCCGACACCGCCCTCAACCAGGACTGGATGGGCCGGGCCAACCTGATCCTGGCCGTCAGCACGCCGCTGGACTTTCTGGAAGCTCAGTGTGGTCCGCGCGCCCTGCGCCTGGCCTATCTGGCCGCGGGCCGGGTCGGACATCGGGCCTATCTGGGGGCGGAAACCCTGGGCTGGGGGTGTTGCGGCGTGGGCGCCTTCTTCGACGAGAAGGCGGGTCGGGTCCTGGGGCTCCCGCCATCCGAGGACCTGCTCTACCTGCTGCCCGTGGGACCCTATCGAAAACGGACCCACGGCGGGAGGCCGGCTTCAGCCTAGCTTCTCCAGTTCGCGGAGGCGCCTGCCGAAGCAGTCAGGACACAGGCCGTGGGTGAATTCGGTCCGGGTGACCGAGCTGACGTATTCTTCGATCTCCATCCAGTAGTCCTGATCGGTGCGGACCCGGCGGCAGTCCATGCAGATGGGCAGAAGCCCCTGAAGGGTCTCGATTTTCCGCAGGGCCGCCTCGAGTTCCCGGTTGGTCCGGTGGAGGGCCTTCTGAGCCCGGGCGATCCGGGCGCCGGCCCGCACCCGGGCCGTGAGTTCCTCCCGGTTGAATGGCTTGACCATGTAGTCGTCGCCTCCGCTGGACAGCCCCTCGATGATTTCGCGCTGCTCGTTTTTGACCGTCAGCAATATGATGTAAACGTACCGCGGGAGCGGCAGCCGCCGGACCTGGCGGCAGAGTTCCGGGCCGTCGATACCGGGCATCATCCAGTCGGTGATCAGAATGTCCGGAGGATTTTTCCTGATGACTTCGAGCGCTTCGGACCCGTCCGTCACCGAGGCCAGGCAGTAGCCCGGCTCGGACTCCAGGCAGCCCGCGACAAAGGTTCGTATGAGCCGGTCGTCATCGGCAACCAGGATATGGATCTCCGAGGTTGGGAAAACGTCTTCCATGTCCCTGCTCCGAGTAATGACTGCAAGCGGATCAACAGGCAGGCGGAAAATTCCCGCCGGCCGCCACGCCCGGGTTGGATCGTCCCGTTTGCCGGCGCCCCGGGCCGACCGGCTTGGCCATTACGATGATTGTATCCGGAGGCGGGACTTTCCGCCAGTCAGGCGCGTTTTTCCAGACCCGGTTTCAGGGGCAGCGTCTGCTCCCCGAACAAGGCGAAGCGGAGCCATTGGAAGCCCAAACGAAGCAGGACCGGGTCGTCGGCCCGGGCCTGGTCGAGCATGCCCTGGTCGAGATCGAACATGTCCAGGAAACGGCTGCCGAAGACGAACTGGCGGAAGCGGTCCAGGTTGTAGGAGACCATGGAGAACATCTGGACCTTTTTCACGGCGTGGGTCGCGGGCCCGAGGGAGGCCCGGTTGGTGAGAATCTCCATCCAAAGGTCGTTGAATTCGTGGTAGGCCTCGAGCCCCTGGTCGGCCAGCCAGTCTTCGACCTGCCAGGTTTTTTCTTCCTCGAAACCGAGGCAGTGGGCCTCCTGGACCAGGAAGTAGGTTTCCCGGCCGCCCCGGGCCGACCCCCGACCCAGAGGGTAGATGCGGCAGGCCCCGGGCCGGTCCTCGTACAGGGTGCAGCCTTGAGGGGAGACAAAGGGGCAGGGCCGGCCGGCTTTTTCGGTCATCTTGAGCAGGACCATGGGGAAGCGCTCACCCGGGCCGGTTTCCATGGTCGTATAGGTTTCCAGGAACCGGTCCGAAGACAGATTCAGGCGGTTTTTAAGCCTCAGGACGTCGTAGGGGGTCAGCACCAGCTTGAGGTCGGCGCAGCAGGCGGTGAAGCAGGATATGCCGGGGTGACAGGCGAAGCGAAAGGAGCGGCCTTCCAGGGGCTTGAACGGTCCGTCACCGGGCACCGGCCCAGAAGGCCCGGTCATGATTTCGTCCCCGGTTTTTCCTTGGCCTGGGCCTTCTGCTTGACCTCGATCACCTCGGGTCTGACTTTGAGGGTCTTTTCCCCGAACAGGCCGAACTTGATCCAGTCCAGACCCAGCTTGAGCAGTTCCGTGTCATCCACCCGGATTCGTTCGGAAAAGTTCGGCTCGAAC
Organism: Pseudomonadota bacterium; assembly: GCA_018830135.1. Taxonomy (GTDB): domain Bacteria; phylum Desulfobacterota; class Desulfarculia; order Adiutricales; family JAGVGV01; genus JAHJTB01. Next base: position 6,866 of record JAHJTB010000487.1, on the reverse strand, counting down.
TCGAACCGCTTGAGAAAGCTGCTGTCCAGGACGAACGAGCGGAAACGGTCCAGATCATAGGCGGCCATGTATATCATCTGCCGGATGCGGTCATTGGTCACGTCCATGCCCCGCATGCCGGGATGCGACGTGATTTCGGCATAATAGTTGTTGACCCGCTGGTAGTCCATGACGCCCTGGTCCTCGAGCCACTCGATGACCCGCATCTCCTCATTTTCTAACAGCCCCTTGCAGCGGTCGGTCGTGGCGATGACGGAAAACATCTCTTTTTCGTCCACGTCCAGGGGGAACATGCGGCAGGCCCATGGCCGGTCGCTGTAGACCGTGCAGCCTTCCGAGGTCACGAAGGGGCAGGACTTCTGTTCGTTGTCCGACATTTTGAGCACGACCAGGGGGATGATCTGCTTTTCCCGGGTCAGGATATGGGTGTTTTTCTCGATGAACTCCCCGGAGGTCATCCCGAGCCGGTGTTTGAGGCGAAGGACGTCGTAGGGTGAGAGAAATATGGTTACGTCCGCGCAGCAGGTGGTAAAGCAGGACACCCCGGGATGGCATTTGAATTTAAAGTTGTCTCCGAAGACCAACTGGTTTTTGCTGCTTTGGTTTTCCTGGCTCATAAAGCGTATCCTTTTCTTGGCCGCGGCCGACGGCCTAATTTACGAAGGCTCGAAAAATTGAAGACTTAACAGATCACCGGAAGGTTGTCAACCGAGGCCGGACATCAGGGGCGAACGGGCTCGAGCGGTCGGACCACGTCCTTGATGCGGCCGGATTCGACCATGTCTTCGAAGGCCTGGGCCAGTCGTCGACTTTGTTCGATGACCTGGTTCCAGTAGGCGATACGTTCTTGGTCGCGCCGGAAGAAGCGCTTGAAATCGTCGCGGTCGGGTATCCGGCCCAGGGGCAGGGAGCGGATAAAGTTCGGAGAGGGAGAGATCAGGACCACGTTGCGCATGCGTGAAGCGGCCGGCCGGCGTCGGGGCAGGCGCTTGTCGAACCATCCGGGGATGATGCGGTCGGAAAAATGGGGGTAGAGCACCAGGCCTTCTTCGTCGTCGAGAAAGGGCAGGTCCAGGTGATAGTCCAGGACCGCGCCGTCTCGATAGGTCCCGGGCCGGGCGCCGGGAATGCGACGCACGCCGGACATGACCAGGGGGATCGAGCCCGAGGCCAGGACCGCGGGCCGGAGATTGTCCTCGGTCAGGGCGACCCGCTGGATCGGAAAGCCGGACATGTCGAAGAAGGGTGGGCGGTCCCGGGGGTCGAAAAACAGGGTCCGTTCGAAAAACAGGGCCAGGGCCGAGCGGTCGGCCAGGTTGGCCAGGGCGGCGGCGGCCAGACCGGGTCCCAGGAGGGCGGCGTGGTCGCTGGCCAGCGGTCCTCGGCAGCGGGCGGACAGAACGTTCAGGCGCATGTAGGGGTGCCGGAGCACCTCGGCCACGGCCCGGGAGGACAGGACCTCGTCCTGGATACGCTCGCTCTCCCGGGTGACTTCCGGCGGCGTGGGTTTCGCGTCGTAGGTCTGGTTGACGTAGGCGTCCTTGAAACGCCGGTGGGCTTCCAGGCTGTCGGGTTGGGCCAGGGCGGAGAAGCGCCAGGCGCCGATGGATGAGCCGACGAGAAACAAGGGGCGGTCGGGTCGGCCCAGCCAGTCGGAAAAAACGAACCGGTCCAAATGATAGAGGACCAGCCATTTGGGCCCGCCGGCCGCTCCGGCCGCGACGCGGACCCGTTCGGCCCGGAGGCCCTCCGAGCGGATAATGGACAGGGCCCGGGCGCCCGCCTGGATCAGCAGGTCATCCTGCATTCGACCACACCTCCGTTCGAAGGATTTGGCAAACGGATTCCCCCTATACTACAGACGGGCGGCCCCGTCCAGGGGGCATATGTCCATGCCGGCTGAATGACTGCCCCCAGGCGGCAAGCATCTTGCCTCGAACCGGTCTAACCTGCTATGCTGATTTCAGTTCCCGCTGAAACTGGAGGAATATCATGTTTGAACAAAAAGCGGTCGAGGACAAGATTCACGAACTTTATCCGGACATCAAGAAATATGGTCTTTTCATGAACGTCAAGAAGGACAAGCTGATCGGCGGCGACAGCTACGTGCTGACCCTGGAGAAGGACGCCAGAAAAAACAGCTTCAAGTTGAGCCGGGACGACGTGCAGACCTGTATGGATGGCAATCTTTGCAGCCTGATCACGTCCGAACTGGCCCATTTCATTCGCCAGTTCGTGGACGAGAGCTACGCCATTCCCGAGGCGGGTTGATCCGGAGGCCGGGCGACGGGACGGCCCCCGGCCGAACCGGGGGCCCGATCTCTCAGTTTAGGGTTTTTTCTCCTTGAAATCCTTGAACGACATCGTTTTGTAGGCGTCGGAGTGAATGTACTTCATGGCGGTCATGAAAAAGTCGACCGGGGCGTACCCGGGAATCCGTTTGATCTTTTCCCCTTCCGGCGTCAGGAACCAGGACGTGGGCAGGGCCTGGGCCGAATAGGTCCGGGCCAGTTTTTTGGCCCGGTCGGTGTTGACCCGGACCAGGACGAAGTTGGCCTTGAGATAGGCCGCCGCCTCCGGGTCGCCAAAAGTCTCTTTCTCCATCATTTTGCAGTACGTGCACCAGTCGGCATAAAAATATACAAAGGCCTTTTTGCCCTGGGCCTTGGCCAGGGCAAGGCCCTTGTCGTAGGCCTGCCACTCCAGTTCGACGGCCGCGGCCCCGGCCGGGGCCGGAAGGATCAGAACCCCAAGCAGGGCGGCCATGAGGAGGGGCCTTAAAATCGGTTTCATGGATACTCCTTAACCGACAAGACGCAGCTTGTCCGTAATCAGCAAAACGCCGACCAGCACCAGCAGACCGCCGGCCACGGCGTTGACGTACTTGAGGGCCCGGACGCCTTTTTTCAGGAACGACAGCAGGGAGTGTATGGACAGGGCGATGGCCAGAAAGGGGATGGCCAGCCCGGCCGAATAGACGGACAGCAGCCAGACGCCTTCCATGATCGTTTCCTTGCTTCCGGCGATGATGAGGATACTGCCGAGCAACGGGCCGACGCAAGGGCTCCAGCCCGCGCCAAAGGCCATGCCCACCAGCACGGTTCCCAGGAAATGAACCGGTTTCCGGTTCAAATGCAGCCGTTTTTCATAATCGAGTATCCGGAAACGGAACAGCCCGCTGACGTGAATCCCCAGCAGCAGAATGATGACTCCGCCGGCCACCCGGACCACGTCCTGGAAGTCGGTGAGCAGGCGGCCCAGGAAGGAGGCCGAGGCCCCAAAAATGATGAAGACGAAGGAAAAACCCAGGACAAAGGCGCAGGTGGACCAGAGGACCCGATAGCGGTTCGTTCCGGGGTTGCCTTCGGTCAGTTCCTCGAGGGAAAGACCGGTGATGAATGTGAAATAGGCCGGAATCAGCGGCAGGACGCATGGCGAAAAGAATGAGAGCAGACCGGCCAGCAGGGCCGCATGGTATGAAACGCCGTCCACGAACATAAGTGTCTACGAACCGCCCTCCGGCGCGTCCCCCCCTTCGACCTGAAGTTCAATCATATCAGAGATCGTTTTTTTCACCTGAATTTTTTTGCCCATTTGGCCGCTTCCAGGCCGGCGACGCATCCTTCCCCCACGGCCTTGGCCACCTGCCAGGGCGGCCCGCAGATGTCGCCGGCGGCATAGACGCCCGGAGCGTTGGTCGCCTGCTTCTTGTCCGTGACAATGAACTTCATGGTCTCGCTGTCCAGGGCCACGCCCAGAGCGCTGGCCAGCTCGATGGCCCCCTTGGCCCCCAGTTCGATGAACACCCCGGCCACATCGAGCCGGGACCCGTCGTCCAGCATCAGTCCCTCGACCTGGTTTTGGCCCAGAATCTCCTTGACCCGGCGGCCTTCGTGCAGGGTGATTGCGCTTTGGCGGACTTGTGAGGCCAGGGTTTCGGTCACCATGACCTGCTCGCTGACCAGGTGGACCTCGTCCGCATAGAATAAAAGGGTCATGGCCCCGGAGACGGCGGCGCTTTCGCCGCCGACCACGGCCACGCGCTCCCCCCGGTAGAAGCCGGCGTCGCAGTCCACGCAGTAGCTGACCCCTCGGCCAAGGAGTTCCTTTTCATTGGGCAGGCCGAGCCGGTTGCGCGAAACGCCCATGGCCAGGACCAGGCTTCGGGTCTTCAGCTCCCGGCCGCTCTCCAGCCGGATGGCGAACCATCTCTCCTCCGGGGAGGTTTCAATGACGTCCTCCGTGAGGAAGTCGGCGCCCGACTTTTCCGCCTGGATACGGCCTTCCTTGAGCAGTTCCTCGCCGGTGACACTGGCCAGGCAGCAGTAGTTTTCCACGTGGGCCCGAGCGATGCTGCTCTTGTATTCCCGGCCGAGAACCAGGACCGAGACCTTGGCCCGGGCGACGTGAATGGCCGCCTGCAGGCCGGCCGGTCCGGCGCCCAGAATTACGACTTCATATTCCGCCTTGGTCATACTCCGTCCTCCCTCGATAAAAATACCCGCTCCGGGCGGCGAAGCAAGCCGATCGAAACGGAAAGCCCCGATTTTTTCCCTTTGAGGGGCAGGCGGAACGGCCCCCGCCGGCCCGCTTGAAAGTATAGACGAGGAGGCCCTGGTTCGTCGAGCCCAAATGCCGCGACAGGGCGGTCCTGCGATGCCGCCGACCGCTGAAGAGTTACCGGTCGAACGGTCGGGCTCTTGACACCCGCCCCGGCTTGTTGGATAAAGAAATGCGCCTGTTCGTCAGGCGCCGGCGGGGAAAATTCGCAAACGGGAGGATGATCATGCGAGTGCTTTCCGGGATACAACCCTCGGGTACGCTCCATATCGGCAATTATTTCGGCATGATGAAGCCCATGATCGGGTACATGGACCAGGCCGAACTATTCGTTTTTATCGTCAATCTGCACGCCCTGACTTCGCTTCAGGACGCCGAGACACTCAGGAGAAACACCCTGGACGCGGCCGCGGACTTCCTGGCCCTGGGCCTGGACCCGGAACGCTGCATCTTCTGGGTCCAGTCCGACGTTCCCGAAGTATGTGAGTTGACTTGGATTTTGCACAATTTCACATCCATGGGCCTGCTCGAACGAAGCCACTCGTACAAGGACAAGATCGCCAGGGGCCTGACTCCCAATCACGGCCTTTTCGCCTACCCGGTGCTCATGGCCGCGGACATCCTGCTGTATCAGTCCAACATCATTCCGGTGGGCCAGGACCAGAAGCAGCACGTCGAGATCACGCGGGACATCGCCCAGGCCTTCAACCATCGCATGGGCGAGACCTTTGTTCTGCCCGAACCGGAGATCAACGACGACGTGGCCGTGGTGCCCGGGGTCGACGGCCAGAAGATGTCCAAATCGTACAACAACACCATCGAGATATTCACGGACCGGGAAGCGCTCCGCAAGCGGGTCATGTCGGTGGTCACGGACGCCACGCCGGTCGAGGCGCCGAAAAATCCGGACACGTGCAGCCTCTTCGCCCTGTACAAGCTGTTCGCCAGTCCGGAGGACGTCGAGGCCATGCGCTCCCGCTATCTGGCCCCGGGGCTGAAGTACGTGGATGTCAAGAAGGCGCTGGTCGAACTGATCTGGAACCATTTCGAACCGCACCGGGACAAGCGGGCCGAACTGACCCGGTCTCCGGACACCGTCCGGGACATCCTGGCTTACGGCGCGGGCAAGGCCCGGGCCATCGCCCGGGAGACCCTGGCCCTGGTCCAGGAGCGCGTGGGGCTGAACTACTAGGCTGAAAACGGCGTTGCTCCCTGGAGAGGCTTGTCCGCTTCGGGATGAAATTTTTTGCGGGTTGGGTTACGCTTCGCTAACCCAACCTACAAGTAACTTGTTCCTCTTGTCCACAAGCGCCCGCTCGGGAACGAGCGGGGGGATTCAAGGGTTCACCAGACTGCTTCGTCACCGGGCGGCTCCTCGCAGTGACGGCGCTTATGGGCAGTGTCTTTGCGATGAGCGAAGCGACGAGGCAATCTCGCCAGAGGCGGGCAGGTCTGGTGAACCAAAGTCCTTTTCCAATAGCGGAATCTGTTTCTAAACCCAATAGCCCTCGGGCTTCCCGAGGGACCGGTACTTGCCAGGAAAGAGGCCTCAATGATCAGACCGATCGAATGGCGGGACGGCCAGGTGTTGATGATCGACCAGCGGTATCTGCCCTGGAAGGAAGTCTGGTTCCGTTGCCGGACTTACAAGGACGTGGCCAAAGGCATCCGGAACATGGTCATCCGGGGGGCGCCGGCCATCGGCGTGGCCGCGGCCATGGGTCTGGCCCTGGGGGCGGCCAAGATTCGAACCCGGAACACGGCGCGGTTTCTGGGCGAATTGAACCGGATCAAAATGTTTCTGGCCGAGCAGCGTCCCACGGCGGTCAACCTGGTCTGGGCCCTCGAACGCATGGAAACGCTGGCCCGGTCCATGGCTGACCGGACGGTGGGGGAGATTCAGGCGGCGCTGGTCGAGGAGGCCCTGGCCCTTCATGAGGAAGACATTGCCGCCAACCGGATGATCGGCCGGTACGGGGCCGAAGTGGTCCCGGACAAGGCCACCCTGCTGACCCACTGCAACGCCGGGGCCCTGGCCACGGGTGGATACGGCACGGCTTTGGGCGTGGTTCGCGGCGCGGTGGAAGCGGGCAAGCAGGTCACGGTATTGGCCGACGAGACCCGGCCCTTTCTGCAGGGCGCCCGACTGACGGCCTGGGAGCTCCAGAAGGACGGCATACCGGTCAAGGTCATCACGGACAACATGGCCGGCCATCTGCTCAAGTCCGGCCTGATCGACCTGGTCGTGGTCGGGGCGGACCGCATTGCGGCCAACGGAGACGCGGCCAACAAGATCGGGACCTATT
>JAHJTB010000486.1 GCA_018830135.1 Pseudomonadota bacterium | reverse complement strand
TCATCAAATCCAAGGGCGGGAAAAAGGTCGCCCAGAAAATCCGCCAGCTCATGATGAACATACGCATGGTCTTCGATTACTTCGGCATGACTGAGAACACCCGCCCAAACAAAACCAAAAACTAGAACCAATTTACCTTGAGGGCTCGAAAGGCCGCTTGCGAAGGAGCGGCCGGCGGTGATACACTTTTACTCTCAACCAAGGGGGGTGCATGATGAAGCGTGTCTGCCTTGCCGTCCTGGTCCTGATCCTGAGCGCGGCCCCGGCGGTCCAGGCCAAAATCGACCTGGTGACGCTGCCCACGCGGGACAAGGTCCAGATGACCATCTACAATTCGGCCGATCTGACCCTGATTCGGGAAAGCCGAACCCTGACCCTGAAGAAGGGTCTGAACCGGCTTCAGTTTTCCTGGGCCGGGACCCTGATCGACCCGACCAGCCTGGAACTGACCCCGCTGGCCCGGGCCGCGGACATCCATGTCCAGGACCTGGTCTATCCGCCCCGGGTCCGCAACCTGGGGCTGTGGGGCATCGAAAGCGCCTTTTCCGGGCAGGTGCCGGTGGAGATCACCTATCTGACCAGCGGCCTGAGCTGGCGGGCCTTCTACATGGGCACCCTGGACGCGCAGGAAAAGTCCATGCGCCTGGAAGGCTACGTCCGGGTGACCAACGCCAGCGGCGAGGACTATGAAAACGCCCGGACCCGGGTCATCGTCGGCCGGGTCCACCTTCTGGACCGGATCGCCGATCTGGCCCGCCGGACCGAGCCCTACGGCCGGCCGGGCCGGCCGGAGCCGATGGAGGACAAGGCCGAAGCCGAAGCCGCGCCCCGGATCATGTTCGAGCGCAAGATGGCGGCCCGGGTCATGGCGGAAATTCCCGCCAGGCCCAAGGAGATCACCAAGGAGGGCCTGAGCGAATACTTCCTCTACACCATCGAGGGGACCGAGACCATCCCCGACGGCTGGTCCAAGCGGCTGCCCAGCTTCACGGCCGAATCCGTGCCCGTGGTCAATCTGTACAAGTACGAAGAGGAAAAGTACGGCCCGGGCGTGGTCCGTTTCATCAGTTTCAAAAACGACGACAAGCATCGCCTCGGCCAGACCCCGATTCCGGGCGGCACGCTCCGGGTCTACCGAAACGCGGACCAGAACGGCCACCTGGCCTACGAAGGGCGGTCCGAGTTCAAATACATCCCGGTGGGCGAGGACGTCGAACTGAACCTGGGACCCATGGAGGACGTGATCGTCGAGCCGAAGATGATGGAGTTTTCCTCCGGCCGCCATCAGTTCGACGACAAGGGCAACGTCAGCGGCTGGGAGGAGGTGCGCCGTTTCACGGTCACGGTCAAGAACACCCGGCCCCGGCCGATCAATGTGGAAATCCGGCGCAACCTGGGCACGCCCTACTGGACCCTGGACTACCAGGGCCAGGAGGCGCGGTACGAGAAGGTGGACCTGGACACGGTCCAGTTCACCCTGACGCTTCCGGAACGGTCCAAGCGGGAGTTTACCTACGTGTTGACCACCCGCCACGGCCGTCTGGCCGAATAAGGAAGGGGGCGGCCCATGAAAAAAGGCGCATGCAAGATCGTCATGACGGCCCTGGCGGCCCTAATGGCCCTGGCCCCGGTCACGGCCGAGGCCCGGACCAAGCTGGTGGCCCTGCCCGACCGGGAGGCCACCGTGATCCGTCTGGACAATCCCCGGGCCACGCTGATCGAGGAGGAACGGACCCTGACCCTCGAGAAGGGGGTCAACCAGGTGGACTTTTCCTGGAAGAGCGTGGCCGTGGACCCGGACTCCATCCGGCTCCAGGTGCTCGGCCATCCGGACCGGGTCACCCTGCTCAACGTCAGCTACCCGCCGGGCGAGGCGGCCCTGGTCTGGGAGATCGCCAGCCAGGAGGCCTTCGAGGAGCGGGTGCGGATCAGCTATCTGCTCTCGAACATCGACCGCCTGATCACGTACAAGCTCGTGGCGGACAAACCCGAGACACGGGCGGACTTCAAGAGCTTTCTGGTTCTGCGAAATTTTTCCGGCGAAGATTTCCAACAGGCCCAGGTCCTGCTGGACTACGGACAGACCTTCGAACGGAGCATTCTCCATGAGGAAACCCAGCAGCTTCTGTTTCTGAAGGCCGGTCCCATCAAAATCGAGAAGGTCTGGACCTTCGACGCGGCCCAAAAGCCCTGGGACCCGGACGAGCTGGACGAGAACGTGGGCATTCCGGTCAGCTACCACATCGAGAACGTCGCGGGCGAGGGCCTGGGGGTTTCGACGCTCTGGGGCGGCAAGGTGCGCGTCTACCAGGACGACGGGCATCAGGGGACCATATTTTCCGGGGAGGACGAGACCGGGCTGGTTCCGGTGGGCGAGAAGATGGAGGTCGAGATCGGTGACAGCCGGGACCTGAAGGTCACCCAGCGCAAGATGCGCGAGGAACGGATCAATCTGCGCCGGAACAAGGACCAGCAAGTCGTGCTTTTCGATACCGACGAGGAGATCAAGGCCGAGGTCGAGAACTTCAAGGACCGGCCGGCCGTGCTGACCATGCTCCAGCACATTCCCGGCCAGTGGGAGATGAAGGACTGCAACCTGAAGTACGAGAAAAAGGACGCCGGGACCCTGAAGTTCCGGATCGAACTGCCGCCCAAGGGCAAGCAGACCCTCCGGATGCGCTACCGGCGGCTGAACGTGCGGCCCTGACTCCCGGGAGCTGAGGTGAGTGAGGCAGGGACGGTAGAACCGACTCCCGCTCGTTCCCAAGCTCCTGCTTGGGAACGCCATTGCCTTGAAGCTCTGCTTCAACACCTTTTCCTGTAGGAGACGGCGCTGCTCAGGCCTGGCGCCGTTTTGGAAAAAATAAGGATGGAAGCTGGAGCTTCCAGGATCGGGTTCCCAAGCCGGAGCTTGGGAACCAGGAGCTGCAAAAAAATAAATTGAACCGTTTCATCGGAATGTTCGATTCGGGCATGGGCGGCCTGACCGTACTCAAGCAGGTCATGGCCGTCCTGTCCGGGGAAAACACGGTCTACTTCGGCGACATGGGACGCGCCCCCTACGGCTCCCGGTCCCCCGAGGTCCTGAAGCGGTACTCCGAACAGATCGTCCGCTACATGACCGGTCACTACGACCTCAAGGTCGTCGTCACGGCCTGCAACACGGTTTCGGCCGTCTGCCTGGACCATCTTCGGGAAACGTTCGACATTCCGATCATCGGCATCATCGAGTCCGTGCCCCGCAAGGCGGTCGAAACCACGAAAAACGGACGCATCGGCGTCATCGGCACGACCCGGACCATTCAGAGCGGCGTTTATCAGGAGAAACTGTCCGCTCTGGACCGGTCCCTGCGGATTTTTTCCCAGGACTGTCCCCTGCTGACGCCCCTGGTGGAGGAAGGCTGGACCAACGAGCCGGCCACGCGCCTGATCGTCGGCGAGTACCTGGCCAACCTCAGGCACTCCCGGATCGACACCCTCATCCTGGCCTGCACCCATTACCCGGTCCTGAGGCCCCTGATCCAGGACTGCCTGGGCCCGGGGGTGACCGTCATCGACCCGGCCGAGGAATGCGTGCGCGACGTGGTCCGGCATTTGACGGACGAAGACCAGCTGAACAAAAACAACCACCCCGAACGCCTCTACCTCGTCACCGACAACCCGGACCCGTTCCGCTCCTCGGGCGAACGCTACCTGGACCGAAAAATCCACAAGGTCGCCCTGGTGGACATCGGCGGCCTGGAAAGCGGCAGGTAAGCCCCGGCCTCAACCGGCATCCGGGGACGCGCCTTTTGAGGCCCCCTCCCCCACCGCTTCGAGCTTCCGGTCGATTTTTCCCTGAAACCCGGTCTGGTTGCTTTCGAACAGAAAGCGGGTCCTGGATTTTCGATGGCGGGCCGTGGCAGCCCAGGACATCCGGTCGGCCCGGAGGATGTTGATACGGATCGTGGATTTGGGTTTGAAGACCCCGGCCAGATCGCCGAGCGAGCCGGCATAGGTGTTGGTTTCGGCGTAATGGTTTTCCTGGGCCATGGCCAGTTGTCTCAGCGCGGACTTGGCCGCCGCGTTGCAAGTCTCCTCGACCAGGCTTTCTTCCGCAAGCCGGCTTTGAACGATGTAGACCACCGCGGCCAGGGCGAAGACAAGGAACAGGACCAGGCATCGCCTGGTTCTTGGGCTGATTCCGGGCCGGACCTGGAAGGCGTGGCGCCTGAGGCCGGCTTCCCGGTCGTCGGCTTCGTACCCATCGGCCAGGTCCTGCTGGAGGAACAACAGGGAGCTGCACCGGGGACACGCGGCCACGGCCCGGGCCTGCGGACTCATGGTCGAGTCGATTTCCGTTACGGTCGTGCAGGTCGGACACTTGACTCGCATCTGAAACCTTGTCCGGGGGTGGTCGGTGGATGAGTTCGGTCGATGATAGGGGAAAAGGGAAAAGGTGTCAAGGCGGGGGAAACCGCCGGGGACAAAACGGCAAGGGCGGGGAAAATCCCCGCCCTGGGTTGTTTCAGGATGGAGACCCCGGGATCAGTGGGCGGCCATGATCTTGCCGGACTCGGACTCCGCCTTGACCGACAGGACGACCTTGTAGAGCAGGGTCAGGATCAGGGCGCCCAGGGAGTAGATGCCGACGGTGACCAGAATCTCGATGGCCGTGGGCACGTATTCGCGGACCTGCTCGAGGGGGTTGGGGATGAAGCCGCCGATGATCAGGCCCAGGCCCTTGTCGATCCAGAGGGCGACGAAGATCATGACCGCGGTGATGCCGAGGACCGTGTTGTTGTTCCGGGTTTTCGGGATGACCAACAGGATGATGGAGATGAAGGCCAGGGAAACCGAGACCCACATCCAGGGCACCAGGACCCCGTGTCCGTGAATGCCGGCGAAGAGATAGACCAGGCTGTGCATGTGCCCCGGAATGTTGCTGTAAAAAGCGGTGAAGAACTCCATGCCGAAGAGGAACATGTTGATGATCAGGGCATAGGTCACGATCTTGGACAGCATCCGGATGGCTTCCTGGCCCACGTCGAACTTGGTGAACTTCCGCAGGATCAGTCCCAGGATGATCAGCAGGGACGGGCCGGCGGCAAAGGCCGAGGCCAGAAAGCGGGGAGCCATGACCGCGGTCAGCCACATGTGCCGTCCGGGCAGGCCGGCGTAGAGGAAGGCCGTGACCGTGTGGATGCTGACGGCCCAGGGGATCGAGATGTAGATGAGGACCTTGACCCAGGTGGGCGGCTTGACGGCCTTTCGTTCGCACTCGAGCACGGTCCAGCCGATGATGATGTTCAAGAACATATAGACGTTTAGGACCGTGGCGTCCCAGAAGAGGATCGAGTTGGGCGTGGGATGCAGAAAGACGTTCATGATCCGCATGGGCTGGCCCAGGTCCACGAAGACGAAGAGCATGCACATGAAGACCGCGGGCACGGCCAGAAACTCGCCCAGCACGGTGATTCGGCCGAAGGCCTTGTAGTTGTGCAGGTAGTAGGGCAGGACGAGCATGACGGCCGAGGCGGCCACGCCGACCAGGAAGGTCAACTGGGAGATGTACAGGGCCCAGCTCACGTCCCGGGACATGCCGGTCGCCTTGAGGCCGACGAAGTACTGGTAGAGGTAGGCCAGGGTCCCGATGCCCACCATGACGAGCAAAAAGAACAACCAGCTGAAATAAAGCCGACTTCCGGTTAACGTTTTTTCAAACATGGCAACCTCTATATGATGTAGTAAACGTTGGGGCCGGTGCCCAGGCTGGGCTTGCGCCGGATGACGTTATGCTTCCGGAGCAGGTCTCGAACCGCTGATCCCGGCTGGCTCAGGTCGCCGAAAACGAGAGCGCCGCTTTCGACGGCTTCCACGCAGGCCGGGAACTGGCCCTTGGCCAGCCGTTCGGCGCAGAAGTTGCACTTTTCCACAACCCCTTTCATCCGGGTGGGGTACTTGGGGTTGACCTTGCGAATCCAGGGCCGGGGGTCGCCCCAGTTGAAGCTCCGGGAGCCGTAGGGGCAGCCGGCCATGCAGAAGCGGCAGCCGATGCAGCGGTGCATGTCCATCATGACGATGCCGTCGGGCCGCTTGAAGGTGGCCTTGGTGGGGCAGACCCGGACGCAGGGCGGTTCGGTGCAGTGGTTGCACAGGGCCAGGAACTGCTTCTCCTCGACCTCCTCGGACAGATACGGGAAGGCCTGGGAATGATCCGGAAAGACGTGGTCGAACTGGTCGGCCCAGAGCCACTTGACCTCTTCCTTGATGTTGACCTCGTGGTTGGGCAGGCGGATGTCCGGGACGTTGTGTTCGGAGTGACAGGCTTCGATGGCCTTGTGGATGTCTTCTTCGGTCAGCTTGCGGGTGTCGATGACCATGGCCCAGGTCTCGGCCTTGGAGACGCCGGGTCGGAGGGCCTGGGTCTCGGCCTGGGCCGTGTCGCCCAGAACCGCGTCCAAGGCCGGTTTCGCACCGAGGCTGACCGCGGTGATGCCAGCGATTTTCAGAAAATCTCTTCGATCGAAACCCATTATTTCTTCTCCTCCGGCTCGACGTGACAGTCCCAGCAGAACGGGCTGACGCTCGCGTAATTATGGCACTGGTCACAGAACTCCTTTTTACTCGAGTGACAGTCCATGCAGGTGTTCTGGAGGCTCATCTCGTACTGACTGCCCTTGGCGCCCAACTGGAGATGGTTGGTCGCGGCCATCAGCCGGCTCCGGCCCTCTTTGATGACCTGCATTTCGATCGGATCGCCGCCGGGCTGAAGCAGGGTGTAGCGCACCCCGTCCCTGACGACCATGTTGCGCCAGTCGTCGAGGACCTGCATGTGCGAGGTCTTCATGTAGGCCTTGGAATAGATGCACTGCCCGGCCGCCTTGGCCTTGTCGGCCAGTTTGGGGTCCGGGGCCGGCGGCATGGCCGACCCCATGTTCCACCAGAAGGGAAAGGTCAGAATGACGATGGCGATAACCAGTCCGGTGATGATTTTGCCTGAATCATACATGGCTATTCCTCCTCCCCCCCGTCGTCGGCGCCCCGGCCCGGGATGGGCTCGCCGCGCAGGTCGTATTCCCGCTCGTTTTCGCCCTCCATGATCAGGGCGTTGGCCACCAGTTCGGTCACGCCGCAGTTTTTCACCTCCGGCACCCAGTATTCCAGGAGCGGCGGGAGGGTGGCCCGGTCCACGGCGCAGATGCAGGCCAGCGTGTTGACCCCGTGCTTCTCGTGCACGTATCGGACCGCGTTGGCCCGGGGGAATCCGCCCTGCATCCGGGCCACGTCATACTCGCCCGCGTTCAGGCCCGCGCCGCCGCCGCAGCAGTAGGTCTGTTCCCGGATGGTGTTGTCCGGCATCTCGTAGAAGTGGTTGCAGACGTTCTCGATGACGTAGCGCGGCTCCTCGAGAAGGCCCATGCCCCGGGCCGGGTTGCAGGAGTCGTGGAAGGTCACTTTCAGGTGGTCGTTGCGGCTGGGGTCGAGCTTGAGCTTGTTGTGACGGATCAGGTCGGCCGTGAACTCGCTGATGTGGACCATCTTGGTCGACCGCGCGTTATCGAACCGGGTCCCGGTCAGGGGGTTGACCGGCGCCTCGAGGAAGTCGGCCGGACCGTTCATGGTGTCCATGTACTGATGAACGACCCGCCACATGTGGCCGCATTCGCCGCCCAGAATCCACTTGACGCCCAGGCGCCTGGCTTCGGCGTACATTTTGGCGTTGAGCCGCTTCATGGTTTCGTTCGAGGTGAAAAACCCGAAGTTGCCGCCTTCGGAGGCGTAGGTGCTCCAGGTGTAGTCCAGCCCGATGTGCTCGAAGAGCATCAGGTAGCCCATGAAGGTGTAAATGCCCGGGTCGGCGAAGATGTCGCCCGAGGGCGTGATGAACAGAATCTCGGCCCCCTTGCGGTTGAACGTCGGCTCGATGCGCACGCCCGTGTACTCCTCGATGTCGTCGAGGAGGTATTCGCAGTTGTCCTTGTACGTGTGCGGCTGGAGGCCCAGGTGGTTGCCGGTGCGAAAGCAGTTGGCCACCGGCGTGGCGATCCAGTCGATGTTCAGCCCCAGCAGGTTGAGCAGTTCCCGGCCCATGATGGTGATCTCGGCCGTGTCGATGCCGTAGGGGCAGAAGACCGAACAGCGGCGGCACTCGGTGCACTGGAAGAAGTAGTACCACCACTCCTTGAGCACCTTCTCGTCCAGGTCCCGCGCCCCGACCATGCGGGCCATGAGCTTGCCGGCCAGGGTGAAGTTGCGGCGATAGACCGAGCGGAGCAGTTCGGCCCGCAGGACCGGCATGTTCTTGGGGTCGCCGGTGCCGATGAAAAAGTGGCACTTGTCGGCGCAGGCCCCGCAACGCACGCAGATGTCCATGAATATCTGGAAGGACCGGAAACGCTTGAGGCGGTCGGCCATGCCCTCGAGGATGATCTCCTTCCAGTTGGGGGGCAGCAGCCAGTCCTCCTCGGTGGGGTCCCACTTCCGGGTGAATGGGAAGTCCATATATTCCAGGCTCTTGGGATTGGCCGAGTAGCAGAACGTCCCGGGTTTCATTTCCACCGGCACGTCCATCCAGTTTTTATAGGCCGGCGGCCGATGATCGACCTGCGACAGTTGTTCAGGCTTCGGGGGCGCCATGTTCAGCTCCTTCCGACTCGGAGATTTCTTTTTCCACGGGCAGGCCGGCTTCGATCATGTACTCCCGGAAATCATCCTCGTACTCATGGTAGTCATGAAATTTGACCTTGGGGTTCCAGGGATTGATATGCCTGACCTCCCGGCTGTTGTTGACCATGTTCCGGGTCGGGCTCATGAAGACGCCCGGCGCATGCATCAGCTTGCTGAAGGGGAAGTAGGCGAACAGGACGCTGACCAGGAAGATGTGGATGAAGAAGATGGCTCCGACGCCGTCGGGCACGACCGGCTGGAAGTGGACCAGCCCCAGGGTCAGCTGCTTGACGGCCACGACGTCCGTCTTGAGCAGGTAGCGCATGATGACGCCGGTCTTGGCGATGGCGATGACGAGCAGCAGGGGGAACCAGTCGTTGGTCAGGCTGATGTACCGGACCGACGGGACCAGGATGCGCCGGAGCAGCAGCACGGTCGCGGCCCCCAGCAGAATGACCCCGCTCTGGTACAGCTCGGGCATCCAGGCCAGGGGAAACAGGCCGATCTGGAGAAAGGCGTCCAGCTTGGCCAGCGTGTCGATGCACCAGGGTACGGGCTGCAGGAAGAAGCGGAGGTGCCGGATCAGGACCACCAGAAAGGTGTAATGAAAAGCCAGGGCGAAAAGCCAGAGCCACTTCGAGGAACTGTACGTGGCCCGGCCGTGCCGGAAGTCCAGGGCGGTGTTGCGGAACAGGGAGCGGAAAAGCAGGATTTCCAGCGCCATGCGGACCACGACCGCCCATGTGCTGGTCGGGTTGTCGATCCGATTGGTTTTCACCCAGGGCAGGGACTTGGCCTGGCCGCAGGTGGTGGGAATGCGAAAGGGGACCGGCGATTGGCCCCATTTGACGACGCGATAAACCAGCCCGACGAAAAAGATGAAAATCGCCAGGTAGGGCACGAACACGCCAAACAGACCGGTCGCTTGTCCGAGGCCGACCCCGATCCATGGTATCATGACCAGGACCGTCACCGCGATCGCGGCGTAAAGAAAGCCCAAAAAGCCCATTGACCGTTACCTCACTTGAACATGCTGGGCGGGCGCATTCCTCGCGGCTTGCCGCGGGGATAGCCAGCCAACCCAAAAAATGGATTTCTTCCTGACTGGTCGAAGATTCCCCGCGGCAAAGCCGAGGGGGGCTTCAATTATTGCACTATTCGTCTTCCTCCCGGAAATCCGGGAGTTCGATATCCGCCTCCTCTTGCTCGCAGACGATCCGGGCCCGTTTCAGGAGCACATGAACCCGTCGTTGTTCATCCTTGACCCGGATTTCGAAAAGCCGCTCCCGGCAGGCCGCGTACCGGTCGAAGGCAAAGAGGGCCAACTGGTCGATACGGCGGTCGAAATCCTCGATTTCAGCGGTCAGGGCGGCGTCTTCCAAAGGGTCGGCCAGCACCCGGCGCACGATGCCCTTGAGTTGAAAAATAAAGGACAGGGCCCGGGAGGGCGTGAAGTTCTGGATGGCCCGGATGCGGACGATCTGGTCCATGAAAGGAACCATGTCCTCGGTCCCGCTTCCGGCCACGACCCGGTCCAGAAGGCCTTCCAGTCCTTCATTGACGTTGGCCCCGACGGGATTGGCAAAACGGTCCTTGGCCTTTTTCAGGAATTTGACCGTTTCTCCCTGATAGGAATCGAAGAGGGCGTTCCGCCACTGTTTCAGAATGTCAGATTTATGTTCGGCTAACAGATGATCGAGGCTCATTCCAAAGACCGACCGGGAATATTTGGCGCGGCGCTCACAAAGATAATTGACGCCGGCGATAAAATGTTCTTTTTTTCACACTCCCGAAAAGGAGTCCCGCTCGACAAGTTGCGCAAATTAGCACAAATAACCGCGCGAGTCAAGGATTTTAAACGGTTACAGCCTAGGAACCCCGGCGGCCGGCGACCCTGCCGCCGGGAGAATGGCCGGACTATAGTCAAATAGGGAGCGGGTGTCAAGGCGGGACCGAGGAAACCGGGCGGGAAACCATGAAACCCGGGGCCGCCGCCCCTTTTTTTCCGAACCCGCCGGTTTCGAGAAAGAATATATGGCTGTCCCGATACTGCCGAGGGTTGACACCGGACCTCCGCCCCCACATAATACCCCCAATTCCAACTCGAAGCGGGGATCATGGGCGGACCAGCAAACAGACGATTGTGCGGATCGGGCCTCGTGCCGGTCCTGTGTCTGCTGCTGTGTCTGCTGGCGCCGGTCCCGGCCCGGGCGGCCGGGGCCGACCTGGAGGCCGGCCTGGAAAGGCAGGCCCTGCTCAAGCTTCCAACGGGCCAAGGCCCCTTCCCGGGCCTGGTCATGCTCTCAGGCTGCCGGGGCGTGGGCCGGAACGATCTGGCCTCGGCCGAACGCCTGACCGGCCTGGGCTATGCCTGTCTGATCGTGGACTCGATGGGGCCCCGGGGGCTTGACGGCGGGGTCTGCACCCGCCTGTCCATGCTCCGGCCCGAGGTCCGTGCCGGGGACGCCGGGTGGGGTTTTCGCTTCCTGAAAGCCCGTCCCGAAATCGATCCGAACCGCATCGGACTATTGGGCTGGTCCCACGGCGGCTCGACCGTTCTGGCGACCATCGGCCGGGACCTCGCGCCGGACGGCGGCGGTTTCCGGGCGGCGGCCGTCTTTTACCCCCACTGCGGATTTTCCCTGCCCGAACGGATCGGTCCGCCCCTGCTGATGCTCTTGGGCGGACTGGACGACATCTGCCCGGCCGGCCTGTGCCTGGACCTGGCCGAACGCCTTAACCGGGCCGGCGATTCGGTGCAAACCATGGTCCTGCCCCGGGCCCGGCACGCCTTCGACCACGCCGACCTGCCGCCGGTCGTCACGTTCCTGTCCGGCACCGCCGGGTACGACCCCGGGTCCGCCCAGGCGGCCCGGGAGGCGCTCGAGGTCTTTCTCAAACGCCATTTGGGGAATTGAGATGTCCCTTGTTTCCGGAACCGGACCCATCGACACGCACGCCCACATCGACCAGCTTCCCGATCCCCGGGCGGCCCTCGAACGGGCCCGGGACGCCGGCCTGGCCGCCGTGGTCGGCGTGGGCATGGACATCGACTCGAACCGGAAAATCCTGGACCTGGCCCGGGCCATGCCCGACCTGGTCCGGCCCGCGGTGGGACTCCACCCCTGGGCGGTCAGGGAAGCCGACTGGCGGGAGAACGTCGACTTCGTCCGCCGCCGCCTGCCCGAGGCCCTGGCCCTGGGCGAAGTGGGCCTGGACTACAAGGTCAAGGTCAAAAAGGAACTCCAGGTCCGGGCCCTGGCCGAAATGCTCGAACTGGCCGCCCGGCTGGACAAACCGGTCATGTTCCACAGCCGATTCTCTCAGGCCCGGTCCCTGGAAATGCTCGTCCAGACCGGCGTCCGACGGGCCGTCTTCCACTGGTATTCCGGACCCCTCGACCTGTTGGACCGCATCCTGGACGCCGGATACCTGGTCTCCGCCACCCCGGCCCTGGCCTACAGCCCGCCTCACCGGGAAGCCCTGGCCCACGCCCCCCTGGACCGCATCCTGGTGGAAACCGACGCGCCGGTCGAATACCAGGGCCAGGCCTCGGAACCGTCCCACGTCCTCGAAACCATCCGGCTCCTGGCCGATCTGCGCGGCATCGACCCGGGCCAGGCCCGGGACCTGACCACCCGCAACGCCCTGGACTTTTTGAGGCCCCGAGGCGGCGTTTGACTTGTGGCCGGAACCACCGGCTCCGCCGGTGGATCGCTGGCTGACGGGCTGACTTTCAGTTGACCGGCTGAGTCCAGATGGATTACTATGCCTGAAAACTGGAGAAAGGGGGACCGGTTACCGCCGGTCCCTGAAACAAGCGATTGTTTGGCATCGTAGAACCTTGTCATTACGTGGAGAAAATACAAAAAAGAAAGGTTGGTATGAATTCCGATGAGTAATCAGGTCATTTTTCATCCGGGCGCCTTGGAGGAACAGGGCGGCGATCTCGTTCAGATGGGATTTACATGTGATTCGTGCGGAAAGACAACGTTCCCCGTGTACGAACTCTGCCCCTTCTGCTCTTCTGAACATGGAAAGAAAGCCCCCCTAAGCAAGGTCGGAACCCTGTTTTCCTATACCGTCACCAGAGTTCCGGTGGGTTTCTACAAGCCTCCGATTGTCGCCGGTTACATCGATCTACCCGAGGGCGTTCGAATATTCGGACAGATTCACGCGGATGTCGAAGCCGTAAAAAACGGGATGAAATTAAAAATGGAAACCGGGGTTATCTGGACGGAAAAAGACGGAACGGAAGTGATAGGCTACTTTTACACGCCTTATGCAAAAGAGGGTGAGGGGGCGGAATAATGCGAGATGTATATGTCCTTGGTATTGGTCAGACCATTTTTGGCAAGCACGGAAACCTGACGGTAAACGATTTGGGGGCCGCCGCTGCTTTGGCCGCCGTCAAAGACGCCGAAATCAGTCCTAAAGAATTTCAAACCGCTTATTGTGGAAGCATACACAGCTCGGCAACGGTTGTCCAATCCGCGCTCATTCGCCTGGGCATCGGAAATATTCCGATGTACACGGTGGAAAATGCATGTGCCAGCGGATCGAGCGCCGTACATTTGCTGTACCAGGATATCGGTTACGGGATTGTTGATATCGGCCTGGCGCTCGGCATCGAGTCCCTGTCCACCTTTCACAAAAAACACGGCAAGGCCCTATTGGGAGTGGAAGGCGACCTGCAAGCCAAACTGGCCCTGACGATGCCTTCATTTTTCGCGATGTTGTGCAATCGGTTGATGGTCGATCGCGGCGCCACGCTGGAAGACATTTGTTATCCCTCGATCAAGAACCATAAGGCCGGGGTAACCAACCCGTTCTCCCAGTATAAAAAGGCCGTGACCTTTCAGGAGATTATGGATTCACCCATGATCTCGGACCCGATAACGGTCCTGCAGTGCTGCCCGCAGAGTGACGGCGCCGCCGCCGTGATCCTTTGCAGCGAGGAGTACTATAAAAAGCTCAATAAAAAAACCCATCGGCCGGCGGTCAAGCTCGCAGCCTCCGTCATCTCGGTCAGCGGCGCCGAAGATACCTCTTTCGATCCCCTGGCCTTGGAAACGAATGTCCGCGGCGCCAGGGAGGCCTGCGAAATCGCCGGAGTTGAGGCGGCCAAGGATATCGATGTCGTTGAAATGCACGACGCGTTTTCCGGAGAGGAGTTGTCGGCATACGAAATGCTGGGGCTCTGCAAACCGGGGGAGGGAATTGCGTTTGCCCGTTCCGGCGCCGCGGAACTCGGTGGTCGCTGCCCGGTCAATCCCAGCGGCGGCCTCCTTTCAATGGGTCACCCTCTTGGCGCCTCCGGCGTTCGGGTGGTCAACGACGTCACACGCCAGCTATGGGGCGAGACCGGAGCGAATCAGGTCGAAGGCGCCAAAGTGGGCATGGCCCAGATGCTGGGCGGAGTCCTTTCCGCCATTGAATCCCCAGTGGTTGCCGGGGTTCAGATTCTGACGAAATAGACCGAACGGCCCGCCAGGGCCGGCGGGTATTCCCATGCCCATTCGACCCGGATAACGCGCCCGGCTCTTCCGCATTATCCGGGTTGACTATTAATTGTTATATCAATATGATCGGGCTCCCCCTCCTTATAAGGCCGTCGATAAACGGTTGATGCGGGTTCCCAAGCTCCTTCCTGCTTCCATCCTTTTCAGGCACGGCGTTATTTCTCGCCAGAGCGTGGCATATGGAATACGGTGTTGAAGCACAGCTTCAAGCCTAACGGACGTTCCCAATCTCGAGCCTGGGAACGCGCATAAAATCCATGGTCATCGATTTTTTTTTCAAATCCGAGGCGGCGCCTAATTTAAATCAAATTATTAACATTGTTATTAAATTGTTGACATAAGACGGCGTATGAGTTATATAATGAGCCATCAAGAGGTACGACATGCCGAAAGCCAAAGCGTCGGGCGAGGGGAAGGGCGAGGCGACCCGGGCGCATAGTTACGCCACTCGGGAGATACCGGGTCTGGCCAGTCTTTTTCTGGCGGTCATCGCCTTTCTGGCCCTGATTTCATTCCACGGCGGCGACCCGTCTTTTTCCAAATACTCGACGGCGCCCGGTCCGGAGGTGGTCCACAACTACATCGGTCCGGCCGGGGCCTATCTGTCGGCCCTGTTCATCGACCTGTTGGGTCTGTCCGCCTTCTGGCTGGTCTTGGCCCTGCTGACCTTGTCCTGGCGATTTTTCCGGGGGCGACCTTTCGATTACACCTGGATGGTGATGATCGGGCTGGGGCTGCTTCTTTTGTCTTCGTCGGCCGCGTTTTCCATGATCGCCCCGCGCTTGGAGGCTTTCTGGGTCCATCGGCCGGGGGGGGGCATGCTGGGGGAGGTTTTGTCGCGGGGGTTGATCCGGGCTTTCAATCCGCTGGGCGGGGGCCTGATCGTGGCCGGGCTGATTCTGATCGCCCTGAACCTGGCCACCGGACTGTCTTTGATCCGGGCCGCGGGGGCTTTCGGTCGCGGGGCTTCGGCGGGCAAGGCCCGTCTGGACGCGGCGCGGGCCAGACGCCGGGAGAAGAGCGAGCGTTCGGAACGGCTCAAGCAGATGATGGCCCGGCAGCGGGAGCGGGAGGCGCCCAAGATCAAGGAGAAGACGGCGGAGCCGTCCAAGCGGAGCCGTCCCAGGCAGGAGACGTTTGAATTCGCCGCGCCCGGCGGTCCGTACCGGCTGCCGAGCGCGGACCTGCTGGACGTTTCGGAAAAGGGCCGCGGCGGGATGTCGCGGGAGAGCCTGATGGCCAACGCGCGGCTTGTGGAGAAGAAGCTTTCGGACTTCAACGTGAGCGGCGAGGTGGTCGAGGTGACGACCGGGCCGGTCATCACCATGTACGAGTATCAGCCGGCGCCCGGAATCAAGATCAGCCGGGTGGCCAATCTGGCCGACGATCTGGCCATGAACATGCGGGCCATGTCCATCCGGATCGTGGCCCCGATCCCGGGCAAGCCGTGCATCGGCATCGAGATACCCAATCCCAAGCGGGATACCGTGTTTCTGCGGGACATCGTCGAATCCCCGGCCTTTCAGGAGCAGGAGTCGCTGCTGTCCCTGGTCATGGGCGTGGACATCATGGGCCAGCCCGAGGTGGCCGACCTGGCCCGGATGCCGCACCTGCTCATTGCCGGGGCCACGGGTTCGGGCAAGTCCGTGGGGCTGAACGCGATGATCATGTCCATCCTGTTCAAGGCCCGGCCGGACGAGGTCCGTTTTCTGATGATCGATCCCAAGCGGATCGAACTGAGCCTTTACAACGACCTGCCTCACCTGATCTACCCGGTCATTTCCGATCCCAAGGAGGCCAACCAGGCTTTGAGGTGGGCCGTGGCCGACATGGAGATGCGCTACCGGCTGCTGGCCGAAAAGGGGGCCCGCAACATCGAGGGTTACAACCGGAAGATTCGGAAGGAGCGGGCCCTTCGCCCGGCGGCCCCGCCCCCGGCCGAGCCGGCCGAGGGTGAGGAAGCGCCCGAGCCGCCGCCGGCGCCGCCCGAGCCTCTGCCCTACCTGGTCATCGTCATCGACGAGCTGGCCGACCTGATGATGGTTTCGGCCCGGGAGGTCGAGGAGTCCATCACCCGGCTGGCCCAGATGGCCCGCGCGGCCGGCATCCACCTGATCCTGGCCACCCAGCGTCCCTCCGTGGACGTGCTGACCGGCGTGATCAAGGCCAACCTCCCGACCCGGGTCTCCTTCCAGGTCTCGTCCAAGATCGATTCCCGGACCATCCTCGACGGCATGGGCGCCGAAAAACTGCTCGGTTCCGGGGACATGCTGTTCATGCCCCCGGGCGCGGGCAAGGTCCGCCGTATCCACGGGGCCTATGTTTCCGAAACCGAAATCAAACGCATCACCGACTTCATCAAGGCCCAGGGCGCTCCGGACTATCTGGAGGAACTGGCCGTCAAGGCGTCCGACGCGGAAGGGGCGGAGGGCGAAGAGGAATACGACGAAAAGTACGACGAAGCCGTCGAACTGGTCACTCGCAACGGCAAGGCCTCCATCTCCCTCATTCAACGGCACCTGCGTATCGGATACAATCGGGCCGCCCGGATCATCGAGATCATGGAACGGGAAGGCGTGGTCGGTCCGGCCGACGGCGCCAAGCCGCGCCAGGTCCTGGCCCGGGACTATGAATTCTGACCCGGACGATTCAGTGATCCGACGTACCGGGAAGGAAGAAAAGCCGTCCATTTCCCGGTCCGGTCGGGGCAACAAAAGGGTTGTTTTTTTCTCTGAAAAGGCGTAACAACGGGTCGGCTCGAACTAGGAGAAAAGATGGCCCTGAAGTCGATACTGATCATTTCCGTCAACAAGGCCGCGATACAGGGGATACGGGACCGACTCGGGACCAAGTATCGGATCGACGCGGCCCACGACCCGGTCGAAGGCCTGGACAAGTTCCGCCGCAAACGCCAAGACATCACCTTCATCGACCTGGACATGCTCCAGGCCACCTCCAGCCGCGGCGGCCCGCCCGATATTTCGGAGGCCCTGCACCCCTTCCGCCAGACCTTTCCGGCGGCGGACATCGTGGTATTGTCGTCTCAGCCCCGGATACGGGAAGCCGTGGATGCGGTCAAGGCCGGGGCCAGCACCTATCTGACCTTTCCCCTGGACCCGGTCGAAGTGGACCATGTCACGGAAAGCCTGTCGCAAATCAAGAAAATGGAGTCCGAACTCGAGCATCTCCGGCAGGACGCCTGGCCGGTCAGCCTTCAGGAGGGCGCCCGGACGAACTCCCCCGTGATGAAGGAGGTGCTGGGCAAGGTCCGTTCGGTGGCCCCGACCAAGACGACCGTGCTGCTG
Organism: Pseudomonadota bacterium; assembly: GCA_018830135.1. Classification (GTDB taxonomy): domain Bacteria; phylum Desulfobacterota; class Desulfarculia; order Adiutricales; family JAGVGV01; genus JAHJTB01. Next base: position 2,468 of record JAHJTB010000486.1, on the reverse strand, counting down.
ACCGGGGAGACCGGATCGGGCAAAGGCGTCCTGGCCCGACTCATCCACGCCTGGAGCAACCGGGCCGGCGGACCGTTCATCGCCGTGCACTGCGGCGCGGTCCCGGACACCCTGCTGGAAAGCGAGTTCTTCGGTCATGAAAAGGGCGCCTTCACCGGCGCCGTCCGGCGCAAGCTGGGCAAGTTCCAGATCGCGGACAGCGGGACCCTGTTTCTGGACGAAATCGGGACCATCTCGCCGGCGGCCCAGGTCAAGATGCTCCAGGTCCTCCAGGAACGGACCTTCAGCCGGGTCGGCGGAGAGGATACCATCGAGGTCGATATCCGCCTGGTGGCCGCGACCAACATGGACCTCAAGCAGCTCTGCCAGGAAGGCCGGTTCCGGGAAGACCTCTTTTTCCGGCTCAACGTCTTTCCCATCGAGGTCCCGCCCCTGAGGGAGCGGACCGAGGACATCCCCCTGCTCCTGGCCACCTTTCTCGACCAGCTCAACCGCGTTCATAAAAAGGATATCAAAACCGCGACCCCGGAGGTCATCGAGGCCCTGCGACGCTACGCCTGGCCGGGCAACATCCGGGAACTGGAAAACCTGATCGAACGCGCCTATATACTCAGCTCCGGCGCCCTGCTCAGAAAAGAAGGCTTTCCCAGCGAAATATTCAACTTCGAGCCCGGTTCCGAAACCGCCGCCGGGCAGGAGATGCCCACGCTCCACCAGGTCCGGCAGGAGGCCCTGGACAAGGTGGAACTGAGCTACTTGCGCGACATCCTGGCCCGGTGCCAGGGACGGATCAACAAGGCCGCCCAGATCGCGGGCATGACCACCCGGCAGCTGCACAACCTCATGACCAAGCACGGCATGAGGAAAGAAGACTATAAATGAATCGGGCCGCCGGAAGCGCCTTTTCCTATCGGTCGCCGGATCGGAATCCGGCCTTCTTTTTTTCCGTTTCGCCTTCATTCCCCAACAATTAAACGGTCTGGGCCGCCCCGACCTCCAGGCGGCGGCGGACATCCCCGGGTCCGGGGGTAATTCCACTTCCGATCCTAAAACCGGCCAAATTTAATTTCCTGTTATATCCGGATGTTGAACATTGGCCCGGGTTTTGAATTCCCATTAGGGACCATGAACGGGATTACAAAATCGGACGGCAGGTCCCCATGAGTCCGCAAGAATCGATCAAGGGAAAGTCCGCCCGCGTCCAGGGGCTGGTCATTCCGGCGCAATGGGATGATAAAGGCAATGTCGTGGGCGTGGTCGTGGCCGCGTACGACGAACAGGAATACCTGGTTGAAGGCGCTCCCAAGGCGGACGAGCTGCTGTGCCTGGTTCAGCGGGAAGTGGAAATCGTGGGCCGGTTTCGGGGCACCAGAGACGGAAGGACGGTCATTCGGCTCGAAAATTTCCGCCTGCGCCCCCTGCCGGGAGAGCCCGGGGCCTGCCCCGAGGGTGAGGTCGGGCCCGAAAACCGGCCCTGAGGCCACCCGGGTTAACCCCAAATTTCGATTCAATTCGGCGGTTCGAGCGAAATGAAACACAACAGTCCCAGGCCCTGGGTCGGGGCGCTCCTATTGATTCTGGTGGCCTCCGCCGCGCTGGCCGCGGACGAGGTTTCACTGACCGGCGTTCTGCTCCAGGATTCCGAAGGCGCCTTTGTCCTGCAGACCGGTGACAAAATATACCTGGTCGAAGGCCGGCTGCCCGACTCCCTGGCCGGACGCCGGGTCGTGCTGACCGGCCGGGTCGAGCAGGGCGACGAGGACACCCTCTGGCTTATTGTGACCGGCTTTGCCAAGGCGGACAAGGCGGCCGGCGGCCGACCCCGCTAAATGCCGCTTTCTCCCCTGCACCGCTTATCGCGATAACGGTTATGGTTATCGCTTGGGACACCCATTTTTTAGAACCAGCATGAAATGGATGTCTTTGCTTACTCCTTACGTCCTGTCCTTTATGTCGTTTCAGGTGCAGTCGTCCTCAGGGATACTCCTGTCCATATGGCCGCGGCCAGATCGAACACACCGAACAGGATGAGCACCGGCTTGGCAAAGCCAAAAAGCACGAAAATGATTAAAAAGAGGATCACGGTTGAGCGGGTGTGCACGGACCAATGGTAAAAGTCTTTCAGGGCATCACCCTTTCTGCCGGCCCGGATGTAAATATAACCTAATAAAAGCAATACCATGCCCAGACATCTGATCCAGACCTCGTTGGTCGTCGGGAGGGTGAAAAGCGAAAGAAAGATATTGGGGATGAACATCATGCCCAATCCAAGAAGGACCAGGTAAATCCCGAAACAGAAAATACTGAGTGCCGCCTTGCTCATGCCAAACGAATTATGAGTTTTCGCGGCGCGAGCCGTTGCGAAAACTCCGTTGGACTGAACGGCGGGTGGTCGGGAGTAGTCTGTAGGGGGCTGAAGCTTCCCGATGCGATATTTTTGTAAATGATTTGGTTAGGGATTGAAAAGG
>JAHJTB010000485.1 GCA_018830135.1 Pseudomonadota bacterium | reverse complement strand
CACGTCCCGGCTTATAGCTCATCGGACGATAGACCCCTTATGCCTTAAAAAACTCCGGGGTCTGGGGCAGAGCCCCAGCGCGTCCTTTGGACGCATTACTTTCGTGGCACAGGGCTCCGAAAGTTAATATGAATGTGGACACCCATTTTTTAGAATTTTTCAATACCATCAATACTACCGACTCGGCACATTCCGGTTCCAGAATGGGGGGCCGCCTGAAGGGTGGAGTTTTTTATTTTATGATTTCAATGTGATATTTCATTGGTCCGGTTTTTCTTGACAGGGGGTCCGGTTTGCCGTATATGTTGGTAACATAATTACCGGTTGCGGACAATATATATGGATCAGGCGGATCAAAGTAATTTTATTATTATATTATCATAGAGTTATCTATGGACCCGGCCAATAACTTGGTTACCGACATCCAGCCTCCCCCGGACATTCGCCGGCGGCTCGAAGCCGCCGTGCTGTCCGTCTTCTCCCGCAAGGACTTCCATCGGGTCCATATCCGAGACATCGCCCAGCAGGCCGGCGTGGGATTCGGCACCATTTACAAATATTACGGCAGCAAGGAAAAACTGCTTTTCGCCTTTGTCGGCGAATGGCTCGGCGAATTCGCGGAGCGCATTCTCGACCACCTGCAGGGGCTCGAGGACCCCAAGGAGAAGCTGCGCAAGGTCATGTGGGTCATGCTGGACTACTACGAGCGCCACCCGGACGTGGCCCGGATTCTGCTCCTGAGCGTGCCCCACAAGACCTGGATGGCGGACCCGACCTATCGGCAGACCCTTCTGTATGACGTGTTCCTGGGGGTGGTCCGCCAGAGCCAGGCCGAGGGCGTGCTCAACGCCCGGGTCCGTCCCGGCATGCTCATCGACGCCCTGGACGGCCTGGTGCACCGGGCGGTGAGCATGTGGATCTATCACGGCCAGATAAGAGGCCTGACCGAGCAGGCCGGGTTCCTGTTCGAAATCCTCTGGCACGGGGTTTCGAACCCGGATCGGCCGTTGCATCGCGAATTCAAGGAGGTTGCTCCATGAGCGACAGGAAACCCCGTATTCTGATCGGCAAGCCCGGACTGGACGGGCACGACCGGGGGGCGCGGACCGTGGCCCTTTCCCTGGCCCGGGCCGGGATGGAGGTCGTTTACACCGGATTGCACCAGACGCCGGAACAGATCGTCAACGCGGCCTTGCAGGAGGGGGTGGACGCCATCGGCCTGAGCATTTTGTCCGGGGCGCACATGACCATTTTCCCCCGGGTCCAGGCCCTGCTCAAATCCAAGGGTCTCGAGGGGCTGCTGCTGTTCGGCGGCGGGGTGATTCCTCCCGACGACGCGGCCGAGTTGAAACGGATGGGCGTGGGCGAGATTTTTCCGCCGGGAACGCGCATGGACCGGATCGTGGTTTATCTGAATCAGACCCTGGGGGGTGCAGATGTTTGATCCCAAAAAGCTGGAGGAGATTCGGGCCGTCCTGGAAAAAGCGGGGCCGGCCGAGGATACGGACGCGCCGGAGACCGGTTCCGGCATTCCGATCCGCCGCCTTTACACGCCGCTGGACGTGTCCGGCCTGGACTATTCGGCCGACCTGGGCCTGCCCGGCCGGCCGCCTTTCACCCGGGGGGTGTATCCGGAGATGTACCGGCGGAGCCTGTGGACCCGCCGGCAGGTGGCGGGGTACGGCACGGCGGAGGAGACCAATCAGCGCCTGCGTCTGCTCAACGAGGCGGGTCAGACCGGTCTGAACATCGTTCCGGACACGCCGACCATCTACGGCCTGGATTCGGACGATCCGCTGGCCGAGGGCGAGGTCGGCCGGGAAGGCGTGGCCGTGGATTCGCTGATGGACGTGCGGGACATGTTCGAGGGTCTGGACCTGTCCAAGGTCAGCACCTCGATCATTTACAATTACCCGACCTGGTTCTGCATGTACCTGGCCCTGGCCCGGGAGCGGGGCCTGCCCTACGAGGCCCTGGCCGGGACCCTGCAAAACGACACCTTCGCCATTTCCGCCGGTTCGAAGTCCTGGCAGACCACGCCTCGGGCGTCATTGAAGCTGGCCACGGACGTGGTCGAGTTCTGCACCCGCCGCATGCCCCGCTGGAACCCGGTCAGTCTGGCCGGGTATCATTTTCGGGAGGGCGGCTGCACCGCGGTGCAGGAGGTGGCTTTCACCCTGGGGGGCGGGATCGAGTATCTGAATTCGGCCCTGGGCCGGGGCCTGACCGCGGACCAGGTCGCCCCGCGCATATCCTTCTTTTTCGACGCCCACAATGATTTTTTCGAAGAAATCTGCAAGTTCCGGGCGGCCCGCCGCATGTGGGACCGGATCATGCGGGACCGTTTCCGGGCCGAGACGCCCGAGGCCCGGCGGATGCGTTTCCATACCCAGACCGCGGGGTGCAGCCTCACGGCCCAGCAGCCGCTCAACAACGTGGTCCGGACCACGATCCAGGCCCTGGCCTCGGTCCTGGGTGGCACCCAGTCCCTGCACACCAACTCGTACGACGAGGCTTACGCCCTGCCGAGCGAGGGCGCGGCGAAACTGGCCTTGCGGACCCAGCAGATCATCGCTTACGAAAGCGGCGTGACCCGGACCGTGGACCCCCTGGCGGGCTCGTATTTCGTCGAGGCCCTGACCGACGAGATCGAGGCGCGGGCCATGGAGCTGATCGGGAAGATCGACCGGCTGGGCGGAATGCTGGCCGCGGTGGAGCAGAACTTCGTCCAGCGGGAGATCACGGATTCGGCCCTCAAGGCCCAGAACCGGATCGACCGGGGAGAGGACCGGATCATCGGCGTGAATCTGTTCGAGGAACCGGGCGAAGAAATCCGGATCGAATTGATGAAGATTCCCTTGGAACTGGAGCGCAAGCAGGTCGCCCGCCTGCATAAGGTGCGCGCCGAGCGGGACGAGAGCCGGACCCGGGAGGCCCTGGAGCGTCTCGAAGCGGTCATGCGCGCCGGGGACAACACCATCGAGGCCATGATCGAGGCGGTGTCGGCCATGGCCACGACGGGCGAGATCGGCGCCCTGTTCCGCAAGGTGTATGGCGAGTACAAGGACCCGGGGCTTTAAGCCCCGGCACGGTTGAATACCGGCGGGCGGATTCCGATTGCGGTCCGCCCGCGAGGCAACCCTGGCTACAACCTTTGAGAAAAAGGAGAATACGCATGGGTGACGAATGGCGTCAAGAAGTGAAACCCATCATTCTGGAGGGCGGCATCCACATGCCGTATTCCTGGACGGTCGGGCGCGTAGGCAGTCGATTTTTCATCGAACTGCGTGACAAGGGGCATTTTCTGGCCAACCGGTGTACGACCTGCGATCACGTCTGGGTCCCGCCCAGGCTGCGTTGCCCGGTCTGCTTCAAGGCCATCCCGGATGAGGACTGGCTCGAGGTCGGTCCGGAGGGGACGCTCAAGCATTTTACCGTGGTCCATTACGAACAGCCGGCCCAGCCGCTGGCCCCTCCGTTCGCCTACGGCCTGATTACCCTGGACGGCGCGGACAGCGACGTGGCCCACCTGATTTCGGACACGGACCTCGACGCCCTCAAGCCCGGCATGCGGCTCAAGCCGGTCTTCCAGCCGGACCGTCGGGGCAACATGCTGGACATCGCCTATTTCACCCCGACGGAAGGATGAGGAACATGCAGCGAATCGCCGTGGTAGGAGTGGCTCAGACGCGCTATGAACGACGGATCGTCGACCGCAACCTGGCCGACCTGGTCTTCGAGGTCACCACGGGCGCCCTGGAGGACGCCGGACTGACCATCGACCAGATCGACAACGTGGTCACGGTTTCGAACGATTTCTGGGACGGAAGAACCATATCGAGCATGGGCGTCAACGACGCCGCCGGATCATACGGCAAGAACGTCTCGACGGTCGAGGGGGACGGGACCTTCGGCGCCCTGTACGGGGCCATGCGGACCTGGTCCGGCTCGTTCGGCACGACCCTGGTCGTGGCCCACTGCAAGGGTTCGGAAGGGTCCATGCCCCTGATCACCAACTCGATGTTCGATCCGATCTATT
>JAHJTB010000484.1 GCA_018830135.1 Pseudomonadota bacterium | reverse complement strand
GTACAGGGTCGTCGTCTTGCCCGCGCCGGTGGGGCCGGTGATGATGACCACGCCCGTGGGCGAGTCCAGGGCGTCGTCCCGGAAGCGGTCGAGCATCTTCGAGCCCATGCCCACGTCTTCGATCTTGAACAGTTCGACCTTTTTGGTCAGGATGCGCATGACCACTTTTTCGCCGAACAGGGTCACGTAGAACGAAACCCGCAGATCGACCTCCTCGCCGGTCTGTTTGGTGTCCATCAGGATTCTTCCGTCCTGATGCCGGCGTTTTTCGGCCAGGTTGGCCGTGGCCATGACCTTGAGCCGGTTGATGATGGCCGGTTCCAGGTCCTTGGACAGGTCGGCGTGGTTGACCAGCGAGCCGTCCTTGCGGAAGCGGATTCGCAGGCGGTTCTTCATCGGCTCGACGTGAATGTCGCTGGCCCCTTTTTTCAGGGCCTCCAGGATGATCTGGTCGACGATCTCGACGATCTCGGTCTGGCTGGTCTCCTGCCTTTTGGCCGAGTCCTTGAGATACTCGTACGATTCCAGGGTGTCGTGGATGAAGCGGTCCATGGTGATCAGGGGAATGATGTTCGGACCGTACATCTTCTTGACGGCGGCCATGGCCGTGGCGTTGAGCGGATCGCTCATGGCCACCCGGATCGAGTCGTTTTCCCGCTGGACCGGGAGAAAGCGGTGCAAGAGCAGTTGGTCCCGCTGGCTCTTTTCCATCAGCTTGGGGTCGAGCATCTCGGACCGGGGCTCGACATAGGGAAAGCCGAGGTGCATGGACAGGACCTGGGTCAGATCGTACTCGGAAATATACTTGTTTTCGACCAGCACTTCACCCAGGCGTTTCTGGCCCTGAATCTCACGCTGCCGGTTCAGGGCAGCGGAGAGCTGTTTTTCGTCGATGTGGCCCAGTTCCACCAGGAGCGAGCCCAGCCGGATGCCCGTCCGGTTGTTGAGCAGGGTCGACCTGATCTGTTCCTCGTTGACGAAGCCCAGGTCCTTGAGCGTGTCCAGGAAGAGCTGGGGCGTGTCCAGCTTTGTCTGGACCTTGTGGGCGTACGCCGCCTGGGAGGTCGACAGATGCCCCTCCTTGATCAACAGACGGACAATGTCCCCGGACTTTTCCAGGTCGAAGCCATCCGCCGCCGGCTCCGGCTCGCGGGCCGGGGGCGGCGGCGCGGCCGGAGGCGTTTCCGGCCGGATCGGGGCCGCGGCGGCCGCCGGGGAGGAAAAATCGAAGAGGGCCTCCAGGTTTCCGGTCTTGCCCGGAGCTCCGATCAAGGTCGACAACTGGGCGGCCATGCGCCGGAGGGAGCGGCTGGCCGGGGAGTTGGGATAAAGATAGATAAACGGGACCTGCCGGATCACCGCCGTGGTGACGTTCGGGTCTTCCACGATGTAGCCGAAGGGTTTGACCGTCGTCTGGAGGTAGTTGGCCGCGGCCGCCCCGAAGCGTTTGAAGAGTTTTTTGGCTTGGTCTACGGTCTTGACCCGGTTGGCCAGGACGTAGACCGGGGCCTGGGGCTTGCGCTTCTGAAAGACCTTCAGAAGGGAATAGGCGTCCGTCAGGGAGGTGGGCTCCGGCGTCATGACCAGAATGGGGATGCCCGCCGCCTGGAGAAAATTCAGGACCAGTTCCGATATGCCGGCCGATGTATCCACGATCACGGCGTCGAAATGCTTCAGGTGCCCCACCGCTTCGAGCAGGCGCCTGCGTTCGCTTTTCGACAACTGGGGCAGGCGGTCCAGGGCGTTTCCGCCGGGGATGATCCCCAGGGATCGGGGCCCGGTGACCATGACCTCCTCCCACGTGCATCGCCCCTCGACAAAGTCGATCAGCGAATACTGGGTCGCCAGGCCCAGGAGAACGTCCACGTTGGCCAAACCCAGGTCGGCGTCCAGCAGGATGACCTTCCGCTTTTCGTCAACCAGGGCCAGGGCCAGGTTCAGGGAGACATTCGTCTTGCCCACGCCTCCCTTGCCGCTGGCTATGGTGATGATGGTCGGGACTGTAGCCGCCATCGTTCCTTAACCCCCGATCGGTGACTCTTGGGCCCGGGTTTGAAGCGGGCCGCGTCGTATGGTTCGAAAGGATGTCGAGTATCCCCACCAGGCGATTGCCCTGAATTTCTTATAGATTCATGGTTGCGGCCGGTTGGGATTTTTTCGAAGACGGGCGCTGCCGCCGTAAAAAATCGTTTCAGACGGCCCCGTCCTTTTTTCGCCCCCTCGAAGGGATGCCGGCGTGTTTGTGCTCCGTGGCGCCCCCGCGTTAATAAGTATAATACCGGTGAGTTATTTGCAAGCCCTCAGTCAGGCGCGTACGAAGCGGACAAACCACTCCTTTGACCGGAGTGAGACCGGACCGGCGGCGCCTGCCGTCGGCCCGGCCCGGGGTCCGGAAAAAAAGCCGGTCGGTTCACCGCGCCCGGGCGGTCGGCCCGGGTTGGGCAATCATGTTTAAATCATGGACAGGACCTGGGCCACGGTCTTTTCGATCCCGGCCGCGACGTCCTTGATGCCCGGTCCGAGCATGTAGGCCGGGGTGGTGACCAGCCTGTTTTTTTCATCCACGACAAAGCCCTCCACCGGGCAGTTCTGGTGCCGGCCGCCCATGGCTCCGATGGCGCCGGCCGTGGCCTCGTCCGTGCCGATGGTCACCAGGGGGGACTTGTGGCCGGCGGACATGGTCAGGGTGGCCGGCGCGATGCAGAGGGCGCCAATGGGTTTGCCCTGTTCCATCATTTCGTCGATCAGCCGTTTGACCTCCGGATTGGGAGCGCCCGCGGGACCCTGGAAGGCGAAATCGCTCAGGTTCTTGGCCGCGCCGAAACCGCCCGGTATGATCAGGGCGTCGATGTCGTCGGCCCGGACGTCGGCCAGGTCCTTGATATCACCCCGGGCGATGCGGGCCGATTCGACGAGGACGTTTCGGGTCTCGCCCATTTCCTCGCCGGTCATGTGGTTGAGGACGTGGGCCTGGGGCACGTTGGGGGCCATGCAGACCACCTGGGCTCCGGCCCGGTCCAGGGCCAGCAGGGTGATGACGGATTCGTGAATTTCCGCGCCGTCATAAACGCCGCAGCCGGACAGAAGCACGCCTACTTTATGGGCCATGATATACCTCCTTGGCCGATTGGCCGCCTTGGGGGAGTCGCATTCGGCAACGGTCCCGCCGGCTCGGCGGCGCCGCTGGGCCATGATCTCGATCGATTCGGGCCAATTTACCCCCGGCCGGGGGGGGTGGTCAAGGGTGTCGGCGAAAAGTCACAAGACCACGGCACCCGGCAGTCGGGGCCGGGTTTAACAAAACCGGACGCAGGCCCGCAAATGTGCTATAAATAATTCGGGAGGCGCATGTGTCACTGGTCGTCCTGAATATACTGGTCGTTCTACTCGGGCTCTGTCTGGGCAGCTTCATCAACGTGGTCATCTACCGCCTGCCTCGGGCCGAGGACGGTTTTTCCGTCAGCCGGCCCCGCCGTTCGATCTGCCCGAACTGCCAGGCGTCCATCGCCTGGTACGACAATCTGCCCCTGCTCAGCTACGCGGTTTTGGGCGGGGCCTGCCGGCACTGCAAGACCCGGATATCCTGGCGTTACCCCCTGGTGGAACTCATGGCCGGTCTGCTGACCCTGGCCGTTTTTCATCACACCGGCCTGCTGACCTATTACCAGGCCTGGATGTCCCCGGCCGTCTGGGTCCGGACCCTGGCCGGCCTGTACTTTGTTTTGGGGCTGCTGGCCATCACCTTTATCGACCTGGACGAAATGATCATCCCGGATGTCATCACCCTGCCGGGCATGGTCCTGGGGCTGGCCGCGGCCGCCTTGGCCCCGGACCCGGGCCTGATCGGGCGGCTGGCCGGAATCAAGCTGTTTCAGATGGGAGTGCATGACCTCCGCCTGCTTTCCATCATCGGGTCGGTCGGCGGTCTGATACTGGGCGGGGGCCTGATCTGGATCATTTTCCAGGCCTACTACCTGGTCCGGCGCGAGGAGGGCATCGGCGGGGGGGACATGACCCTCCTGGCCATGATCGGGGCCAACCTGGGCTGGCGATCGGTCCTGGTCACGATCTTTCTGGGGTCCGTGATCGCGATGCTGGCCGCCATCGGGATGGCCGTGCGCCAGGGCGAGTTCCGCTTGACCATGAAGCTGCCTTTCGGGCCGTTTCTTTCGCTGGCGGCCCTGATTTTTATGTTTTTCGGGGAGGCGCTGCTGCGCTGGTATCTGGGATAACCCGGCGGACGGTGGGGACGGCCGAAAGCTCTCGCATGGCTGCACTCAGGAACTGGAGCCTTCGTTCGGAGATCGTGATCAGTCTGGCCTTGCTGGTCGCCGCGGCCGTGGGGCTGATCGGACTGGTCGTGCTCAAACAGATTCAGCCGCGCATGATCGCCCTGAAAGTGGAAACCGGGCTGGTCATGGCCAAGGCCATCGAGGCCCGCTTGATCCTGGACCCGTCCGACGGGTCGCTGGACAAGCTTTTGGAGAGCCTGGCCTCGGCCGGTTTCGAACACATCGTCGTGGTCGATCCGGCCGGCGAGACACTGGTTTCCATCGGCCCGGAGCCTCGGCCCCCTTGGCCGAAAAAAACCGATCTGCGGGAAGCCGTCCAGTCCCGGCGCGTACTGACCTTTCTGGACGAACCCGGTTTTCTCCCCTTCGGTCACCAGCCCACGCTGGCCCTGGCCGTGCCCATGTTCGACGGCATGCGGCCCGTGGGCGCGGTGGGGCTGCATTCTTCCCTGGCCGGCCTGCGTCGAAGCTGGGCCCAGATCGAGTGGATCATTTTCATCTACCTGACCCTGGACACGGCCGTGACCGTACTGTTCGGGACCTATGTTCTGAATCGGCGGCTGGTTCAGCCCCTGCAAAGGATGGTCAACCGGGTCCGGGCCCTGGCCGAGGGGGAGTTCCAGCCGGGTCGGACCCTGGAAGGCGAAGGGCACGAAATCGGCCGCCTCGAACGTTCCTTTGAAACCATGGCCGTCAAACTCCTGGAAAGTCGGGCCCGGCTGGAAAAGAACCTGGCCTCCCTCGAGGCGGCCCAGGAGAGCCTGGTCCGTTCCGAAAAAATGGCCACGGTCGGGCGGCTGGCCGCCGGCCTGGCTCATGAACTGGGCAATCCCCTGGGCTCCATGGTCGGCTTCATCCATCTGCTGCGGCGGGACGATCTGACCGAAGCGGAACGAGAAGATTTTCTTGGCCGGATGGAAGCGGAAACCGGCCGGATGGACGCCATCATCCGGGCCTTGCTGGATTTCGCCCGGCCCACCCCGGTTCGGATTGAACCCCTGGACCTGAATCAGGTCGCCTCCGACGCCCTGGCCCTGGCTTCGGTCCAGAAGTGGTCCCGGGGCCTCGATATCAGGCGGGACATGGCCCCGGGTCCGGTCATGGCCCTGGGCGAAGCCAACCGGCTCATCCAGGTTCTGCTCAACCTGCTGGTCAATGCCGGCCAAGCCATGGACGGGCAAGGGGAACTGACGATCAGAACGGTCCGCCGTGACGATAAGGTCCTGGTGGCGGTCATCGACGGCGGCGCCGGCATCGATCCGGCGGACCTGCCCCATATTTTCGAGCCGTTTTTCACGCGCAAACCGCCGGGCCAGGGCACCGGGCTGGGCCTGTCGGTCAGCCAGTCCATCGTCGAATCCCTGGGCGGCCGGATCGAGGTCGAGAGCCGGCCGGGTCGAGGCAGCGTCTTCACCGTCGTCCTGCCGGCGGACGAAAGCGGAGGTCAAACGGTATGAGTCCCCCGGAACCCGGATGCATCCTGGTGATCGACGACGAAGAGAACATGCGCCTCGTCCTCAAGACCATTTTGGAACGGGAGGGATACCGGGTCCGCCAGGCGTCCGACGGCCGGGAAGGACTCGATGTCCTGGCCGGCGGGGGGGTCGATCTGGTCCTTTGCGACGTGAGAATGCCGAACATGGACGGGGCGGCCTTTCTACACGAGGCGGTCGGCCGGGATGCGGCCGCGCCGGTGATCATGATGTCGGCCTACGGCACGGTGGATTCAGCCGTTCAGGCCCTCAAGGCCGGGGCCGTGGACTACGTTTTCAAGCCGTTTCAGCCGGACGAGGTCCTGCTCAAACTCAAAAGGGCCCTGGAACGGGAAATCCTGAAGCGGGAGAACCTGGCCCTGCGCCGGGCCGCGGCCCAGGAACCTCCGTTCGGCATCGTGGCCCGCAGCCCCTGCATGAAGGACCTCCTGACTCTCATCGACCGTATGGCCCAGGTCAAGAGTCCCGTTCTGATCACCGGCGAGTCCGGCACCGGCAAGGAACTCGTCGCCCGGGCCCTGCACCGGGCCGGCCCCCGACGCGATCAGCCCTTTGTCCCGGTCAACTGCGGCGCCATTCCGGACCAGCTCCTGGAAAGCGAACTGTTCGGGCACGTGCGGGGGGCCTTTACCGACGCCAGGCAGGACCGGGCCGGCCTGTTCCGCGAAGCGGACCGGGGCACGCTGTTCCTCGACGAAGTGGGCGAACTGCCCCTGGCCTTGCAGGTCAAACTCCTGCGCGCCCTGCAGGAGGATGAAGTCCGGCCGGTGGGCGGGGCCGCTTCCGTCCGGGTGGACCTGCGCATCGTGGCCGCCACGGCCCGGGACCTGGCCGCGGAAGTCGGCCAGGGCCGGTTCAGGGAAGACCTATACTACCGGCTCAACGTCCTGCCCCTGTCCATCCCGCCCCTGCGGGAGCGCAAGGCGGACGTGCCCCTGCTCATCGACCACTTCCTGATCGCCCTGTCCGCCCGCATGAGCCGCCGGCGGCCCGATCTGGACCCGGCCGCGGCCCAGGCCCTGATCGACTACTCCTGGCCGGGCAACGTCCGGGAGTTGGAAAACCTCATCGAACGGCTCCTGGTCCTGGTCCACAAACCCGTCATCGAACCCGGCGACCTCCCTCCCCACATCCTGGCCGGAGGCGTCCCGCCAACCGCCACGCCGAACCGTCCGGCCGACCTGGACCTCAAGGCCCGCCTGCGCGATGTCGAGGCCGAGGTCATCCGGATGGCCCTGGAAGAAACCGGCGGCAACCGGTCGGAAGCGGCCCGCCGGCTGAAAATCAGCTATCCATCCCTGCTGACCAAAATCAAGGCCTACGGGCTTTAGAAACCCGGATTTTGCGGTTGGGTTCCACTGCGGCGCCGAAATGCGTGCCGCAAAGCTCGTTTCACGCTTTTTGACATCGAAGTATCATGTGGTACGCCCGCGGCCAAAAACCGGTCCAACTTCGCGTTTCGCTATGCATTTCGACGCCTCG
>JAHJTB010000483.1 GCA_018830135.1 Pseudomonadota bacterium | reverse complement strand
TCGATGTTCCCCCGCCAAATGGTCCCGGAAGTATTGCAATCCAGACTGTTTCGACTCGATGTTCTCGATTTCCTCCCCGGTAATCCGGGCTACCGGAATGGACATCTGCCTGGGCTGCACGGTGAACGCCGTGGTCGTCACCTGCGCCGCGTTAGGCTCTCCCCAATGCGGCCGATAATCCTTCGCCAGTATCCGCCCGAACACGTCCTCGGGCCGGGTGAAGCCCTTGCCGGCGAGCCCGTTGCGGGCGATCCGGAGTATCCGGGCCAGCTTGGCCATGATCTTCCGGATCATACCGGTCGGGCCGCCCTGCATGGCCGAAGCCTTGCGCCTCATGGCATAGGCCGAAAAGGCATTGGCCGCCTTCTCCTCGGACCCGTAGAACTTGACCAGACGGGCGTATTCCTTGGCCGGCAACAGCCACCTGGCCACGACATGGAACGCCTCGTGATAGGCCGTCCCCTGGAGGGTCTTCCGGTCCAGCCCGTAGGCCAGCTCGACCAGGGCCTCCAAACGTCGGAACGTCGTGGCCCCCAAAATGTTGGAAATCGGGATGTCCCCGTGCTCGGCCAGGCTCCGCTCCGCGTTCTTGCCGGCCAGGGATATGACCGGCTTCAACTCCACGTCCACCCGCTCCATCACCTCGGGGTCCAAGGCCTCGGCCAGCCAGCCCCGAACGTCCTCGACCAGGGCCTTGACCTCCCCCGCCTGCCGCCGCGACAGGGGAGGGTAGTCCAGGTTCGCACCCTTGACAGTCTCTTCCCCCGGGGCTATAATATTTCCAACGCTGCTTTGGCCGACAGATAGCGCACGGGAACCGCCCGAGGGCGGTTGTAGGGACTGCGCCCCTTCCCAAAGCGGCGTTTTTTCGTTGAAAAAGTCGGGCCTCGCCCGAGGCACCGCCGTCCGGACACTGTAAAAGCCTTCTCCTTCTTTTTTGACCAGCTCGATGTAAATCATCTGCCCCTGGCCATTGCGCTTGACCAGGATGAAGCTCCCGCGAGTCCCCTGGTAAACCGCGTTGAAATTCCTGGCCACGTCCTCGACGAACTCTCGGCCGCTCACGTAACCCTGCCGGTGGATTTCATCCAACCGGTCAGGCTGCTTTTTGGTGAAATGCCGGTACCGCCCCCGGTAGACTCGAATGGGACCCGGCTCCACTCCCAAGAACCGGGCCAACTCTTCCCCGATAAACCCGAAATCCGCCGATCCGTCCGACGCCGCCACAAACTCCCCAACCGACAGCATGGTCTCGTCGTCTTCTTCCTCGCCTTCTAACTCATCCTCGTCCTCGTCTTCCTCCTCGGATCGCCGATACTCTGCCAGCTTGTCCACCTGGCCCTGGTCGCCACTGGCGCCCTTCCGCTCATTCCGCAGGCGCTTGTCCTCGTCCTCGAACGCCTTCAAATCAGTCATGACCTGGGCCAGACGTTCCCGGGTCTGTTTCAGCTCATCCTGAAACTCGAACGACTTGCCCAGGTTGGCCCGGTTCTCTGCCAGGTTCTTCTGCGCCTTGGTCAGACGCTCCTGGGTGTCCGCCAACCCATGTTCGTGCCTGATAAATAGGTCGAAGCTCTGCATGAATCCCCGGCCGCCGCTGATTGCCGCCTCGTACGGCCCCTCGACGCCCTTGATCCTCGCTTCGTATTTCACCTCGGGTGCGCGCAGGTAGACGTAACCTTCGTCGGCGTCATACGTCGGTAGGATTCTGATCCGGACCTGGACATCCTTGCCGAAAGCCAGGTTGATATACCGGGCCTTGATCGCTTCAGCCCGCGTATCCCGATCCACGACCCTGATACGGCCTTCTTCATCCGCCCCGTTCATAATATCCTGTTTCACGGCCTCGATCATATCATCCAGGGTCTTGGCTAGGTCCTTCCGGTCAACCGGTCGGCCCTCCACCGTCGCCTCGGTAATTCGGGACTCGGGAAATGTCGCCTGCATGACTTCGCGCAACCGTTCGATCCGGACGATCTCTTTCGCATAGAACGGGATGGTATGTTGCTCCAGTTGATTGACCTGACGGCGGCGCTCGGACATCTGCCGCTGATACCCCGTCAACTGCGCCTCCAGGTTCCGCAACCGGTTTTCCAGGCCGTATCGCTCCTTGACCAGGGGATTGCCGGTCAACACGGCCATCATTTCCTCGAACGTGGCCTTGCTCGAACTGGTCGGGTCCTCGAATGACCGGCCCTCGATCTTTCCGTTGAGAATCTGGCTGATGAAGTGCTGCTTCGTTCGGAGTATCTGGTATGTCACGCTGTCCAGGGTCTGCTCCACGCCGTAGATCAGTATCTCCACCACCGGGTTCTTGTTGCCCTGACGCACGATCCGGCCGTTGCGCTGCTCGAAGTCCATCGGCCGGATCGGCGCGTCCACATGATGCAGGGCCGTCATTCGCTGGGGCACGTCCACGCCGATCCCCATCTTGCCCGTGCTCCCCAACAGAATCCGGACATCCCCCGACCGGACCCGGTCGAACAGCCTCTTGCGCTGGGCGTCGTTCTTGGCCTCGTGGATAATGGCCACCTCTTCGGCCGGAACCCCTTGATCGACCAGCTTGCGCCTGATCTCCTCATACAGGTTGAACCTTCGGTCCCGGCTCTGGAACATCTCGGCGAAAACCATCTGAGTGCCGCGATTCTCGGCCGTGGCCTGCCACCGCTCGAACACTTCCTTGACCACCCGGTTGGTCTTGCTCCCCGGATCGTCGGGCATGCTCGAATCCACCAGCCGCAAGTCGATCGCCGCCTGCCGCGCTTGCCCGAAGATCACCAGGGGGACGTGCCGCTGGGCCCGCTTTTCCCTCCCCGACAGATTGTCCCATGCTTCCCGCGTGGCCTTTAGCTCCCGAATGTAATCGGCCAGCAGCTCGCTCCGGGGAATCTTGATCTCTTGAGGCCGGCCGCCCTTGATCTCCGGTATCCCCGGTATATCCAGGTCCTCGGACCTGACCACGTCCGCCCCGTTCAGCCACATGGTCAACAGCTCCGGCCCGTTAACGTAGTTGGCGAACCGCTCGACCATCTTGAAGTCGCCCGTGCTCGTCTCTTCCAGGGCCTCGGCCACCTCCCCGAACAGGGACGCGAACTCGTCGAACTGCACAACGCCCAGCGACTGCAACAGGTCCGGGCGGATGTAGCGCAACGTCGTCCACAACTCGGTCATGGTATTCGAGATTGGGGTCGCCGTGGCGAATATGACGTTCTTG
>JAHJTB010000482.1 GCA_018830135.1 Pseudomonadota bacterium | reverse complement strand
TTCAATTAGTTACCGGATACCCGGCTCCCGTCCCCCTCAAAACGACTTTACGAAAAATTATTTCACACTCCCCCGGGAACCACCACCAACACTCAATAAAAATTTTCACCCATTATTGCTGCCGGAGGACCGCCCTGTCGCGGCCTTTAGCCTCACGACTCCGGCTGCCGCCTTTTCCATATATACTGAGGGACTCGGAGGCAGAGTCGTCCTTCGGCCAAAGGCCGCGCGGGCGGCTAAAATATGAACTGCCCCGACTCATCAGAAAACCCGAATTTTGCGGTTGGGTTCGTAGCGAGGCGTCGAAATGCATCGCGAAACGCGAAGCTGGACCGATTTTTAGCCGCGGGCGTATTATACGATGCGTCGAGGTCAAAAAACGGGAGGCGAGCGTTGCAGCACGCATTTCGGCGCCGTGGTAGGAGCCAACTGCAAAATCCGGGTTCTAAGGGCCACTTGGGCGGCCATTTCCTAACTGCTTGAATTACAGTCTGAAAAGAGCTATATACTATCCCATGACCCCAACGGCGGCCCAAATGTGTTTCAATGCGCCTCAAATGCGGACGGTCGAACAGGCCGTGGCGGTGTCCGAGGAGGTCATCAGCGACCATTTTCATCTGACCATTTCTCACTGGAAAAAATACCGTTACGATATCAAAACCTTGAAGGAGCTGACCCGGGACGAGATCGTCCTGGACGTCTTTGCCCAGATCAGGCGCTATGCCCGGCCCGGCCCGCCGGACGGCCTCCGCCTGGGGGATTTTTTCCGCATCTGCTTGCAGGACCACAACATCCTGACCGCTCTGGAACGGGAAACCGGCCTGGACCTTTTGCCTCTGCTGACCTACGTCGTGACCCACGAGTTGCTGCACGTGATCAGATTTTACAAATTTTTTCAGTTTTTTGACGTGGACGAAGCCCAGCGGGCCGACGAGGAGGTCCGGGTGCATCACCTGACCTACGACCTGCTGCGCAAGCAGAAACTGCCCGGAATGGAAATGATTTTCGATTTCTACGCCGACCATCGCCGGACCGCGGACCGGATCGACGCGGATTTTTTTTCTCAAGGCCCTTGACAATTCCCCCAGAGGAGTTAAGTTAAGCGGCGTATAGACCTGTTTGGAGGTGAGCCTTATGCCGATATACGAGTACCAGTGCAAGTCCTGTCAGGAAGTTACCGAGGAACTGCAGAAAATTTCCGATCCGCCCCTCAAGAAGTGCCCTCACTGCGGGGGGAAGGTCAGCAAGCTGATGTCGTTGAACACCTTTCATCTCAAGGGGTCGGGATGGTACGTGACCGACTACGCCGGCAAGAAGGCCCCGGAAGTGAAGGCCGAAAAGGACTCGAGCGAGAAGAAGGGTCCGGAAAAGGCGGAGAAGGCGGAGAAGACCGAGACGAAGAAAGAGACGAAAACCGACGCCTCCTGATTCAGGACCGGACCACGCGGCCGGTTCGCCGGCCTTTTCCATATACGGACAGCCCTCGCGGCTGTCTTTTTTTGATTGACCTCGTTCGTGAAAATATGGGCAATTTTTGAGGAAAAACCCCGGAAACCTAAAATCAGATCATCACAAACAACCCGGTTATAGAATGAGCCCTTCCCGCGATGCCCTATTTCCGCCCCCGGGGGTGTTGCGGGCCATCCCGAAAAAACGACTCGATTTCTATAAGCTGGAGGACGATAAAAGCCCAAGTGTTTCCCGTTTTTTCGATCCACACATGCGTCCGACGATTTTTCAATCCCGAAATATTCCCGGGGGCGCCGGAGAGGTCCGCCGCAGTGGAATATGTCCCGAACTGATTGATTACAATTGGTTACTCGATGTCAAACCCTGACAAGGCTCCAGAATATCCTCCTGTTGTCTCTGTTTGTGTGTTTTTTGTCCTGGCCCGCCGCCGTCGGGGCGGACGACGACGCATCCCCTGGACCGAACGGCCTCACGACACGGACGGTCGCCGACCCGGAGGCAGCCTACCAGGTCCTTCGAGACAGTCTTTTGGACTTGGACGATCAAGAGCGTCGGGTTTACCTTTTCCAGGAAAAAATCGCCTCGACCGTTGTCATTCCCTTGTGGTTCAGCGAGGCGACCCTGTCCGGAGGTCCGGGTTGGCTCTTTTTCATTGACGACGCGCCCCGGGCCAACTGGGAACATCCCTGCCGCTACGTACTCGTGTCCGAGGACGGCGAGCTGAACGTGATCCATGCCCGGACGCCTCCCAGGAACATGGAGGAGTACAAGGAACTGACATCCGGGTCCACGCCGTCCAGCGATGTCTCCCCCGGGCCCCTGACGGATAAAACCCTGGCCCCGGATGCTGCGTCCCGCGCCTTCACTCCGGCGGAGCATCGCTATGCGGTCATCCTTTCCGGAGGCTACAACTGGGTGTCAAACCCGCTCCGTTACTGGAACGACTGCTCCTATTTCTTTTCCACGCTCAAGCAAAACGGCTTCCTGGATGAAAACATTTACGTCCTGATCAGCGACGGGACCGACCCGGCCTTCGACACGTATATCGACTATGAGGGAACAACCGCCAGTTCGCCCCTGGACCTGGACGGCGATGGTCTGCCGGACACCCGGTATAGCGCCACCAAGGCCAACATAACCCTGGTCTTCGACGAACTCGCCGCCAAACTCGGCCCCGGCGACCTTCTATCCATTTTCATCACGGACCACGGCGGGATTCAGGAAGGCAACCAGGTACCCTTCCACGTCCCCGACACGACCGTGTACCTGTGGGGCGAAAAGATGACCGGCGACGAACTGGCGGCCGAAGTCAATAAGGTCAATGCCGGCATCGTGGCCGGCATTTTCGAACAATGTTATTCCGGAGGCCTGGTGGAAAAGCTGGCGGGACCGAACCGGGTCCTCATGTCCGCGGCCCGGTGGTGGGAGTCCTCCTTCGCCATGGGTTACTTTACATACGACGAATTTTCCCATTATGCGACCCGGGCCCTGGCCGAACCATTACTTGGCGATTCCAACGGAGACGGGCAGACCACCATGGAGGAGGCCTATCTTTACGCCCTGACCAACGATAGCTGGCAATCAGAGGATGCCGGCGGAGGAAACAGCGTGGCCGGCCTGATCCAGGCCGTGGCCGCGGCCCCGTTGTGGGACGACCTGACCACCTCGGACCCCGAAAATGACATTTATATCGACGCCAAGCTGAATTACGTGACCGTTTCCTGGGACGCCAAGACCCAAAGCGACCAAAGGCCGGTTCACGTAGCGGCCAGGTTGTATTCCGACGGGACCATCAATTTTTACTATGGCCAGGGCAACCGGCACACTTCCCTGGTTGCCGGCCGCGACAAGACCATCGGGCTGTCCATCGGGGGAGAGGCCCATCTGTCCTTCCGCAACGGAGCGAGCGTTCTGGACCAGAGCCCGGGCGTGTCGTTTGTCCCGGCAGTCACCCCACGCCTTGCCTCGTCCTCCGATACCGATTCCAAAGACACGGGCTGCTTTCTGTCCGCCTCGAACCAATAACCCGGCGCGGCCCAATCGCCGGGCAACCGGCGTACCCCATAGGAAAAGGCGGAAATCAAAATTTTGTCCGAAGATCGTGGCGTTCCGGGCTCCAGTCCTTCCCGGCAAGACCTTTCCCCGAAGGACGACCCTGCCGCTGAGTCATCTGTGGTTCCGATGGCAACCGGCGTGCCCTGGTCGGAAGCCGGGGCCGGGCGTTCAGGCAAGGCAGCCGGTCGCTCACCGGTAATTTTTTGCCGGCGGACTTGGCCCGGGGGCGCCGCTTGTGATAAGTTCCAGGAGGGATCGCTCGGCGATTCCTAGCCCGGATTTCTCACCGGGTTCCATAGCGAGGTCGAGAAATCATCAGCGAAACGCGAAGCTGGAGGAGATTTTGGCCGCAAGCATATCAGGGCGATATGTTGAGGACCCAAATATTCCAAACGAGCGTTGCAGCAAGGATTTCCCGGCCGCGGCAGGAAGCGGGTGAGAAATCCGGGATAAGGACACCAGGGTAAGGGGTCAACATGAACCACAAGGTCAAGGAAGCGTTTGAAACGCTGCAAGCTCGTGTTTCCGCCAATCCCGGGGGATCGGAGTCCGTGTTTACGATCCGGACCGCGCTGATCGAGGACGTGACCTGCGAGGCCCGAATTCGGGACTTCCCGCCCCTGACCATTGACGAGCCGCCTTCCATGGGCGGGACCGATTCCGGTCCCAATCCGGTCGAACTGGTCCTGGCGGCCTTGGGAACCTGCCAGGAGATCATGTACGCCAGCTTCGCGGCCGTGATGGGCATCGACCTGCGCAAGGTCGAAATCCAGGTCAAGGGGTATATGGATTCCAAGGGCATTCTGGCCCTGGATGACAATACGCCGCCCGGATTTACTGAAATCCGGTTCGAAACGCGAATCGAATCGGACGCGGACGAAGACCGGCTCCGGCGAATGATCGAGATGGTCGAGGGGCATTGTCCGGTCCTGGACACGCTCTCCCGCCCCGTTCCCATCCAGGGCAAGGTCTGGCATAACGGCCTGAAGCTGAAGACCTGAGAGCGGGTCCAGGACCGGTCCCATATAGCGGTAGGTCAAGCCGTTCGCGAGGGGGCGTTTGTCACATGACCCGGGACACCGGTTCGATCCTGATTTCCGAATCCATCGAGGAGCGGTTCGGCGTCGAGCTCGAAAACGCCGCACCGGAACGCCCCCGGATCGTGTTGCGGCCGGGGGGACGAGTGGACGGCGATCCGGCCTCGATTGAAATCGCGTTTTTTTCCAACGATTCCTACCCGGACCGGGTCATCGAATTCGTCCGGGTTGTTTCGGAAAGCCGGGCTCTTCGCTGGCTGCACACCTTCAGCGCCGGAGTGGACAATCCCTGGTTCCGGGCCATGCTCGATCAGGGCGTCCGGGTCACCACGTCGTCCGGCGCGGCCGCTTCGGCCATCGCCCAGTCGGTCATGATGTTCATCCTGGCCCTGTCGCGGGATTTGCCCGCTTGGTTCCGGGCACAGTCCGACCGGGTCTGGTCGCGTCATGAGGTCCAGGAACTGCCGGACCAGGTGCTGGGCGTGGCCGGCCTGGGACCGATCGGCCTGGAAACGGCCCGCCTGGGCTCTGCTTTCGGCATGCGCGTCATCGGGCTGCGGCGGCGGGTCCTGGGTGACGAACCCTGCGAGACGTGGACTTTCGACCGCCTCGACGAGATGCTGGCCCTGGCCGATTTCCTGGTTCTGGCCCTGCCCCTGGCCCCGGAAACCCGAGGCCTGCTCAACGCCCGGACCATC
>JAHJTB010000481.1 GCA_018830135.1 Pseudomonadota bacterium | reverse complement strand
TGGTTGATCTCGCCCATGGCCGAAACCATTTCCTTCATCCGGCCGTTGCCGTCCTCGGCCGCCTGACGCGCCTCGGCCGCCAACTGGTTGGCCTGGGCCGCGTTCTCGGCGTTGGTCTTGGTCTGCGAACCCACCTCGGTCATCGAACTGGTGATCTCCTCCAACGAAGCCGCCTGCTCGGTCGCGCCCTGGCTCAGGGCTTGGCTCGAATCAGCCACCTGGCTCGAACTGGCCGAAACCTGGGACACGGCTTCGTTGACCTGCCCGATCACCTGGTTCAGGTTCTCGACCATCTTCCGGAGCGCCTGCCCCAGCACATCCTGCTCCGAGGCCACGTTGACCGTCTGCCTCAGATCATTCTCGGAAATCTTGACCGCCAGATCGGCCTTCACGGACAACTCGTCGGCCATGGCGTTGAGTGAAGAACCCATCTCCTCGAGTTCGTTGAGCCTGGCCGCCCGGTAGACCTTGCAGTCGCGGCAGTCCATGCCCTCGACCACCTTCGGGCAGGTCGGCCGGCTGGACAGGGACCCGGCCTCGACCCAGCAGTGACTCGGCTTTCCGTGGGAGACGCAGTCCTTTTTCGAGCAGTCCGTCATCTGCGAGCAGTTAACGGCCCGCCCCATGGGCAGCCTCGCGGACAGGTCGCCCCGGCTCAGCCGGCCGGCGAACCGGATCACCTCCCGCAAGGGGTTGACGATGCCCCTGGTCGTAATCCAGGCGAAAAAGATGCCCAGCAAAACACCCAGGACAATGGCCCCGGTCATGGTGTAGCTGGCCCGTTCCTCGGCGGCATAGGCGTTCAGCTTGGCCGCCTCGGCCGCTTTCAGGTTCAACTCCTGGAGCTTGTCCAGAAAGTCGCGCATGACCTCGAACTTTTCCTTGGCCAAACCCAGGGTCAGGTCCAGGGCCAGGCGCCGCCCCTCCCGGGTGTCGGCCTTGCGCCCTTCGACGATCTGCCGGGAGAGGTCCTGCCATTCCGCCCGGGTCTTTTCGTACTGGGCGATCAGGGCCTTTTCCTCGGCCGAGCTGATCAGGGCCTTGTACTTGTTCATCCGGTCTAAGGACTGCTTCAGGTTCTCGTCATACTCGGCCGCAAGCTGCTTGAAAACATCCGAACCGGCGGTCGCGAACACCATGGAGCGTTCGGCCACCAGAAGCTGCTGGAGGTCCCGGTCCGCCTGGACCAGGTAGTTGAGGCTGGGCAGTCGGACCTGGATGATTTCGTCCAGTTCCCCTTCGATCTTCCCCGTCGTCAGAAACCCGTTTCCGCCGATCAGAAACATGAAGGCGACCAGAACCGAAAAGCCGAGCAGCAGCTTGTACTTGATCTTGAAATGATAAAACCATTGCATGTCTTCTTTTCCTTTCTTCCGGCGCCGGCCCCGGAATGAAGGCCGGCGCCTCGAGAATGCCGCTATTCGACCTTTTCGACGTCGATACCGAACGTTATGGCCCCGATCACCTGATTGCCGTCCTTGACCGGAACGGATACCTGAACGAGATAGGCCTGAGAGCTTTCGTCAAACTTGACTTCGCTGACATGGATCGCGCCGGCGCCGCCCTTGAACGACTCCTGGAACTTGGGTTCATCGCCCTGCCAGTAGTCCGAGGTCTTGTCGGTCATGGCCACGTTGGCCCCCTGGTTGTCCATGAGAAAAATCTCGGCAAAATAGGGTTTGCTTTTCTGGATGCCCTGGAGATGCTTTCCGGCCTCGGACTCCATCAGGGCTTTCATAAAGTCGGCCAGCCCGGGAGTGGCCATCCATTTTTTGTCCATCTCCTTGATCTGGTCCAGGGTCTTGCCCTTGGCGTTCTCGGCCTTGACCGCCGCCACCAGGACCGGGTCCGAACCGATTCCGGCCAGCGTGCCCTGAGCCAGGTCCACGATTTTCTGGGGCGCCTTCTCGCCGGCCTGAGCCAGGCTGACGAAGGCCAGCAGAACCAGTGCGGAGAATGTCGCCATCCATACTTTTTTCATCCCATCTCCTCCTTGCTTTCTTGTTCTTTTGTAATTTTTGGGCAGTTTGGCCGGGCCGTTACATCCCGCTTCGATGGCCCCGATCGAGTTGACCGGATATAACGGCCCGGATTAATTGTGGATTCACATCTTTTTAGTATTTACCGAACTCCCGGTCGTCCAGGGAGATCACGTCGGCCGGGTTGACCATCCGGTTGTCCGCCGCCGTGATCGCGTCCCTTCCCCAGGGTTCGGCCTTTTTCCGTTCCACGGGTACGGCGCGCTTCCGGCGGGGCTTCCGTTCACCCGGCTGGGCCGTCTGGTGCTCGTCGGCAACATGACCGTTCATCAGCTTGAACCGGTTCAACAGTTCGTGGACGTGAGCGGCCTGGGACGACAGCTCCTCGGCCGCGGAAGCGGTCTGTTCCGCGTTGGCCGTGTTCTGCTGCGTCACTTGGTCCACCTGGCCCAGCCCCTGGTTGACCTGGGCGATCCCCTCGGCCTGCTCGTTGCTCGCCGCCGCGATCTCGCCCACCAGGTCCGTTACCTTGGCCACGCCGCCAACGATCCGTTCCAGGGCCTCCGCGGTCCGGTTCAATATCTGCGTGCCCGTCTCGATCCGCTTGCTCGAACCCTCGATCAGTTCCGCCGTCTCCTGGGCCGCCTTGGCGCTCCGCCCGGCCAGGTTCCTCACCTCCTGGGCCACCACGGCGAATCCCTTGCCGTGCTTGCCCGCCCGGGCCGCTTCCACGGCCGCGTTCAGGGCCAGCAGGTTGGTCTGAAAGGCGATGTCGTCGATGGTCTTGATGATCTTGGCGATCTGGTTGCCCGATTGGTTGATCTCGCCCATGGCCGAAACCATTTCCTTCATCCGGCCGTTGCCGTCCTCGGCCGCCTGGCGCGCCTCGGCCGCCAACTGGTTGGCCTGGGCCGCGTTCTCGGCGTTGGTCTTGGTCTGCGAGCCCACCTCGGTCATCGAACTGCTGATCTCCTCCAGGGAAGCCGCCTGCTCGGTCGCGCCCTGGCTCAGGGCCTGGCTCGAACCGGCCACCTGGCCCGAACCGGCCGAAACCTGGGACACGGCTTCGTTGACCTGCCCGATGACCTGGTTCAGGTTCTCGACCATCTTCCGGAGCGCCTGGCCAAGCACATCCTGCTCCGAAGCCAGGGCCACTTCATGGCTCAGGTCGCCCTCGGCAATATAGGTGGCCAGGTCGGCCTTGGTTTTGAGGCTGTCGACCATCGAGTCGATCGAGTTGGACAAGGCTCCCACTTCATCCCGGACCTGGCTGTCCAGTTTCCGGGTCAGGTCGCCGGCGGCTACGGCGTCGGCCACATCCACGGCCCGATTCAACGGGCGGGTCACCAGGCGGGTAATCAACCAGGTCAGGACCACGGACAACAAGACCACGACCACCAGGGCCAGCCCCAGGCTGATGTATCCGAGCCTGCGGGCCTCGGCAAAGGACTCGCTGGTCCCGGCCCCGACCCCCACCGTCCAGTTGCTCATTTTGTTTTTCCGAAAAGCCACGATCTTTTCGACACCTTTGTAGATGTAGGTCTTGAAACCGCTTCCCTCGGCCATCATCGCGCGCCCGAAGTCGAACTGTTTCATGTTGAGTTTCAGGACCTGCTTCTTGTCCGGATGGGCGATGACCTGGCCGTTGTTCTGATAAAGGTAGGCATACCCGGTCTTGCCGATCCTGATCGTGTCGATGAACTGGTCGGTGAAGGCCTTCAGGTTGACCACGGCGAAAAAGACGCCGACCGGCTTGCCCTTGTCAAGCACCGGGTAGGAAATGGCGAACATGGGGTTCCCGGTCAGCTTGCTGGTCAAGACTTCGGACAGGAACGATTTCCCACCAATGGCGGCCTTGAAGAAAGATCGGTCATTGACGTCCAGGCCCACGGCTTTCTTGTTGTCCGAGGCGACGACAATGCCTTTGGCATTGGCCACATTGAGCGCTTCAAAGACTTTGTATTCCTTCATCAACCCGGCCATGAACTCTCCGGCCGCCTGCTGGCTCTTGCTGTCCAGCGACCCATCCGTGACGGCGGACTGGATCACCCAGTCCTTGCTCCACATTCTGGCCTGGCGATCGAGGTTTTCGAGCCAGCTGGATATCTGAATTTCGGCCGAATCGGCCAGTAGTTGAATCTGGTGTTCGACCGACGCGTGGAGGGCCTGAGCCGAAACAACGTAGGAAATCACCGAGGAAACACCCATGCCTATGACAACCAGCACGATGATGGGGAGAATGATCTTGCCCCTGAGCTTCAGCTTCATGTTCGTATATCCTCTCTTCATTTTCTTCTATGGTCAAACACTTGCAATCCGCCTGTCATTCAGCGGCGGCGCCGACTATCTCGAGTTCCTCGGTAAAAAGGAGCTTGTTCACGTCCAGCAGAATCTTGACCGTTTCACCGACCTTGCCCAGCCCCTGGATGAAGCGGCTGCCCGCTCTCTGGCTGATCCGGGGCGGCGGCTCGATCTGGTTTTCCGGGACGTCGAGTACTTCCTCGACCTCGTCGACCACCAGGCCGATGGCCGTGTCCTGAATGTTGACCACGACCACGCAGGTTCGATCGTCGTACTCCCGGGCCGGCATGCGGAAACGGGTTCGGACGTCCATGACCGGGATGACCTGGCCTCGCAGGTTGATAACGCCCTTGACGAACTCCGGCATGTCGGGCACGCTGGTGATCTTCTGCAACCCGACCACTTCCGTGACGTGACGAATTTCAATGCCGTACTGCTCATCGCCCAACTGGAAGGTCAGATACTTGTCCCGTTGGGTATCCTCATCGTCCTCGTCGTACAGGGTGTCATCCAAAATTTCTTTATCCTTGCTCATGTCTCATTCTCCTTAAAGAATTGGGTTCGCGTTGCTTTTTCGGGTTTTCGCGAGGATCGCTCAATGCACGGTCGCCGACCTGCCTTGGGCCATGGCCTTTTTGATCAACCCGCCGCAGTCCAGAATCAGACTGATCTGCCCATCGCCCAGAATCGTGCATCCAGTCACCCCCTTGACGCTGCCTATGTAATTCGACAGGCCCTTGATGACGGCCTGTTGTTCCCCCAGAATCTCGTCCACAAACAAGGCGACGGCATCGGCCCGGTTTTCCACGATCACCAGAAGCCCTTCGTGGAGTTGTTCGAAGTCGGGTTTGATCTTGTGAAGGTCGTGAAGCCGCATGACCGGAAGAATCTCCTCGCGGACCTTGATCAGTTCCTGGCCGTCCATGGTTCGGATGACCGTGCGCTGATCGACCCGGATGGACTCCCGGATGGAAAGCAGTGGAATGGTATACTGATTGCTGCCGACCCGGACCAGCATGCCTTCCATAATGGCCAGGGTCAGCGGGATGCGCAGGAGCAGGACGGTCCCCAGGCCCGGCTGGGTCGTCACGTCCACATGCCCCTTGATCTTTTCCACGTTCTTTTTGACCACGTCCATGCCGACGCCGCGTCCGGAGACGTCGGTGACCTGTTCGGCCGTGGAAAAACCCGGCTGAAAAATCAGATCGTACACCTCGGCGTCACTCATGCCCTGTCCGTCGCCCGGAACCAGCCCCCGTTCGATCCCGCGCGCCAAAATCTTCTCGCGGTTCAATCCACGACCGTCATCCTTGATCGAAATCCAGACCTCGCCCCCTTCGTGTCTCGCCTCCAACGTGATCTGGCCGGTCTCCGGCTTGCCGGCGGCCAGACGCTCGTCGGGCGTCTCGATGGCGTGATCCACCGAGTTCCGGACCAGGTGAACCAGGGGATCGGCGATCAGTTCGGCCACGGTCTTGTCGATCTCCGTGTCCTCGCCCAGGAGCGTCAGGTTGACCTTCTTCGAGGCCCGGGCCGAAAGATCATAGACCAGGCGGATCATCTTCCGGAAGATTCCCGCGACCGGAATCATGCGGACGGACAGGGCCACGTCCTGAAGGTCCCGCACGATCTTGTCCAGATGGTTGGTGGCCTTGTCGAAGTTCTCCATCTCGAGGCCGGCCAGATCGGGATTGCGGGTGACCATGGACTCGGCAATGACCAGCTCGCCCACCAGGTTGATCAACTGGTCCAGCTTGGTCAGGTCCACCCGAATGTCCTGGCGAAATACCGAGCGGCTTTTCATCATGGGCGCGGTCTTGGTTTTGGCAACGCTCTCTTTTTCGGCCGCCGGAGAAGGTTCCGGCTCTTCCTCCCGGAGCAGCCAAAGCGCCTCCGGCTCCTTGATTTCCGCGCGGACCGCCTTGGGTTCCTGGACGGGCGCGGGGGCCATATCGTTGAGCATATCGCAAAGCATGGGCAGATTTTCGACCTGGCCCGGTCCCTGATTGGATATCTCGGCGATGGCCCCCCTCAGGACATCGACCATGTAAAGCAGCGTGGGAATGTTCTTCTTTCCGGCTTCGAGACGACCGTCCTTGATGGCCCCGAGCACGTTTTCCGCGCCATGACTGAGCCGTTCGAGATCGGCTTGCCCCATGAACCCACAGTTGCCTTTGAAGCTGTGCAGCGACCGGAAGGCCTCTTCGAGGCCCTCGATCTTGTCGGGCGATTTTTCCAGGGCCAGCAAGGCCTGTTCGACCCGCTCCAACTGCTCGTCGGACTCCTCGATGAATCGCTGGACCATTTCAGGGGTCAGGGTCAGTTCCAGGGCCTCTTCGATTACCTCCGCCGTTTCCGGACGTCCACCCCCATCGCCATCCTCTTCCGGGTCCGCCGCCCTCACGGCTCCCCTTTCGGACGCCTCGCCCCCTTTTTCCTCCCGGGCGATCATTTCGACCAGGTTTCGGGTGACTTCCCCGGCCTGGCTCTCCATACCGGAGTCGCCGCCGGTCGTCTCGACCTGGTCCAACAGGGCCAGGACCATATCGCAGGTCCGGCAGAGTACGTCGGTATGGCGGGCGCTCAATTTGCTTCGGCCCGAACGGAAAAGGTCGAGCAGCGTCTCGGCGTTGTGCGTGACGTCCACGATGGTTTCCAGCCCCAGAAATCCGGCGCTGCCCTTGATCGAATGAAAGAGGCGAAAAATCAGGTTGACCGTTTCTTCGTCCACCTCACCCGTTTCGCTTGAATACTGCTCGAGCTCGATCAGTCGCGGCTCGACATCGTCAATCATTTCGCGACATTCAGCGATAAAAAAACGAAGGTTTTCGTCAATCGGCGCACCAACGGCTTCCATATCCTTGCTCCTCAATTCGTCGCCCTACGTGTCCCGGGCAGGCTGTTGCTTTTCACGGCTCTGTTGATCGGATTTTTCATGGTGATTCGGACGCGATGCCTCCACCCATCCGGTATCAGGCGCTGGCTTCCGTTATTCCGTATCCCGGACTTCCGGCCCGGTAAGTGTCCATCATTTTTTTCAAAATCGCCGCCACGTCCTCCATGCGGTCCCCGGCAAAGGACATGTATCGAGGTCGCAGCCGGTGGCCCAGGGCAAGGGTTTCGTCCTCGCAGTCCGGGAGAATGAGGACGATCTTGACGTCATCGAGCAACGGCTCCAAACGGGTGATATCAAGCAGTTCGCTCCGGCTGGCCGTGGCGATCAGGGCCAGGGCCGGATATAGTCTGGGCCGCTTCAGGCCGGACATGAAGGCTTCTATGTTCCTGAAAACCTCTATGTTTTCCATATCAAGGGTCGTCTGGATCAACTCCTCGAGGCGCTGGGTGTCGTCGGTGACTTCGGCGGCGTAAAATAACATGTTCATAATTTTCGTTCCTTCGGCCGGGTCAGTTTGAAGTCGAACGGCCCGGGCTGGTGCCACAACTCATTAACAAAAGCCGTGCCATATTCATGACTATTTATAATTTGTCGAATTATCGGTATGTTACAAAAAAGTGGGCGGCAAATCGAGGTCGGAAACCGGTCACCGCGGTGGTGACTTGTCAAGCCGGGTTAGACTTTTCTAATCCGGCTTGACAAAATCCCCCAGCCATCCGGGAGCCGGACCGGGCTGTCTTTCGCATCACGACTCACGGTCGATCCGATGTTTCTTCATCAGTTGATAGATGCGAGCCCGACTGATTTCGGATATTTTGCATGCCATTTCGATGTCCCCGGTCGTCTGGTCGAGCAGGGCTTGAATGTACTGCCGTTCGATCTGGGCCAGCCCCTGGTCCTTGTATTCTCTCCAGGTTGGCAGAGGCCCGGCCGGGGCTTCCTCCAAGGCGGGGGGGGCTTCCGCGCCGCTGCCGGTCAAGGAGGAACGCACCAGTTCGATGCGTATCCGGGTGGGCAGGTGTTTTCGAAACAGGGTCGGCTCCGGTCCGGCGGCGGCCAGGGACCATTCCAGGGCGCTGATCAATTCCCTGACATTGCCGGGCCAAGAGTAGAGGGCCAGGGCCTCGATGAATTCAGGGGAAAGTCCTTTGATTCCGGTGCCGTAATGGGCGGACAGCCTGGCCAGGTGATGGCGTGCCAGTTCCTGGATGTCCGGCTGCCGTTCCCGGAGGGGCGGCAGGTTGATGGTCATGGCCTGAAGCCGAAAAAGAAGGTCCCCTCGAAAGCGGTTTTGCCCGACCATGTGGTCCAGATTTCGATTTGTAGCCGCCACCACCCGGAAATCGCTCTGGATTTCCTTGTCGGAGCCCAGGGGGCGGAAAACACGCTCCTGAAGCACCCGCAGGAAGGACTTCTGGGCCGAATAGGGGAGTTCGCCGATTTCGTCGAGAAACAGGGTCCCGCGGTCGGCCAGTTTGACCAACCCCTCTCTGGCCCGCTCCGCACCGGTAAAGGCGCCCCTTGTATGTCCGAACAGGATGCCCTCGACCAGGGATTCGGGCAGGGCGGCGCAGTCAACGACCACAAAGGGGAACTCGGCCCGACGACTGTTCTGGTGAATGGCCTTGGCGAAGAGTTCCTTGCCGGTGCCGCTCTCTCCGGATATCAGGGCGCTGGCGTCCGAGTTGGCGGCATGGGCCACCAGGTCCAAACAGGCCTCGATCTGGGGCGAGTTGCCCACAATGGACTCGCGCCTCAGAGAGACGCGGGGCGGCAGGGCCTTCCGTTCCTCCCGATACCGGACGGCCCGAGACAGGTTCTGGGCGATCGTTTGAATGGAATCCACCTTTTCAATATAGTCCCAGACCCCGCTCTTGATGGCCAGTTCCGCGCCGTCGGGCTCCCCTTCACCCGTAATGATGATCACCTCCGGTTCGCCCGGCCAGTGCCTGAGTTCCGGGATCAGGTCCAGTCCGTTACCGTCGGGCAGACGCACGTCGAGCAGGATGACGTCGAAGTTGCCCTCAGCGGCCAGCTTGCGCAGGTCCTTGATGTTGACCACGGCGGTCGTCTCATGCCCCAGGCTCTGGGCCATGGCCACCAGCATGGCGTTAAACTGCTCGTCATCGTCTACAATAAGGACTTGGGCCATATTTCCCTCGCGGCCCGTCCCCTACCGAAGGGACGAGGCCCTGGCGTTTATCCCCCGGCCACCCGTTCAGGTCCCCCTGACATTGCCCAGAACCTGGTCCAGAGCCTTTTCATAATCTTTCATCGAGACCGGCTGTGTCAGGACCTTGCGGACCCCCGCCCGTCGAGCCTCTTCGATAAAGCCCGCATCATCAAAGCCGACGCTGAGGACCACCGGGAGGCCGGGACGAATTTTCCGCAACAGGACGGTCAGTTCCGTGCCCAACATCCCGGACATGAACTGGGATGCCATCACCACGTCGAACGCCTCGGGCGAGGCCCTGAAAGCATCGAGCCCGGCCTGGCAGCTCGTCTTGGCCACCACGGTGTATCCCAGGGTCCGAAGCATTTCCGAGGCCACTTCGACCAGGTCCGGTTCTTTGTCAATGAACAGCACGCACCCCCGGCTGGATGAATCCCGGACCGGGATGGCCTCCCGTTCCTCCTCGGGGACTTCCACCAAGGGAAAATAGACGTGCCAGGATTCGCCTTCCTCGCCGAGGCGCTCCATCCTGACCTGCCCGAGGTTGGCCTCCACGACGCTGAACAGGACGGCCAGACCATTTTCGGTAAAACGACCCCAGGAAACCCTCCCCGCATCAACAGAGGGACGGGTCGCGTCCCGACCAGCGAAAGGCCGGCGATGGCCGACCGTCAACCTGGCCCAGGGGCCTGTCCGCCGCCCGGCGTCCCCAATCCCGAAGGCCGCCTCGTTCAAGGTCACTTCCAGGACCCCGCCTTCATCCTTCAAGGGTTCCAGGGCCCAGGCCCCGAGTCCCACGATGACCAGGTAAATCTGCAGCGGGGCGGCGAGGATCGTTAGCGGGGCGGACGGAATTTCCTGCACGAGTTCGACATGCGCCGGCAAGGCGGACCGAAGAAAGCGAAGGGCCTCCTTGAAGATCGGCACCAGCAGAACCTGCCCGGCCGATGCTTCCTTTTCCCGGGCGAAAAACAGGAACTGCTTGACCAGCTCCT
>JAHJTB010000480.1 GCA_018830135.1 Pseudomonadota bacterium | reverse complement strand
GCCAAGGGCGGTACTCTGGCGATTTTCGTGGGGGGCGATGAAGAGACGTTCCGGAAATGCCGGCCCATCCTCGAGGCCATGGGATCGGACGTCGATCACGTGGGGGAGATCGGAGCCGGCGAGGTGGTCAAGCTGGTCAACAACCTCGTCCTGGCCGTCAATGTCTGCGCCCTGGCCGAGGGCCTGGTCCTGGGGGTCAAGGCGGGCGTCAGGCCCGACGTTCTGTTCAAGGCCCTCAACCAGGGTTCGGCCGACAGCTATGCCCTGCAAAACCATTTCAAGAAGTTCGTCTTCAAGGGCAGGTTCGAAAAAGGGGTCTTCCCCGTGGAATATATCATCAAGGACCTGGACCTGGCCCTGACAACGGCCGAAAACTACCAACTGCCGCAAAAATTCGGCGCCTTGGCCCGTGATGTATACGAATCCGCCCTGTCCGACGGGTTGGGTGGGCTGTATTATCCGGTCGTGGTCAAGGTTCTGGAAAAACTGGCCGGCGTGGAAGTACGGGCCGATCTGGAAGACTGAACCCGGATTTTACCGTGGGGTCCTATCGATGCAGGCATTTGAAAACCATCGCGGCTCGCCCCGGGGATGGCCCGCAACAAGCCGCGATGAAAGCGCCCGCCCGGTAAAGTCCGGGATCGATCCGCCGGAGGCGGATGAATCGGCTTGGTGAGCCGACCGGGCTAACGATCGACCAGGCCTTCCACCGCTTTTCTGTACCCGTCAGCGAGATAGGCCCGATCGCACAAGGTCGTTATAATCCGACACCCTCTGCGTCTCCATGCATCCGCCGACTTCTTGATCTCATGAAGCTCAAGGCCGAACAGGACCACGATAAAATCAAGTCCCTTTTCAGAAGCGATTTGCACGACCCGGTTCAAAGCGTCGGTTACCGCCGGGTGTTCAATGTCTCCCTGGTGGCCCATGGACATGGATAGATCAAAAGGCCCCAGCATCAATCCATCAACCCCCGCGGCCGCAATGTCCTCTATATTCCTGACGGCATCGGCGTTCTCGATCAGGGCCCAGGCCATGGATTCCCGGTCGCTCCAGTCGCTGTACTGTTTCCAATCGGTCAGGCCATGGCCGGTCGCCCGGACGTAAGGACAGGCCCCCCTCGTGCCCTTGGGTTCGTACCTGACCGCGGCGGCTATTTGCCTGGCCTCTTCACCGGTTCGGATACCCGGTACGATCACGCCGACCGCTCCGGCATCCAGGACCTTCTTGATTCCGGATATCGAGCCATCCGGGAGCCTGACGACCGGGGTCGCGCCTTTTAACTCCACGGCCCGGATCATGTCCACGGCGCTTTCCAGGCCGAAGGAGCCGTGCTCCATATCGATGATGACAAAGTCAAATCCCGCCCCGGCAGCCAGTTCGCAAATCTCCGGACTGGCCATCTGGACCCAGGTGCCCAACGCGCTCCGCCTGGTTTCCAGTGCTTCCTTTATACGGTTTCGTGGCATCAAGAATCCTCCATGTTGTCGGTAAGGGCTGCGACTCGCTCTGTAACTCAAGAGCCCGTTTACTTGCCCATGATCAAATTCGGTATGAACAACGATATCTGCGGGAACAGGGTCACCAGGATCAGGACCGGAAAACATACCAAAAGGAACGGGATGAGCGGTTTCCATATTTTGTCGATGGTCAGTCCCGAGACCATGCAGCCTACGAACAGGTTGGCCGCGGCCGGCGGGGTGATCAGCCCGATTTCCACGTTCATGAGCATGATGGCCCCGAAGTGGTAGGGATCGATGCCGTACTTCTTGGTCATCTCCATGAAGACCGGCGTAAAGATCAGGACGATGGTGTTGCAGTCGAGGAACATGCCCAGGAGCAGGAGAAAGACATTGACCATCAGAAGCATGACCAGGGGGCTGGTGGTGAAATTGATGCACCAGGCCGAGACGACGTCGGGGATTTGAAGAATGGTGAATACGCGGCCGCCGATTCCGGCGGCCAAGGCGACGATGATCAGCAGGACGGAACTGGTGATGGTGCTGTTCATCAATATGGAATACAAATCCTTGAGGGAAACCGTCCGGTATACCAGGAAGGCCACGAGAAACCCGTAAACCACGGCCACCGCGGCCGCTTCGGTCGGGGTGAAGATGCCGCCGTAGATACCACCCAGAATGATGACCGGCATCAGGAGGGCCAGAAAACCCTGACGGAAGGATGCTGAAAATCCGGTCGCGAACTCGGACCATGTCTGTTTCTCCGTCACCTTCGGTTGTTTTCGGCCGAAGATGACGTAGTTGACCAGGATGTAAAGGGCGCCCAAAAGAATGCCCGGGCCGACGGTGGTCAGGAAGACGCGGGCGATCGAGATTTCAGCCATCATGCCATACAGGATGCCCGGGATGGAGGGAGGGATCAGGACGCCGAGGAAGCCCGCGGCTGAAATAAGGGCCGCGGCATAGGCCCTCGTATAGCCCCCTTTTTCCATTTCCGGAATCATCAGGGAACCGATCGCCGAAACCGTGGCCACGCTCGACCCGGTCAAAGCCCCGAAAAACATGCAGGCGGCCACGGCCGTGGCGCCCAGGCCCCCGCGAAGGCGCCCGATGAAAAAGTGTATGAAGTGGAATATCCGGTTCGAAATTCCACCATCCTGCATCAGGCGGCCGGCGAGAACGAAGAAGGGTATGGCCATGAGGGGAAATGAATCGATGGCGTAGAACGGCTGCAGGGATATCCATTCCAGGGGAAAACCATGTCCGACCAGAATGACCACGGAGCCTATCAGGAAGGCATAGGCCACCGGCAGCCCCAGGAGCAGCAGAAGCAGGATGATGATGACTGCTAAAAAAATAGTCATTGGGTTCGGCCCCTTTTCTTATGCTTGACGGCTGTTTTGAGACAAGGCGTCACCTCGGACGGGATGGTGTCGCCCGAACCTATTCCTTCCCGAGCATTTTTTCGACATTTCGATAGATCAAAAAAATATAGTGGATGATCATCAGCAGAATTCCAGTGAATACGGCCCCCATGGGAAATACCATGGGAATATTCAGGGCGGTGGAACGGTCGGACCAGGTCGGCAGGGCCAGATAGACATAGTAGCACATCAGGCAGAGCGCGGCCATGGCCACGACGTTGACGATCATGTCCCAGACGCGCATGGTTTCGGTGGTCAAACGAAACAGATGCCGCAATTCGACCTGGATGTGGACCCCGGCCTTGACTGCAATGGCCGCGCCCAGAAAGGTTCCGGTGATCATCAGGTACCTGGCCAGTTCCTCCGTGCCCTGGAGGGAAATTTCCAGGACATAGCGGCAGATGATCTGGATAAAAACCATGAGGACCATGATGATGGTCGCCACGGTCATGAGCACCTCTTCACATTTGGTCAGCCAGTTTTCCAGACGAATCATAATGTTCCATCCCATTTCCGCTGAAGGGTCCTGCCGGCGCGACTGCCGCCGGTCGAGGGACATGCCGCCCTCGACACGGCAGCCGCGGCGTTGTTATCGGCCAGGCAAAAGCCTTGGCCTAATCCTGCGTCTTGATCAGTTTTTCCCAGACCGCGGGTTCCAGCTTCGGCTTGATCATGCTCCAGGAGACCTCCATGGCGACCTTTTTCATCTTGGCCAACTCCGCGGGCGGCATGTCGGTAAACTCGACCCCGGCCTTTTCCATGGCCGCTTTGGCCGCTCCGACGTCGTTCCGATTTTCCTTGACCGCATAGTCGGCGGCTTCCTTCGCGGCCTTGGCGATGGCGTCCTGGGTTTTCTTGTCGAAGGTCTTCCAGACCTTGTCGCTGACGGTGTAGGATGTGCCGCTGTACATGTAGTTGGTAAATGTGAAGTATTTCTGCACTTCGTACAGGCGCGACGAATAAGTCAACAGGATGCCGTTTTCCTGGCCGTCAACGGTCTTCTGCTGCAGGGCCGTGTACAACTCGGGAAAAGCGATCGGCGTGGGGATGGCGCCCAGGGCCTTCCAGACCTCGACCATGATCGGGGCCTGCGGGACCCGGAGCTTCAACCCCTCGATGTCCTTGACGGTCTTGACGGCCCGTTTGGAATTGGTCAACTGCCTGAAGTCGTTTTCGCCCCAGGCCAGAACCCGCCAACCCTGCTCCAGGCAGTACTTGTTGGTCTGTTCGCCGACCCAACCCTTCAGGATGACCTTGTCGACCATGTCATAGCTGGATACCAGAAACGGAAGGGCGCCAAGGAACAGCCGGATGTCGTTGGTGGCCGCGCCCGGGTTGTGCACCGAAAAGGCCAGGGTGCCCATCTTCATGGCCTGGCCCAGTTCCCGGTCGCCGCCCAACTGGCCCGCGGGAAAGACGGCGATCTTGACCTGGCCGTTGGTGTACTTTTCTACGAGTTCCGCCCATTTCAGTGCCCCTTTTTGATTGGCGTTCGAAGTCGAAAAAACGTGGCCGAGTTGATAACTCTTGGCCAGGACCGGGTTTACCATGAAAACCGATCCCAGGGCCAGGACCAGGAGCGTGATGCCGAAAATTGAAAGACGAGACTTCATGATTTTTCTCCTTCCATGGGTGTTTTGAATAAAAAGGTTTTTTTCTTGTAGGGAAACTCTTTTTTACCCGGTGACGCCTTTCCACCTCCTCGTCGATAGGTTTCAATCTGGTTCAATTCATAGCGGTCAACTCGAACCGGTCGTTGTCCGGGCCGAAAATCTTTTGAGCCCCCTGGACCATGCCGTCGATCAGGGTCTTGACGGGCACGATCTCTTTCACCATTCCGGCCACTTGGCCGGCGGCCATGACCTTGGGGACCTTTTTCATTTTCAGATGCTCCTCCCAGTCAGCGCTTTCTTCACCGTCGGCCTCGAGGCCCTTCCAGTCGGCCTCGCTGTCCAGTGACTCGGCCACCCGCTGAAGCAACTCGTCGCGAATCCGCCGTTGACCGGCTCCGCTGGAACGGACCAGCCTGGTGTCCGTATCCCGGGCCAGCAACAGGGCTTGTTTGTAGGCCCGGGATGCCTCCGCCTCCTCGGTCGCCAAAAAGACCGTTCCGACCTGGACGGCGACCGCGCCCAGGGCCAGGGCCGCGGCAAAACCGCGGCCGTCGCCGATTCCACCCGCTGCCAGAACCGGTACCCGGACCGCGTCCACCACCTGGGGCACCAACACAAAGGTCGATATCTCCTCCAGGCTGGTGAAGCCGCCCGATTCCGACCCCTCGGCCACTACCGCGTCCACCCCGGCCTTTTCCGCGGTCATCGCGAACCCCACCGTGGGCACCACGTGCATGACATAAATGCCGCTCTCCTTGAGGCGGGCCGTATAGGTGTTGGGATTACCGGCCGACGTGGTCACCCCCCGAAGCTTTTCCTCGATCACCACCTCCACCTGTTGCCCGGATAACGGCGATCGGACCACGATGTTCACGCCGAACGGCTTGTCGGTCAGTTTCCTGACCGCGTCGATCTGAGCCCTGAGTTGGTCCTTCTTCCAGGCCCCGGCCCCTAGAATGCCGAATCCCCCGGCCTCGCTGACCGCGGCCGCCAGCGGGGCCGTCCCTACCTGGAACATGCCGCCCAGCAGGATCGGATACCGGATTCCGAGGGCCTGACAGATCGGATTGGTCATAAAAAACTCCTGTATTTAACAAAGTTGGATTGATGCGGCCCTGGCCGCGTGGATTCCGTCAATCAGCATCAATACGGTTTTTGGGCGGCCCGGGGGCCGCCGTAACCCCATTCATTGCCCGAGGGCGGTTCCGACCGGAGGCACCCCCCGCTGAGGTCGAACCGGCTAGGCGATGCGGACGTCGTGTCCTTCCCAGTACTTTTCCCGCAACTGGCGTTTGAGAATCTTGCCCGTGGGATTTCTGGGCAGGCTGTCCATGAAATCCACGCTCTTGGGACATTTGAATTTGGCAAGGTTGGCCTGGCAGTGTTCCAGGATTTCCGCTTCCGTCGCCTGCATTCCCTCCCGGCAGACCACAATGGCCTTGGGCACTTCTCCCCAGTCCGGATCGGGGACGCCGATGACGGCCGCGTCGATGACCTTGGGATGGAGCGTGAGGGCCTGCTCGATTTCCACGGGATAAATGTTTTCCGCTCCGGAGATGATCATGTCTTTTTTCCGGTCGGTCAGGTAGTAGTAGCCTTCATCGTCCATGTAGGCCATGTCGCCGGCGGTAAAGAAGCCCTCGTGGAAGGAGTCGTGCGTGGCCTCGGGCATTTTGTAGTACCCGTCGAACTGCATGACGCCCCGGCTGTATATCTCGCCCACCTCACCCAAAGGGACGTCTTTCTTGTCGTCGTCCAGGAGCCGGACCCTTTGCAGAAAGGCTGCCCGGCCGATGCTCCTCGGCCTTTTGGCATGGTCTTCGGGCAGCATGAGGGTCACCACGCCCCCCTCGCTGGAACCGTAAAACTCGTACAGATCGGCCCGGGAGAAGAAGTCCAGAATCGCCAGCCGCGTCTGGGAATGGAGGGGCGAGGAGGAACAGACAAAGCTCTTCATGGAACTGATGTCGTATTTGCCCTTGACCGTCTCGGGCAGATTGAGGATGCGTTCATACTGGGTCGGAACCATGGAGGTGGTCGTGGTCCGGTAGCTTTCGATGGTCGCCAGGGTCCGTTCGGCCTCGAACCGGGGCATGATGACCGCCGAACCGCCCAGATAGATCGTCAGGTTGGAAAAGACCAGGGCATTGGAATGAAAGAGCGGCATGTTGATCAGAATTCGGTCCCGCCCCGTGGTGCGAAACTCGTGGCAGAACATCAGGGCGTGGGCCATGCGGCTGCCGTTCATGACCCGGGCCCCCTTGGGAAAGCCGGTCGTGCCCGACGTGTACCCCAGATAGAGGACGTCGGTCTCGTTCACCGGCGCCACGGCTTCGTCCGACGAACCCCGGGCCAGCCAGGATTCATATTCCAGGCCCGGACCCTGGTCCCCGACCCGAATCAGTCGTTCTTGGGTGACCGCATCGAACTGGGGCAGGGCCTGTTCAACCCTGTCCGCGAATTGCGACCCGTAAATCAGGGCTTTGCTTT
>JAHJTB010000479.1 GCA_018830135.1 Pseudomonadota bacterium | reverse complement strand
TGAAGGAAGAAGCGCAGCGGCGCCGCCGGCTCCGGGCCGATCTGGAATCCCGTTTGAACGAGGCCCTGGCCGGGGTCCGGGACTGGGAGACCGAACGGCGCCGTCTGGCCTCGGAGCTGGAGTCCGCGGCGGATATCCTGGTCAGCCGGTCCCGGGGCGCGGCCGCGCAGTGCGCCGTTTTGCGGCATCGGGCGGACCGGCTGCGTCTCCGGCTGGGAGAAGTCCGGGCCGGACTGGCGCCCCTGATCGGCGAACCCGCCTTTCTGGAGGACAATCTTCTAACCGGGGCCGTACAACTGGCCGAAGCCGGCCGCAATCTGGACACCTTGCGGGATCGTCTACGGGCCTCGCACGACCGGGTGACCGTCGATCTCGAAGCGGTCCTTTCCAAGCCCGACCCCGCGGTTTTCGCTTCACTCGAAACCGACCTGGTCCGCCTGCGTTCCGCGTCCGACGGCTACACCTCCCTGGTCGGCCTGAAAAAGCAGATTGAGACCCTGGCCCGGGTCCGGAACCAGGCAATACGCATCCGGGGCCTGGAAGCGGGTCGGCGCCGGGACCGGGCCGAACTGCTCCGTCTGGGAACCCGGGAAAAGCGGCTGGGACTGTCCCTGAACCAGACCCGGAATCGACTGGAGCGATTGCGGGCCGAAAGGTCGCGCCTGACCGAAGAACTGGCTTCGGCCCGCTCCAGAGCAACCGGGCTGGCCCGTCATTTCAATGACGATATCTACCCCCTGATCCGGGTCCTGGCCCTGGCCCTGGAACGGGGCAAGGCCCGCAACGAGGCCCTGGAGGCGGACAACCGGACCCTGTCCGGCGAGATTGTCCAACTGGCGGAAAAAAGCCGCCGGACCGAAGAAGCCGCCGGACTGCTTTCCCGTTCCGTGACCCGGCTGCGGCAGGTTCTCAACCGCCGGGAAAGCGAAATGGGAATTCTGCGCGGCCGCTCGAAGGCCATGTCCGACCGGCTCGAGGCCCAGGAGTCCCTGGCCGGGGACTTCGAAGCCCTGGCCCGGCATCGAGGCCGACAGGTCCAGACCCTCCAGGACCAACTGGCCGATCTGTATCCGCTGCTGGAATTTTTCATCGACCAGGTCCGTCTGTGGACCGGGCCGCCCCGAAGGGAACAAGAGACCGTCACCGCCTTGCCCGAGGGTTCCGATCTGCTGGTTTTGATGGTCCACATGCTGGGCTATGAAAACGAAAATCTCCGGACCAAACTGGGTGTTATCGAGGACGAGCGCCGCTTGTGGGTCTTCGAGAATGAGCACCTGAGCCGCAGTCATGACCTGATGAAGTCCCGGCTGGAAACGCTCCAGCCCCTGCTGGCCTTTTTCTGGCAGGCCTGGTTCACCAACACCTCCGCCCTGGCCGATGCTCATCATCAACTCGGCCGGTTGACACGGCAGTCTTCGGACCTTCAGGCCGAGAAGGCGGGTCTGGAAAACCGGATCGCCCGGCTGCGGGCCGGTCTGGGAGAAACCCGGCAGAGCCTGGCCCTGACCGAAGCGGCCCTGGAGAAGTCCGAGAGCGGGCTTCTGGCCTCCCAACTCGATCGGACGGAGTTGCGGGAATCCCTGGCTCGCATGACGGATCGGGCCGAGGCCCTGGAACGGTCCGGGGCACGGGCCGCCCGGGAGTCGGAGGCCCGCGGGGCCCGGCTCAAGTCCTTGCTCAAGGACCACGCCTCGCTTCGCTCCCGTTTCAGCCAGACCGACGCGGATCGGGAGTCTTTTCGGAGTCTGGCCGTGGCCCGGGGCGCTGAGATTCGGACGCTCCGGACCCAACTCGAAGCCCGGACCGGCCAGGTCGAAGCGGCCTGGGTCGGCGCGTCCCACATCGCCGCCCGGTCCGCCGAGGCCTTGTCAGGGCTTCAGGCCGAGTTGGAGGACCGGACCCGCCTCCTGGAGGAACGGGAGACCGAACTGGCCCGATTCCGCCGCCGGGTCGACGAACTCGAGGCCGGTCAGGACCGCCTGGGCCTGCTCCTTTGGACCATTGCCCGGTACGGGGGAGACAACCAGGCGGTCTGGGAGGCCCTGGTCGAACTGAACCGGGACAAGGGCTTCAAGGACGCCGCGGTCATCGCCGCCGCCCGTCTGGCCGAACTGACCGCCGCCGGAGCAGCCAAAATCCGGAGCGACCAGTTCCGCCGGGCGGCCCGACAGACGGTTCGGCGCGGCCTGTATTCCCTGCTTCTGGCCGGGGGAATGGTTTTCGCCCTGCCCGAAGAGCCCTCCATTGCCACGGCCCTGCTCGAAGACCCCGCCGGGCGCGAACGAATGGTCGAAAACCTGGGCGGCCAGTTGCGGATGGAGCCCGTCCCGGCCCCGGACACCGTATACAGTCCTTTGGTCGGCCGTCCCTTTGACGCCAGCTTCGCCCGGCCCTGGGATCGGGCCCGGGGGACCGAACGAATCGAGGCCCTGGTTCGGGATGAAATCAGCGCTTTGGCCAGACAGGTGGGCCTGGAACCCCGAGAATACATCGGTTATCTGCGCCGGCAGTTCAAACCCGGCCAAACGGTTCGCCTGCCGAAGCTCATGGACCTTCGCAACGCCTTCGAGCATCTGGATGGCGAGTTTCCTTATATCTCCTATGATTTTCGCGGCGCCTATCCGGAGCTGACCCAGGTCCAGACCCTGTACGCTCTGGCCCGGTCGGCCGATTCCGCCGAATGCCATTTCTGGGACCGCCTGTACGGGGACTACCGCCTGCTCGGGGCCGATCCGTCGATCTGCCTGAACATGATCCTGGCCAACGCGAACCGGTACGCGGCCTGGCGGGACCACCGCCCCGATGTGGCCTTCGTCGGACGGCTCAAGCCCATACCCGAACTGGAAAAAGCGGGACCGGCCCGGTTCCTGCGGATCATGGTCCCATACATCAAGGCCCACGTACGGGCCATCACCTCGAACGAAATCTACGCCTACGCCCACAAGCCGGACCAGATCGACGAATACGCCCGCCGGTTCGCCGAGGACCTGTACGTCGCGTCCAAGGCCTTTGGCGTGCCCCTGACCCTGATGGTGGCCATCAGCCATCAGGAGAGCTATTTCGCCAACGTCCTGGGAGACCGCTCCAGATCGGCCAGCCCCTTCCAGATATGGGAGCCCACCAAGCCGTTCATCTTAAGCCAGATGGACAAACAGGGCATCCAGGTTCCCGGCGTGCCCAAACGGCTCCAGGACCATCTGACCCTGGCCACCTATATGGCCGCCTTCTACCTGGGGCAACTGATCGAACAGCATACCGTGGCGGCCCCCAAAGACGGCCCGCCGCGATGCAATCTGGCCCGGGTCGCCCTGTCCTACAACGGAGGCCAGGCCTATCCCGGGGCGGTCGAGCGCAAACAGCAGCGGCTGTCGGCCTACCTGGACCGACTGGCCCCGAAGGCCCCGGACGAACCCAAACCCAAAAACGGGGCCTGAGCGACCGGATCCACGACCTAACCCGCACTATTATTTAATTATTAAGGATAATTATACCTGAACTGGGTATGTGATTCAGCCCAGGGAACGCGTTGTCCGGACCGACCGGCCATTCCCGCCTCGGCCGGCGGGTCCGTGATGATTAGGCCTGGGCCAAAAGTCCGGTCTGGTTCGAGGCCGAGGAGGGCAAACACAAACAACCGCATGAATATAAAGGCATATTTTGAGGATTGAGCCTTGAGCCCGGCCCGGTGATCGGGCCGAAGCGGCCTGTTTTTGGATCTCTGATCATATGATTTGATTAAAAAAAGTCTTGTCACCGGTCCCTGGAATGCGTTACGAATGACTGTTCATTCATTTTGGCCGCCGGAGGGCGGCCGGGCGAAAACGCACGAGGCGGCGACATCGGAGTCCCGACCACGAAGCGAACGGCAAAAACATTTCGGGCCCACTTGGCCCGTGACAAAAGGTACTGACATGGCCGCGCTTGACGACACCCCCCTGCGCATCTGCCTGCTGAGCTATCGCAGCAACCCTTTTTCAGGCGGACAGGGGGTTTATATCAAAAATCTGAGTCGGGCCTTGACGGGCCTGGGGCATCGCGTGGATGTCATCGCCGGCCCGCCCAGGCTGGTCCTGGACGAGGGCGTCACGGTCCATCAACTGCCCTGCCTGGACTTGTACGACGCGGAAAATCTCTTTCGTTTCCCGACCTTCAAGGAACTGGGCGACCCGATCAACATCGTGGAATGGCTGGGCGTTTCCAGTATGGGCTTTCCCGAGCCCCTGACCTTCGGGTTTCGGGCCTGGCGATACCTGCTGCGCCGGTTTCACCATTACGACGTGGTCCACGACAACCAATGCCTTTCCTACGCCTTGTGGGGCCTCAGGAATCGGATACCCACCACGATCACCATCCACCATCCCATTACGCGGGACCGGGCCGTGGCCATCCGGGCGGCGCGATATCCCTGGAGCAAGCTCAAGGAGATGCGCTGGTTCAGTTTCATCGGCATGCAGCGGCGCGTTTCCATGAAGTTCCGTCAGATCATCACCGTTTCCGCC
The DNA here is from genome assembly GCA_018830135.1 of Pseudomonadota bacterium. Taxonomy (GTDB): domain Bacteria; phylum Desulfobacterota; class Desulfarculia; order Adiutricales; family JAGVGV01; genus JAHJTB01. Next base: position 34,640 of record JAHJTB010000479.1, on the reverse strand, counting down.
TGCGCCCGGGACGATATCAGCCGGGACTTCGGAATCGTTCCCAGCCGGTTCCGGATCGTGCCCAACGGCATCAGCGTGGAGACCTTCCGTCCCCTTCCGGGGATCGAGCGGGAGCCGAACCGGATCATGGTCACCAACAGTTCGGACATTCCCATGAAAGGCCTTCACGTCCTGCTCAAGGCCGTGGCCGATATTTCCCGGACCCGGGACGTGCGCCTGGTGGTGATCGGGGCGCCCAAGAAAGGCAGCAACCTGTATCGGCTGATCAAGGACTTGGACGTGGGACGCCGGGTTACCTTCACGGGCCGGATCGACGACGATGAATTCATCCGCCAGTACGCCCGGGCGACCATGGCCGTGGTCCCCTCCTTGTACGAAGGTTTCGGCCTGCCGGCCGGGGAGGCCATGGCCTGCCGGGTGCCGGTGATCAGCACCACCGGCGGGGCCCTGCCCGAAGTGGTGGGCGACGCCGGGATACTGGTCCCGCCGGGCGATTCGGAGGCCCTGGGCCGGGCCATCGTCTCCCTGCTCGACCATCCGGATCGGGCCCGGGAACTGGCTGACAAGGGTTACCGGCGGGTGCACGACACCTTCACCTGGACCAAGGCCGCGGAAAAGACCGTTGAAGTGTACAAGGAGACCATCCTTGATTACCGTCGATTTCAAGCGACTCGAACTCAAGCCGGGTGACCGGATTCTGGATATCGGCTGCGGTTCCGGCCGGCATCTGGCCGAGGCGGCCCGTTGGAAGGACGTGGTGGCCATCGGCGCCGACCTCCGCTACCCGGACGTCCTCCAGGCCCGGGAGCGCCTGCGCTTCCACCAGGAACTGGGGGAGCACGGCGGCGGCCCCTCGGCCTGCCTGACGGCGAGCGTGACCGACCTGCCCTTTGACGACGACGCCTTCGACCTGGTCATCTGTTCCGAGGTCCTCGAACACATCCCCGATCATCAAACCGCGGTGGGCGAACTGGTCCGGATTCTGAAGCCGGGCTGCCATCTCGTGGTCAGCGTCCCGCGCTGGCTGCCGGAACGCATCTGCTGGGCCCTCTCCAGGGACTACCATGCGGCCAACGACGGCCACGTGCGCATCTACAAGGCTCGGGAACTGACCCGGATGATCGAAGAGGCCGGCCTGCGGTGCTGGGCCGGCCATCACGCCCACGCCCTGCACTCCCCGTACTGGTGGCTCAAATGCCTGGTCGGACCGACCCGTCAGGACTCGGCCCTGGTCAACCTCTACCACCGCCTGCTGGTCTGGGACATGATGAAGCGCCCCAAGGCCACCCGCGCGGCCGAAGAATTCCTCAACCCCCTGATCGGGAAAAGCGTGGTCCTGTATTTCCGGAAGGATGGCTGACGGCCCGGGCCGTCTCGGGATTCAATAAGGCAGATTGGCCGGAATTTCGCCGCAGTCCAGCCGCCGCAGAACCCCCAGGGTCTTGGTCCGGGGCAGTTCCTTGAACAGGCCGGACCCGGCCGCGACCCGGTAGACCCGCCAGGGGGCCTGGCCCCCTTCCTCGGGCCTCTCGAACAGATCGTGGATCAGCAGCAGGCCGCCGGGCATCAGGTGGCCGGCCCAGGAGTTGTAGTCCGTGTACGCGGTCTCGAAGGCATGGCCGCCGTCGATGAAGACCAGGCTCAGCGGCGTGGCCCAGGACCGGGCCGCCGTCTCGGAGCGGCAGACCAGAGGCACGACCGTGTCTTCCAGGCCCGCCTTTTCCAGGCTGGCCCGGAAATGCGAGAAGGTGTCGATCCGCCCGGTGCGGGGGTCCAGCAGGTCCGGATCGAAATACTCCTCGCCGGGCTGCTGCTCCTCGGAGCCCCGATGATGATCGATGGAAAACAGGACGCCGCCGCGCTCTTTGACGCCCGTGCCCAGGTAGATCGCCGATTTGCCGCAGTAGCTTCCGATCTCCAGGCAAGGTCCCATGGGGGCGGCTTCCAGGGCCGCCTCATAGAGCCGCCGCCCCTCCTCCTCGTCCATGAACCCCTTGACCTCGTCGATCAACCTGACGTCCGGTCCCATGATCTCCCCGCTCCGTTCCTACAAATATTCGACCCAGGCCCACCGAAGGAGGCCGTCCTCCTCGCGAAGTTCAAGCGCGCCTTTTCCCAGGGCATAACCCAGCGTGCTCTCGACCTGGGCCCGGCTTTCCCGGGTCCGGTCCATGATCCGGTCGGCCAGGGTCGCCAAGGCTTCGGCCTCTGAAACCGGGCCGGGCCCCTGGGGCCAGTGTCCCCGTTCCTCGATGGCCCCGTTCATCATCAGGTCGTAGATCAGGACCGTATGTTCGAGCTTGTCCAGGGGCCAGGCCTCCTCGGGCGTGGTCTGGCCCAGTTCGCGGCGCTGCTTGATGTCCCCCAGATATTCGTCGAACTCCCGTTCCCACTCGATGACGATATCGTCCATCATCTCCCGGGTTACCGTCTCGGTTTCGACGATGGACCGGTTGGCGTGGTACTCCCGCCAGTCGTCGGTCAGTATCTTGAGGCCGTACTTCTCGCTCTGCTCCCGAACCTCGGTCCCGGGGAAGGGCGCCAGAAGGTGGAAACCGTAGGAGGTACCCATGGCCTTGATCCGGTCCCCGAAGGCCAGGGTCTCCGCGATGGTTTCCGGCGTCTCTCCGGGAAGGCCCAGAATGAATGATCCGAACGGGGTCACCCCGGTGTCGATGCACATCTGGATGGCCTCGACCACCTGATCGGTCGTGATGCCCTTGCGGATGGTCTTGAGTATCTCCGCATTGGCCGTCTCGATGCCGAAACTGACCGCATCGCAGCCGGCCTCCCGCATCTTGGCCAGCACCTCGCGGGAGACCGTATCCACCCGGGCAAAAGAGGTCCACTTGGTCTTCAGGCCCCGGCGGATGATCTCGTCGCACACGGCGTGGCAGTGTTTCTTGTTGGCCGTGAACAGGTCGTCGGCAATATTGATCTGGTGAAAGTCCAGGGTGCTCAGGTATTCCAGTTCATCGACCACCTGGATCGGGTCGCGGTAACGGACCTTGGCCCCGACCATTTTCCGGCCGACGCAGAAGATGCAGTTGAAAGGGCAGCCCCGGCTGGTGGTCATGCTGACCGGCATGCCCAGGGCCCGATAGCGGCCCAAGGGCACGAGGTGCCTGGCCGGCTGGGGCAGCGAGTCCACGTCGGCCACGGGCTCCCGCCATTCGGTCGAAACGATTTCCGGGCCCAGGCGGTAGATCAGGCCGGGAATCCGCTCCCAGCCCGAGCCCCGGTCCATGGCTTCGGCCAGTTCGACGATGGTCAGTTCCCCCTCGCCCAGAACGACAAAATCCAGGGCGGAATACCGGAGCATGGTCTCCGGTCCGCAAAAGCTGACGTGGGGGCCGCCCATGACGGTCCGGACCCCGGGCGCAACCCGCTTGACGTCTTCGATGATCTCGATGGCATGGTCGAAGGTCATGGTCACGGCCGTGGCCCCGACCGCGTCCGGCCGGAATTCATCGATGAGCGCCTCCAGACGGTCCCGGGAATAGGGATGGACGACCAGGTCCAGCAGCCGGACTTCCACCCCGGCCCGTTCCAGGGCCCCGGCCAGGAAGGCCAGGCCCAGCGGCGGTGACGGCGTTTCGGATATGGGATAAAAGGGATTGACGAGCAAAAAGCGCATTTCGAGACTCCCGGTAAAGATCAGCAATCGTTAGCGCGGATTTTATTGTCTTGACGCCCCGTTGTCAAAGGCCAATTGCATTCGTGCCGCTTTCCGGGAAGGCGGGATCGGAGCGGAGGTCAGGCCCCGGTCATCCAGTTGGCCCGGCCCCGGGCCCGGTCCTGCACGGTTTCGCGGAGCCAGTCCTCCAGCCCCGGTTCCAGGTAGAACCGGGGACGAAGAAGATCGTCGCCTTGTGGGATCAGTCCCCTCCGGGCGGCGATCGCGGCCAGGGGCGTTTCGGGATAGATGCGCAGGCCCACGGTCAGCTTCAGGGAGGTGATGGGCAGACTTTCAGCAAAATCCAGGCTTTCGAGCACCGACTCCCGCGTTTCTCCCGGCCCGCCCAGCAGCAGGAAACCCATGGTGGGCAGACCGTGTTCGGCCAGCATGGATGCGGCCCGGCGGACGTCCGAGAGGCTGAACCGCTTGTTCAACCCGGCCAGCATGCGTGCCGACCCGGTTTCAAAGCCCAGGCTAACGCCGGCGCATCCGGCTTCGGCCATCAGGCGGACCAGTTCCTCGTCCAGCCGCGTGGGATAGACAATACACAGCCACTTGGGTTTCAGGCCGCGTTCTTTCAAAGCCCGGCAGAAGGCCTTGGCGTAGGACGGGGGCAGGTTGAAGATGTTGTCGGTGAAAAAAAAACGGGAAAAACCGGCCCGGACCAGTTCGTCCATCCGCTCGGCCGCCTTGTCTGGCGCGCAGGTCCGGATGCGCCGCCCTTCGATGGAGGCCGTCGAGCAGTAGACACAGCCCAGGGGGCAGCCCCGCCTGATCTGGACGGGAATCCAGAGCTGGGGATTTGACCGTTGGGCCTGAGGCCAGCAGGAGGGTTTGGGCCAGGGCAGCCTTTCGAGTTGGGGTTCCGGCCTCCACTCGGTTGGGGGAGCGATTCCGGGCCGGTACAGTCCGGGCAGATCGGACAGGGGCCTGTTTTTCGACAGCCGTTCGAGCAGGGCCGGGAAGGCCTGTTCGCCTTCACCCCGGATGCCCATGTCCGCCCCGAGGTACGCCAGGGCGCTTTCCGGAAAGATGCTGTATCCGGCCCCTCCCAGAACGATGGGCGCGTCCGTCGCGGCCCGGCAGAGGGACACGATCCGGCCGGCAATATCCAGCAGGAAACGGGTCCCGTCCATGTTCTGATCGTCGATGTTCCGGATGGAAATTCCGATCACCTCGGGCCGAATGGAATCGATGGCCCGGCCGATGCCGAGGTCCGCGTCGTCCCGGCCGATCAGGTCGATCATTTCGACCTCGTGGCCGGCGGACCGGGTCGCCTCGGCCACGCAGGCCAGGCCCAAGGGCAGGGTCAGCATGTTGACTTCTTCACGGTTGGCGGAAACGAGCAGGACGCGCACGATACACCTCGCGGCCGCCGGGCGCCCGTGGGGCGGTCGGTCCGGCGGCCCCGCCGGCACGCGGCATGGAAACGGTTCCCGGACCGGGATGCCCGGGAACCTCGTTTCGGGCAGGGCTCAGTTGACCTTGACGACCACGCCGGCGGCGGTGTCCCCGGCCGCGCAGCCTGCAAACAGACCGTATCCGCCGCCCTTGATGACCAACTCCTCGATCAGCTCGACGATACACCGGGCCCCGGTCGGCCCCTGGGGATGGCCGAAGACCAGGGAGCTTCCGTAGTTGTTGAAAATCCGGTCGTCAATCCCCATGATCTTGGCCATGACCACGTCGTTGACCGTAAAGGGGTTGTGGGTCTTGACCGCGGCCAGGTCGGCGACCTTGAGACCGGCGTTGTCCAGGGCCATCTGGGCGCAGGGCGACACGGCCGCGGCCATGTGGGCCTTCTCGGCCCGGGCGAAGCCGTACGACAGGACCTGGATCGTCACGTTCTTGTCCGCGGACATGTCCGCGGCCTGTTCCCGGCCGGCCACGATCAGGCCGGCGTTTCCGTCGGCCGGGTGGGTCTGGGCGCCGAAGGAGATGGTCCCGCCGGGCACGACCGGTTTCAGAGCAGCCAGCCCCTCTGCCGTGCAAGGCGTGATGCCTTCGTCCTCCTCGACGACCAGGGTCTTTTTCTTGGACAACCGCACATCGACCGCGACCATGTAGCGCTTCTGGAACTCCCGGTCGTTGGCCAGGGAATCCAGGTACTGCTCGTACCGCCGCAAGGCCATGGCGTCCGACTCCTCCTTGGTCACGCCATGTTGACTGCCCACGTTTTCGGCGGTCTGAACCATGGCCTGGCGGCCGTAGGGGTCGTTGTTGAAGTTGTCCATCATCCAGTTCTCGGAAATGACCTCGCCGCCCGGGCCGTTGGGATTGGGCCAGACGGTGTGGGGGCCGTTGGAGCACCGGTCCGTGGCGGCCACCAGGATATTGCGGTACATGCCCGACTCGATGGCCATGGCGGCCATTCCCAGGGTCGTGGCCGAGGTGGCGCAGGCCTGCGAGACGGTGGGCCCGCTGATCTTGTCATTGCCCATCAAGGCGGCGAACCAGGGCGCGGCGTAGAACCAGCTCGGCTGGCCGATGGTCATGCCCAGATAGAGGCCGTCGAAGATGTCGGGGGACAGGCCGCGCAGATCGAGGAACTTGCGGGCCGTGGCCGCTCCCAGCTTGACGGCGTGTTCGTTCTGCAGGCTGCCCTGCCAGCGGCAGAAGGGCGAGCTCCAGTAGCCTTTGTAAGGGATGAAACAGTTTTTCAGCATCCGTTTTTCCTCCGTGTCTCGATATGATAAATTGAGTGGGCCGGTAGCCCCGATCGTCCCGGAGTCAAGCGTTCCCCAAGGCGGCCGACCTTATTGGGAGTCGCTCCACTTGCCGTACCGTTCCCTCAGTGCCCGGTGCAGAATTTTGCCGGTCCCGGTTCGCGGCATTTCGTCCTCGTCGATAAAGTCCACGCTCTTGGGCCGCTTGAAGCCGGCGATCCGGCCCCGGCAGTGTTCGATGATCTCGGCCGCGACGTCCCTGCTCGGCTCGAAATCGTCGTGTAGAATGACCACGGCCTTGATGCACTCGCCCCACTTCTCGTCCGGCACGCCGATGACGGCCACGTCCTTGACCTTGTGATGCGAGCCGACCACGTCCTCGATCTCGGACGGGTAGACGTTCTCCCCGCCGGTGATGATCATGTTCTTCTTGCGATCGATCAGGTAGTAGTACCCGTCCTCGTCCCGCCGGGCCATGTCGCCGGCGGAAAAATATTCGCCCCGGAACGACTCCCGGGTCACGTCGGGCAGATTCCAGTATTGGGAAAACAAGGCCGGTCCTCGCGAGAACAGCTCGCCCACCTGGCCGTCCGGAACCTCGTTCCCATTCTGATCAAGGAGCCTGATCCGGTCGGTGCATATGATTTCCCGGCCGATGGAGCCCAGCTTGCGCATCTGGTCCTCCGGCCGCAGCAGGGTCACCAGGCCGGCCTCGGTCGAGCCGTACGCCTCGTAGAGCCGGGAATTTTTGAAATGGTCCAGAATGCTTACCTTGGTGTCCTTGCGAGCCGGGGCCGATGAACATAGCAGCCGCCGGACCCGGGAGACATCGTACCGGCCCTTGATCTCCTCGGGCAGGCTGAGCATCATGATGTAGTGGGTCGGGACCAGGGAGGTGAAAGTGATGCCCTGTTCGGAGAGGGTCTGGAGCATGTGTTCGGGATCGAAGCTGGCCCGGCTGTACACGCAGACTCCGGCCTGGGCGTAGGTGAAGGTGAAGGAGTAGAAGATCGAGTTGACATGGCACATGGGCATGACCATGAGGGCCATGTCGTCCCGGTCGAAGCCCATTTCGGTGATGTTGATGACGTAAAAGGCGATATAGCTTTCGTGGGTCCGGACCGCGCCCTTGGGTTTGCCCGTGGTCCCGGAGGTGTACATGAAGGTCCAGACGTCCTGGTGATCGACCGTAACGCCGGGCTCCTCGGGGGAGGCCCCGGCGATGAGGTCTTCGTACCCATGGTACCCCTCCGGCGCGTTCCCTTGGCCCAGGTAGATGAGATGCTCGAGTCCGGGCAGGCTGGATCGGATGGAATCGGCGCCCTGGCTGAAGGGCTCTTCGACGATGAAGGCCTTGGCCCCGGAATCTTCGAGGATGTATTGATATTCGGGGGGCGCCAGCCGGAACATGATCGGCACGGCCACCAGGCCGGCCTTGGCCGCGGCGGCGTAGATTTCCATCCATTCGACGCGGTTGTAAGCGATAATGCCGAACCGGTCGCCTTTTTCCAGGCCCAGCCCCCGCAGGGCGTTGGCCAGGCGGCAACTCCGGTCGTTCCATTCCCGAAAGGTCATGCTCCGATCGAGGTCCTTGGCCCCGATCTTGTCCGGAACAAGCGCGGCGTTGACCCGGACTACCTCACCTGCGTTAAGCCACCGACTCATGCCTTCCTCCTCCCTCTTTTTAAAAGGCGGACCGGTCCGTCGGACGCGGCCCGACCGAATCAGACCCGATTATGATCGCCGGCGCGGCGGTTGTCCCGGGCGGCCAGGGCCGCGCCCCAGGCCCCCATCAGTTGCGGCTCGGGCGGCGTCAGCACCTCCCGGCCGATCATGCCGGACATGATCTCGACCAGGACCGGGTTGTGGGCGGCCACGCCGCCGGACATGACCGGCGTGTCGGCAATGGAGTCCATTTCCAGGACCCGCTTTGCGATACTGACGAAAATCCCCCGGACGATGTCCGGCACCTGATGGCCGGCCCGTATCTTTTCCAGTATTTCCGTGGCCGTGAAAACCGTGCAGTAACTGCCCAGCTCCACCACGGCCCCGGACCGCCCGGCCAGCCCGTTCATGTCCGAAAGGGGCAGGTCCAGACGCATGGCCATTTCCTCCAGAAAGGCGCCGGTGCCCGCGGCGCACTTGCGATTCATCTTGAAACCGGTCCGCCGGCCATGCCCATCGACCTTGATGATCTTGTTGTCCTGCCCGCCGATGTCGATGACGGTCATGGCCCGCTGAAAATGAAAAAAACAACCCGCCGCATGGCAGCTGATTTCCGTGCGCGCCCCGTTGGCAAACGGGACGTTGCGGCGGCCGTATCCCGTGGCCACGCAACCGGCGATCCGGTCCCGCGCCAGGCCGGCCTGGTCGAGGCAGTCGGACAGCAGCCGTTCGGCCACGGCCTGGTAGTCGGTCCCGGAACCGGCCAGGGCCCGGGCCAGCAGGCCTCCCTCGGCGTCGATCAGGACCACCTTGGCCGCCCGGGCCCCGATGTCCACACCGGCGTAGCATGTCGAATCGCCGCTCAATCGCTTCTCCCGGCCGTCAGACCCGATCATCGGCCAACTGTTCGACAAAGGCCTCGATGTTGGTCACACTCTGCTCTTCGGAGTAGCAACGCAGATCGTTAAGGTCGCCGTTGATGGTCAGGGACGGCAGCCCCAACCGTTCTTCCAGCCGTTGCGGCATGCCGTAGCGGCTGTTGGTATTGTTGGGACAGGTCTTGGCGTCGTGGTAGATGATCCCGTCCAGTTTGTACAAATCGTGCATCCGGGCGATGTAGTCCTCTTTGAAGTCGTCGTTGCGCACGATGAACAGTTCGATATAGGCCCGGGCCATGCCCTCGAAGGGCTGGTCCGGGTCGAGGGCGTCGAAAATCCAGGAGTTGCAGTAGGTCGAGGCCACGACCCCGCTTTTCAGTCCAAGGAAAAGATCGGACAGGGCGCGCAGCCGCCCCCAGACCGGCATGCCTTCCCAGTAGAGGCGGAACCGCTCGCCTTCCACCGCCGCTTCCCGGTTCCCGATCTTTTCCCGCAGCTCGGCGAGAAGCTGTTCATAGTAGACCGTGGCCTCTCGCGTGCCCCGAGCGACCACGGCGGGCCCCATGAGGATGCAGGCGTCGAAGAATGTCAGGGGCGAGGGTCGGGCCGCCCCGCACTCGAGTACGGCTCTCCAAAGCCGGGTCACGGCCAGGGACTCGGCCACGGTCTCCTTGAGCCGGTCGAGGTCGAACTTCCGGCCCGAGACCTCCTCGAGGGTCGGGATCAAGGCCCGTATCTGGGCGGCCTGGTCCTCGACGTGGCTCTTCATCACCGGGCCCACGCCGCGCTGGGTGTGGATGCCGACCAGAGGGGCCTGGAACTCCCGGGCGTACCAGGCGAACCAGTCCTGGACGTCCCGGCACTGGTTGGTGTTGTATACCAGCACGTCGGGCCGGGGCAGGTCCATGCCGTAAGCCGTCTTGAGCGGCGTCTCCCCCCGCAGGTAGGAGCCGATATCCGAGGTCAGGTAGGAACAGATGTCCGGGGAATAACCGATGGCGTTGGCCGCCGGGATGAGGTCCGCGGCCATGCGGGTCGAGCCGAGCATGGCCCCGTGGTTTTCAGGGAAGTAGACCAGGAAGCCCATGGCCCGCAGCAGTTCGGCCGGTCCGACGCTGGTGCACCAGGCGATCTTGGGCGCCCCGGACCGGGCCGCCTCGTCCAGCTCCCGGAAATGATCGGCCATGAGCCGTCGGCAGGTTTTGGTGGCTTCGATGGGTTTCCGCTTGGTCTTGTCCGCTTCGGTCATCGTCTATTCCTTCTCGGTCCGGTCAGGGTGGTTCGTGGTCCGGGTCAGGCCAGCCGCGAGGCGACCAGTTCGGTCAGGTCCATCACCTTGACCCGGCCCTTCTTCTCCTTGCGAGCCCGGGCGGCGCCCTGGTTCAAGCTGTTTTTGCAGGAAGGACAGGCAGACACGATCAGGTCCGCTCCGACGCCGACGGCCTGGAGAACCCGGTCGTACCCGATGTCTCCGGCCATGGTGTTGTCAAAGGCCTTGACCCCGCCGCCGCCGCCGCAGCACTTGGCCAGGTTGCGGTTCATGGGAAACTCGACCAGCTCCAGGCCGGGCAGGGCCTGAATCACTCGCCGGGGCGGATCGAAAATCTGCATGTGGCGGCCGATGTCGCAGGGGTCGTGCCAGGCCGCCTTGAGGGGCTCGCCGCCGGGCTTGAATTCAAAACGGCCCCCGGCGATCAATTCGTCGAGGTATTCGACGGTATGCAGCAGTCGGGTCTCACCGAAACCGCCGCCGTATTTGGGGTAGAGGTCCCGGAAGGTCTTGTAGCAGCCGGCGCAGGTGGCCACCAGGCGTTTGGCCCCGATACGCTCAATTCTCGAAATGGCCTCGTTCATGAATCCCTTGAAGGCCGGCGTGTCCCCCACAAGATAGGAATAGTAGCCGCAGCAGACCTCGTCCTCGCCCAGGACCGTGAAGTCCTCGCCCGCGGCTTCGGCCAGCCGGATGACCGCCGGAACGACCTTGAGGTCCTGGTACGAGGATACGCAGCCGATGAACAGCAGGGTTTCGGCCCGGTCCTTTTTTTTGAAACTCGTGGGATACACGTCGGCCCGCCGGTCCGCCGGTTCGGTGAAGGGATTGCCGTGTTCGACGATGCTTTCGATCAGCTTGCGATGGATTTCCGGAAGATGGCCCTCCCGGACCAGGCGTTCCCGGGCCGCGTGGATGATCGCCGACAGGTCCACGCCCGCCGGACAGGTGTATTTGCAGTTGAGGCAGATCATGCACTGGTAGAGGCGTTTGGCCAGGTCTTCGGATGGCTCGACCCGGTCGACAAGCATGTTGTAGGCCAGGGTCACCCGGCCCCTCGCGTTCATGGACTCGAGCCGGGTCCGGGCAAAGGTGGGGCAGCCGGCCCGGCAGAAGCCGCACTGGATACAGGCCAGAATCTCCTGGTCCACCTCCGGGCCGAAGGACTTGAGCCGGGCGGGGTCCTCGACCAGGGCGTCGAAGGCCGACCGGTCCAGGATGTCGTTGATGGCCCCTTCGAAGACGGACTTGCCCGGATTGAGGATGTTGTCCGGATCGAGGGCCTTTTTGATCTTTTTCATGACCTCGGCGGCCTCGCCCAGTTCCCGGCCGATATAGGGGCTCTTGGCCATGCCCAGGCCGTGCTCGGCCGAAAGCGTGCCCTGGTGGGCCAGGGTCAGGTCGATGAACTCGAGGGCGATCCCCTTGACCTTGGCCCATTCGTCCGGATTGGTCACGTCCATGATGAAGGTGGCGTGCAGGTTGCCGTCTCCGATATGCCCGAAGGTGGCGATGGGATAACCGTGCCGTTCGCCGATCTCCTGGATGCCCCGGATGGTGGCCGGAACGGCCGACATGGGCACGCCGAAGTCCTCGACCAGCGGCACCAGGCGATGAAAGGGCTTGATGCGGCTCATGGCCGGCACCAGGCCCTGGCGGACCCGGGACAGGGCCGCCCGCTCCTCGGGATTGGTGGTCCAGTGGATTTCGATGGCCCGATGCCCGGCGCGGACCTCATCGATCCGCCTGGAATGGGCCTCGACCTCGGACCGGCTCCCGTCGATCTCCAGCAGTATCTGGCACTGGACCTCCGGGGGCACGTCCAGGGCCAGCTTGCCGGCCATGATGTCGATGGACACCCGGTCCAGGATTTCACAGGTACAGATAGGAATTCCGGAGGTCATCATCTCTTCCACGGCCAGACCGGCGTCTTCCAGGGATGGGAAGTTGATCTGGGCAAATCTCCAGGCCTCCGGCGTGGGAAGAATCTTGAGCCAAGCCTCGACTATGATGCCCAGGGTGCCTTCGGAAGAGGCGAAGAGATGCGTCAAGTCGATGCCGGTGGAATGCTTGGGGGCGATGGTCCCGGTATGGATGATCGAGCCGTCGGCCAGCACGACCCTCAGACCCATGACGTAGTCCTTGGTCGTACCATACTTGACGGCCCGGACGCCGCTGGCATTGGTCGAAATCATGCCCCCGATGCTGGCGATGGGCGCGGAGCCCGGGTCGGGCGGGAAGAAATGACGGGGGGCCAGTCGGGTGTTGAGGGCGTTGCAGACCACGCCCGGCTGGACCCGGACGTAACGGTCGTTGACATTGATTTCCAGGACCTGGTTCATGCGGACCAGGTCCACGAGAATCCCGCCGTAGGGCGAAAGGGCCGCCCCGGTCACGCTGGTCCCGCTGCCCCGGGGAATCACCGGCACCTTGTACTCCGCGGCCAGTTTGACGATCGCGGCCACCTGATCCTCGTTCTCCGGAAAGACGATCACGTCCGGCACGCCCACGTGAACGGACATGTCCCGGGAACAACTCAAGCAGTCGATCTCGCTGGCCGTCAGGTTGTCCGGGCCGACGATCTCCCTAAGCTTATCGACATAGTCCATAGCCGGTCTCCTTGTCTGGGCCTGTTTTTTTAAAAATGCGGGCGGCGGGCGGACCGAGAGGACGTTTGAACAGGGAAGTGCAATAACCACTAAAGTCGGGGTCGCTCATGATCCCTTCCGACACCACCGGGTACCGCCGGTACGGGGCGGTGGTATTTCGCATGGCTGAGATATATACATAATAGCTACGTTATAGCTTCATGTCAACAGGAAAGACCGCAAGCATCGGGCTTCCCGACCGAAGGGCCCGGTCCTTCGGTCGGGAATCGCGCTCAGGGCGCGGGGACGCTGTTGATGAAACACCCGCCGCCGCCGCCCCCGCCCGAGCCGTCCTTGAGTCTGGCCGTATCCTCGGCCCGGGCGCCCGGAGCGCCCACGTCGGTGATGGTCCCGTTGGCGGCCAGGTCGTCGTCCCCTCGTTCTCCATCCATGAGATAGAGATAGATGACCGTGGCGTCGGTAAACAGCCGGATGCGGGCACCGGTTCGGCCGTCGTGGACGAACTCGTACCAGTGGGGGACGGGGTTGTCCGGGGTCGGTCCGTATTTGAAGTACGTGGTGATGGCCAGGGGATAGTGCAGGATCATGGTCACGACAGTCGAGTCCCCGGCGTTCAGGCCCTGGACGGAGAAGCCGAAGAACCCGTACGGGAAGTACGGGTCCTTGGGATTGTCGGCCGGCGACGGATTTTCCTGGGCATTGACCTGGGCGAGTTGGGTCCCGGTTTCGGAAACCAGAGTGGTATAAACGTATTCGATGGATTTCAAGGTGGCGACATTGGCTTCGGTCGAGTCGCGCACGCCGTTCTGGTTTCCGTCCCCGCCGTACGGCCCGGCGTTTTCCACGGTATCGCTGCTGTTGTCAGCGTCACTGTCCGGATTGAACGCGGCGATGGCGCTATAGTCGTCGAGCATGTCCAGGGTGCAGGGGCCGTTGCCCCGGCAGGGCGCCCCCAGCCAGCCGTCGAAACCGGACGGGGCCGCTGGAGCGGCCGTCAGGGTGACCCGGGTCCCGTCGGCGAAAGCGGCCGAACAGGTGGAGCCGCAGTCGATCCCGGCCGGAGCGGTGGTGACCGTACCAGAGCCGCCGCCGGACTTGGCGACGGTCAGGTTTTTGACCGCCCAGGCCGCGTCCGGCCAGGCCAGAAGCAACAGGGCCCAGGCGATAAGGATCAAGGATGGGGTCGGCCGCAAGGCTCTTCTGGAGCGTATGCCTGTCATGTCCTCAACCTCTGAACGCGATGTTCTTTGACGGGCGCGTTGCCGCCGGCGGGCCGTCCGGACCGCCGGCTCGATCATATCACTTTTCCGGGTCCGGCAGATCGGGATAACGGTCCCGAATGGAACGAATCAGGTCCAGGATGGAAAAAAAAACGTCGATCAGGTCGGGATCGAACTGGCTGCCCCGCCCTTCCTCCATGACGCTGAGGGCCTCGCTTTCCTCCCAGGCCGGCTTGTAAACCCGGCGGGAGCACAAGGCGTCAAAAACGTCGGCAATGGCCACGATCCGGCCGAACACCGGAATCTCCTCGCCGGCCTTGCCCAGCGGACAGCCGTTTTCATCGGCCCGTTCGGCCAGGGGTTCTCCCGTAGCCACGTCGATATGGCCCGGATACCCTTTCCCGTCCCAGCGTTCGTGATGATTGAGGGCCACATTCTGGGCCGCGTCGTCGAACTCGGACTGGCGGTCCAGAAACAATCGGGCCCCGAACATGGAATGCTGCTTCATGACCTCGTATTCTTCCGGGGTGAAACGGCCCGGTTTTTTCAGGATCGTATCGGAAATAGCCACTTTGCCCACGTCGTGCAGCATGGCGGCCATGCGAAAGACGTCGCGCTTGGCGTCGATGTCCTTGTCCCCCATGCCCTGCTTCCTGGCCCAGTGCTCGTAGATTTCCACGGCGTAAGACCCGACCCGGTTGGCGTGGGCGCCCGTCTCCTTGGGGTCCCGCATTTCGGCCATGCGAATGGTCCGCAGGATCATGGCCCGGGTCATGCGGGCCCGCTCCAGGGCGACCGTGGCCGTGCTGGCGAAATGCCGCATCATCTTCTCGTCCTCTTCGGCAAAGGGGACGATATCACAGTTCTCGTTCTGGGCGTTGATGATCTGGAGCACGCCGATCACGTCCCCCCGGTTTGTGACCAGGGGCAGGGTCAGCATGGACTGGGTCCGATAGCCGGAGGCCTGGTCGAAACCCCGTCCGAAGCTGTAGGGCACGGACTCGTCCAGGTGATAGACGTCGGCTATGTTCGTGGCCCGGGCCGTGTAGGCCGCGTGGCCGGAGATGCTGTCTTCGTTGATCGGTACGGTAAAGGTGGAAAAGATCAGTTTTTCCCCAAGCGGCAGCCTTTTCTGAAGGGTGGCGTTCTGGGTGTAACTGAAATTCAGTCGATCTCGGTCCCGTATGTAGATCGAGCCCGCGTCGGCGTTGACGAAATGACGGGCCTCGGACAGAATCCGCTCCATGAGAATATCCAGGTCGGCCACCCGGTTGAGTTCCACGCCCAAAGTGGCCAGCGCTTCCAGTTTTTCCGAGACTGTCAGCATGAAGCCCTGCTCCTCTTGGCGGCCTGGGCCAGGCCGGCTTGTCGCTGCTTCGAAAAGTAAACAGGTGGCCGGCGAAAAAAGCAACACGGGAAGCTTCCCTGCCGTACTGACCCGATCACCACAAAGACAACTGTCCGTCCTCGGCCGGTTCGATGCACAGGGGCCCGTCATGGTTCGGGTCGTTGGCCCAGGTCCCCACCGGATGCCCGGCCATCAGGCCGGCCGGGTAGGGTTTCATCATCCGGTTCAAGGTTTCCGGGTCTGCCTGGTCCGGGTCGAGCCACGCTTCGTAGTCCGGGTCCGGAATGATGACCGGCATCCGGTGGTGGACCCGCCGAACCAGTTCGTTGGCCCCTGTGGTCAACAGGGCGCAGGAATCGACGATCGGCCCGTCCGGGCTTTGCCAGCGTTCCCACAGACCGGCCATGGCCATCAGGCGCCGGTCCTTGAGGCGAAAGAACCAGGGGATCCCCTCTATACCGGAACGCCGCCATTCAAAAAACCCGTCGGCCGGAACCAGGCATCTTCGTTTTCGAAAGGCCTGCCGAAAGACGGGCTTTTCGGCGGCCGTTTCCGAGCGGGCGTTGATCAGGCGCGACGCACCGGAGTCGTCCCTGGCCCAGGGCGGGATCAAGCCCCATCTGAGGCGGGCGATCTCGGGGCGTCCCGTTTCCGGACCGAGTCGGACGACGGGTATCAGCCGGGTCGGCGCCAGGTTGTGTCGGGGGTCGGGAACCATGGCCGCATCGAGCCCGAACCGGTCGGCCATGATGTCAAGGGGTGAAAACAGGCTGAATCGTCCGCACATTGGGTCAATCGGCAAACAGACGGCGGTTTGGGCCTACTGATCGCTGAAGATGTTTTCCAGGAATGTTTATACTTTTCTCCTTAAGGTCAAGGCGTTGTCGTTCACTCCGACGACCTGCCTCGATTGGCGATCCGGGAGATATGGACCGCCCGAACCGGGAGGCCGCGCATCCGGCATCCGTAATCGAGGTGGACGAGGCAGGCCGGGCAGGAGCTGGCCACAACCTGGGCGCCGGTCTTTTCGATATGGTCGATCTTGCGTTCCAGCACGCGTCGGGCCAGGTCGTAGTGGGCCAGAGCGTATGATCCCGCCCCGCCGCAACACCAGTCGGCCTCTTCCATTTCCCGGTACTCCACGCCCGGCAGGGAAGCGAGAAAATCGCGCGGCGGCTTGGTCAGGCCTTGCCCGCGCGAGGCGTGGCAGGGGTCGTGATAGGTGACGATCCATTTTTCCCCCTGGGGTTCGTCACCCGGTCCGATCCGGCTCAGGACCTCCAGAAGGTCGCGGACCCGGCTGGAGACAACGGCCGCGGTCTCCTGCCACGGGTCGTCCGCTTCAAATAGCCGGGGATATTTTTTCAGAAAAGCGGCGCAACTCGAACAGTCCGTCACGATCAGGTCCAGGGACCGGCCGGCCAGGAGCCGGAGGTTCCTTTCGGCCAGCTTCCGGGCGGCCCGGCGGTCGCCGTAGGTTTCGGCGGGCAGGCCGCAGCAGCCGTTGGGCAGGAGTTCGACCGAGCGGCCCAGCCGGCCCAGAAGGGCCAGGGTCTCCCGGGCGGCTTCGGGACGGACGAGGTCCATGCCGCATCCGACGAAGTACCCGATGGCCGGCCCGGTTCGATCCTGACCGGCAAAGGTCCGCGGGGCGCTTCCATCGCGCAGGGGACGGGCCGGAACCCGGCCGACGATGTCCAGGGCCTTCGGAAAATCACGGCCCAGGAAGCGCAGCAGGCCCAGGGCCCGGGCGACCCGGGACACGTCCCTGTCCGGGAGGACGGCGGCCCCTCGGGCGGCCAGGCGCAGGCGGCCGGGATACGGGAGCAGGTGGTCAAACAGGAGCCGGTGCAGCGGCTTGCGGCCGGACCGCTCCAGGTATTCCCGACGGGCTTCCAGGATCATATCGGCCGTGGGCACGGCCGGAAAGCAGTTGGCGGTGCAGGCCCCGCAAAGCAGGCAAGCGAAAAGCGGCTCCTCGATTCCGTCCGACCAGTCCAGGGACCCGTCCCGGAGGGCGGACAAAAGGGCCAGTCTTCCCCGGGCCACCCCGGCCTCGTGGCCCGTAACCCGGAAGATGGGGCATTTTTCCTGGCAGAATCCGCAACGGTTGCATTGGTCGATTTGAGCAAAGCGGTCCACGGCGCGCCCTTACTTCCCGCCCGGCAGGCACCCGGGAGCGAATATCGATCCGGGGTCCAGGAGGGCCTTGATCCGGTGGCCGATCCGCCATTCCGGCCGGGCTGGGCCGAAGACGTCGTTTTCCCGCTTGAATTCCGGGGGGGCCTTTTCCAGAAAGGCCCGTCCCCCGTGTTCGGCCGCCAGGGCGCACAGCCTGGCCCATGCCTCGTTGGACAGGTCTTCCATCCCGGCCGACAGCCGGCCGAGTCCCAGGTCCAGCACCACGCGAGACGTCGCGATCAACGGCCCGGCCATGGCCAGACAGTCCGCGATCCGGTCCGGCGGCAGGTCGAGCCTGAGCAGGCAAGGCGCCTGGTCGAGCGGGCCGAACAGGGCGTCCCAGATCGCCGTGTCCCGTTCAAAGGCCCGGGCCGGGGTCGCCTCCAGACCGGCCCGGGCCAGCAGTTCCCGGCCCCGCCCCGCCGCATCGCGCACCGGCTCCTCCAGGCCCTCGAAACCGATGTTCAGAATCCATGGGCCTGAAAGAGCGGCGGCGTCAGGCGCCGGAACGGCGACCGCCCAGATCGGTTCCAACGGTGAGGTCAGAAGCGCTTCCGCGGCCCGGGCACATGGGTCCAATAGGCCCGCGGCTTCGAGAATCAGTCCGGACTGGGGCAGTGGGGCCACCTTGAAGTTCAGCTTCGTCAGAAAGCCCAGTGTACCCGCCGAACCGGCCATGAGACGGGTCATGTCGTACCCGGCCACGTTTTTGACCACCCGGCCGCCGGCCTGGATCGGACAGCCCCGGCCGGAAACGAAGCGCAGCCCCAGGAGCAGGTCGCGGGGGGCGCCATAAGCCAGCCGATCCGGTCCGCAGGCGTTCAAGGCGACCAGACCGCCGATGGTCCAGCCATCGGTCCGGGGCGGACGTAGCGGCAGCCACTGGCCGCCTTGGGACAGGACCGCCTGTAGACGTCGCAGGGACGTCCCCGCCCCGACCGTAACCAGCTGATTGGCCGGATCGTGGTCTATCGCCTCCGGCAGACCGGTGCTGTGCAGATCGACCAGGGGCCGTGAGGCCTGGTTGCCGAACTCGCGCCGCCGCCCCAGTCCGATGGGTCGAAGCGCGCGGCTCCGGCCCGCGGCCCAGCGGACCATTTCGGCCGCCTGGCCTTCGTCCTCGGGCCTCAATTCCCCGTCCGGGTCCGGCCACGGTCCGGGTGGCAGGTTCGAGTCGGGGTCGATCGATTCGGCTGGAAACATCTTGCCCGGATTGAGCAGGCCCTCGGGATCGAAGGACTGCTTCAGACCCTGCATGACGGCCAGGTCCGCTTCGGAAAAAACCAGCCGCATGGCCTCCTTTTTTTCCGCTCCGATACCGTGCTCCCCGGTAATAGTCCCCCCCAGGTCCACGCAGGCCCGCATGATTTCGAATCCGGCCCGGTGGACCTGTTCGATGGCGTCCGGCCCGGTGGGGTCGAAAAGCAGGAGGGGGTGCAGGTTGCCGTCGCCGGCGTGGAAGACGTTGCCGTAGGCCAGCCCGTACCGTTCGGCTACCGAGCGGACGCTTTCCAGGGCCTCGGGGAGCCGGGTTCTGGGCACCGTACAATCGGCGACCAGGTATCGCGGGGCCAGCCGGGCCACGGCCCCCAAAGCCCCCCGGCGGCCGGCCCACAAACGGTCCCTCTCCTCCCGGGTCTTGGCTTCACGAACCTCCCGGCAGCCCCGGGCCAGACATATCCGCTCGATCCGCTCGGCCTGGGACGCCAGCCCGGCGGCCAGGCCCTCGACTTCGATGATCAGCACGGCTGCGGCGTCGAGGGGGTAGCCGCAAGGAAAGCTATCCTCGACGGCCCGCATGACCGGCCGGTCCATCATTTCCAAAGCAGCCGGGACGATGCCGGCGGCGATGATTTCCGAAACCGTGACCGCGGCGGCCGGCAGATCGTCGTACACAGCCAGCATGGTCAGGACGGACTCCGGTTGGGGCAGGATGCGAAGGGTCAGTTCCGTTATCAGGCCGAAGGTCCCTTCGCTGCCGATCATAACCCCTCGGAGATCGTACCCGGCCGCGTCCCCGTTGGGCCCGCCCAGCCGGACCAGCTCGCCGTCCGGCATGACGACTTCGAGTTCGAGAATGTGATTGGTGGTGACGCCGTATTTCAGACATCGGGGGCCGCCGGAGTTCTCGGAGGCGTTCCCGCCCAGGGTGGCCACTTTCTGGCTGGCCGGGTCGGGTGCATAGAAAAAACCCAGAGATGACAAGGCCTGCTGAAGTTCGAGGTTAGTCACCGCGGGCTGGACCACGGCCCGCCGGTTAAGGGGTTCAAGACCCAGTATTCGGTTCAGTCGGGCGAGGCTGACGATCACCCCGCCGCGCAGGGCGATGCTGCCCCCGGACAGGTTGGTCCCGAATCCCCGAGGCACGATGGGAAGTCCGGCCCGGGTGATCTCCCGGACCACGGCCGACGTCTGCTCCACGTCGCCGGGAAAGACCACCGCGTCAGGCAGGCCTTCGACCAGGGAGGCGTCATAGGAATACACGCGCCGTTCGAATCGGCCGGCCGAAATGTTTTCCGGTCCGACAATCCGGGCCAGGCGGGCCGATATTTCGGCGGCGATCAAGTCGAACCGTAAACCGCCGCCGCCGCGTCCAGGGCGTCGGGCCTTAACGAAAGGCCCTGGGCCTTGAGCACGGTCTCGAGGGCGGACAGGAAAAGATATACGGACTGCCGGCGGGAGGTATGGCCCATGAGCCCTACGCGCCAGATTTTTCCGGCCAGAGCGCCCAGACCGCCGCCGATCTCGATGTTCCAGTTCCGCATCAGCGACTGGCGCACCTTCAGATCGTCGGCCCCTTCGGGAACGCGGACCGCGTTGAGCATGGGCAGGCGCTCGGCTTCGGGCGCCAGCATGGCCAGCCCCATGGCCTCCAGGCCGGCCACCAGGGCCCGATGGTTGAGGCGATGCCGTTCGAAACGGGCATCGAGCCCCTCCTCGGCGATCAGGCGCAGGGCCTCGCGCAGGCCGTAGGTCATGTTGATCGGCGCGGTGTGATGATACTTTCTCTCCTCGCCCCAGTAACTCCGAACCATGGTCATGTCCAGGTACCAACTGACCACGGGCGTCTTCCGTTTTTCCATGGCCTGGACGGCCGCCGAACTGAAGGAGACCGGGGCGAGTCCGGGCGGGCAGGAAATACATTTCTGGGTGCCGCTGTACGCCGCGTCCACCCCGATCCGGTCCAGGGCAACTTCGATGCCGCCCAGGGAGGTGACCGTGTCCACCATGAACAGCGCGCCGCACTCCCGGGCAATGGCCGCCAGATCATCGAGGGGCTGTCTGACGCCGGTGGAGGTCTCGGCATGAACCACGGCCAGAACCTTGGGCCGCCCGTTCCGGACGGCCCTGCGCACGGCCTCCGGGTCCACGGCCCGCCCCCATTCCGCGTCCACCCGGGTCAGCTTGCCGCCCAGACGGCCGACGATATCCGACATCCGCGTACCGAAAACGCCGTTGACGCAGACGACCACCTCATCTCCGGGCTCGACCAGATTGACGAAACAGGTCTCCATGCCGGCGCTGCCGGTTCCGGAAACCGGGATCGTCAGGGCATTTTCCGTCTGGAATAGAAACCGCAGCAGCTTCTGGGTCTCGTCCATGTAAGTCAGAAACCGGGCGTCCAGGTGACCGATGCAGGGGGCGGCCATGGCCTGGAGCACCCGGGCCGGTACGTTGCTGGGGCCCGGCCCCATGAGCAGCCGTTCTCCCGGATCGAGGTCCTTGAACTGAAGGGAATCAATGGTCATGGTGTCTCCTCGGAAGGTATTGGCGTCATGGCCTGGGGCTGCCTGCCCGATACGAACGACGGAAAGCAGGACGATTCACGCGTTCGCCTCGGACCGGGTCATCTGAGTTCTTGCGGCAAGGCCTGATTCGCGGCATTCCTTTTGTAACTATAGGTCGACCGCCCGGTGGTGTCAAGACGACCGGTCTGGACCCGGCGGGCAAAAAACCGGGTTGTGGTGTATGGATATCAAGAGGGAACATCGCCCCGGGCCGACATTCGGCCCGAAGGCGCAGCCTACAAGGAGGGTAAAATGACCGAAAAAACTGAAGCCACGGGAAAGTTGTGCGTGATCTGGAGTTCGGGGGACCCGGATGTCGCCGAAAAACTGGTCTTCATGTATACCCGGAACGCCAAACTGCGGGGCTGGTGGGAACAGGTGCGTCTGGTGGTCTGGGGACCGTCGGCCAAACTGCTCAGTGACGATCCGAATCTGCGGGAACAGATCGGCGCGGTGTCGCAGGCGGGGGTCGAACTGCAGGCCTGCAAGGCCTGCTCGGACATGTACGGCGTATCCGACGATCTGGCCGCTCTTGGGATAGAAGTCAAATACATGGGACAGCCGCTGACCGAGATGCTCAAAAGCGACTGGGTCATGCTGACATTCTAGATAGAAGCCCGGATTTCTCACTCGGTATCCAGGCCGGGGGACGGAAATTATATAGAATCCAATAGATTGATTGCCTGGTCGCCGGCGGCCCCTCGCAAAGACGGAAGGACCATCATCGTCTTTGCCAGGAGCCGCCGGGCTACGAATATCGTGCGCCCGGGATCAGGCCATCCATACCGCATCGAGGGAAGTGCCGGCGTAGTCGATAAGCAGCCGGGGCCGGTTGCCGGCCAGGTCCCAGGAAACGAAGCAGGTCATCTGGTCCTGGACCATTTTTTCGTCCAGGTCCAGCTTACGGGCAACGGTCTGGTTGACCTTACGGACGGTGGCCAGGATCAGCCGGTCGATCCGGGTCGAAGCATTGACCTTTTTCAACTCCTCCGTGGTCTGGAGCTGTTCGACCGCCTCCTCCCAGTGGATGCCTTCCACCTTGCGGCGCAGGACGTACGCGTTTCCGCTGTCGAGTATGACCAGCCGAACCTGGTTGGCCCCGAGCCGGGCGTTCTTGACCCGAGCCCCGGGCATTTCCGAAGCCAGCCGCTCCAGAATCTCCTTTTTTCTCCTCAGTTCCTCGACCTGGCGGACCTGGATGCGTTCGAAAATGTAGTCCCGGCCATCGACCGCGATTTCCTTGAGCCGTGTCGGATCGAAGCCCAGGTCCATCAGATCGCCGAGGGTCATGGTCCGGCCCGGTTCGCCCCCCCGGTCCCGCCGCCAGTTGATCAGGCTGGGGCGTTGATAGTCGGGCAACGATTCGATGAAGCGGGCCGGCCGCTGTTTGAGGTCCTCGGGCAGCCTGACCCACAGGTCCTCTTCACCGAACCAGGACAGCGGCCTGCTGTCCAGTTCCCGGGGCGCGTAGGACTGGACGGGCAGGACCGCGATTTCCCCGGGCAGAATGATCTGCTCCAGGGAGTCGCCGCCGGTGTACCCGATCAGTTCGCCGATCCGGCGGCGAAAAGCGATCAGCTTGGTCACGAAGCGGGTGAACATGAAGCACATGAGCCGCGAGGTTTCGCCCCGGTCGATCTCCGGTCCGAAATAGGCCCGAAGGGCGCCAAACACCTCCCGGAACTCGGCGATGGTCCGGCCGACCATGACCTCGTTGTCCCGCATATCGATGACGGCGCGCTTCCTTTTCAAGTGATGGATCAGCTTGACCAGGGGTCCGCGAATGTCCTTCCCTCGCAGGCAGGGCGGGATGAAGACCATGTAGTTGTCTTCCGGATCGGTCAAGCCTTCCCCGATGACGTCCTCGATGGGTTCCCAGGCCTGTTTGGCGTAAATGTCATACGTCGGATCGTCCTCGGGAATGATGTTGTCCAGGATGCCCACCGCGGATTTTTCCTTCAAAAAGCCCCGGAAGTACTCCAGGATTCGATTCCCCAGGCCCTTGCGCCGGAAGGGCGGCGCGACCTCGACAAAGACCAGGTAATAGCAGGGGATGGGCTTTTTGAGATAAATCATGTTCAGCCGGCCCAGGTTTTCTCCGGAATCGGCGTTGATCTCGAAGACCCGAAAGCCTTTCGGGGTGAGTTCGGGCGCCAGACGATCGATTTTGCTGCCCGAAACCGTGGCCCCGACCAGTTGCCAGAGGTTGCCGAACAGGTCGGCCACCTTGGGGGAGTCGGAAGAGCCCAGACGAATTCCTTCGTCGATCAGGCTGATCAGGCTGAGCCGGTCGTTGATACTCAGGCGCGCCAGTTCGGGATCGGATTCGGACAAGGGCGCCAAGGGGGCGGGATGGGTCATGACCCGTTTCCTCCGAAAAGACATCCGTTAGGGCTGGTTTCGGCCCAATAAAAAAGCGGAGTGTGTGCTCCGCTTGATTCCTGGTCGTGGGCGTCGTCACACACTAAAGCCCGGACGTCCTCCTAAAAAAATAAAAGTAATAATAATTGGGCGTGACGACGTGCATACTCATATCCTCGTGGGTCAATTATATCGGCCGGCGGTATATTGTCAAGGAAATTTGCGCCTTGAATCCGGAGACCCGGCCGGTCAGGCCGGGCCGCCCTCGAACAGCCGCCGGGGATTGCCCTCGATCATGGTCTTGATCTGGGCCTCGGACACGCCCCCCTTCTTGAGGGCCGGGATGACGTTTTTGAAGAGATGGGTCGGGTACCAGTTGCCGAGCAGAGGCACGGCCGCTTCCGACATGGGCGTCTCGCGGCCCATCCAGTAGGCGACCCAGTCGTGGGAGAACATCAGCCGGTCCGCGTATCCGATGCCCACAAGGCCGATGATGACCGCGTATCGTTCGACGTCCCACGGGCATCCGACGATGTACTGGAGCCCCAGGCGATCGATGCCCACGAAGACCCCTTCGTTAAGGACCCGGACGTGGTAGCGGATGTCCGTGCTGTCGCTCATGTGGCCGATCATGATCCGCCCGGGATCGGCCCCCTCGGAAATCAGCAGCCGGGCCTGCTCCGGCCCCATGGTCCCGGCCTGGGTATGGGTGATGATGGGCACGCCCGTGTCCTGCTGGGCCCGGGCGGCGGCCTTGAAAAACAGCTTGTCGTAGTCGGTGATGACATTCTTGCCCGAAGCGACCTTGATCACCCCGGCCTTGATCCCGGTGCCGCCGATCCCCTCGGTGATCTCCTTGACGAACAGCTCGTGTATCTCGGCTACGGCATCGCCGACCTTGTTGCGAATCTTGAAATAGACCGGCGCCCCCTCGCCCTCGTGGTAGTACCCGGTGGAACAGATGATGTGAACACCGGTCCGTTCGGATATTTCCCGGAGCAGTTCCACGTCCCGGCCGCAGTCGTTGGGCGTGGCATCCACCAGGGCATTCACTCCGTATTCCTTGACCCGATCCATGAGTTCCAGACCGGCTTCCAGCGCGGCCTCCCGATCGTACGGCGCCACGCTCAGATCGCCGTACCAGCCGGGATAGCCGAAAACGATGTGCTCGTGCATCAGGGTCCGCCCCAGGTCCTTTGCCTCAACGGCTCCCATGACCGTATTCACCGTCGCTCCGCTCATTTCCTCACCTCGATGTGTCCACTGACCGAATCCAGCATTTCCCGGGCCTCAGCCCTTCGCGACCCGCTCCCGCTCCTGTTCCTGAAGCACCCGCCACAGGACCTTGCCGGCGCCACTTTTGGGCAGTTCCTCGACGAACTCGACCAGGCGGGGGTATTTGTAGGCCGACATTCGCTCCCGGGACCAGGCGATGATCTCATCGGCCGAGACCCGGTCGCGATGTTCCGGTTTGGTCACGATGAAGGCCTTGACGTTCTCGACCCGTTCCGGGTCCGGCACGCCGACGACGCAGGCCTCGAGCACGGCCGGATGATGGTAAAGCACGGCCTCGACCTCGGTGGGCCAGACCTTGAAACCGGCCGCGTTGATCATGCGCTTGACCCGATCGACGATGTAGAAATACCCTTCTTCGTCCATTCGTCCGATGTCGCCGGTGCGAAAGAAGGTCTTGCCTTCCAGTTCGATGAAGGCCTCCCGGGTTTCGTCGGGCTTGTTCCAGTAGCCCTTGAGGACCTGGGGCCCGTGAACCACGATCTCGCCGTCCTGGCCCGGGGGGACCTCCACGCCTGTGGACGGGTCGATCACGCGGGAGTCGGTTCCGAAGTGGGGCACGCCTACGCTGCCGAGTCTGGCCCGGTCCGGGGGATTGAAATGGGTCTGGGAGATGGTTTCGGTCAGGCCGTAGCCTTCGACGTAGGTCAGTCCGGTCAGGTCGCGCAACTGCTCGCCCACGGCCACGGGCAGCGGCGCGCCGCCGCCTCCGACCTGGAGCAGGGACCCCAGGTCCCTGGATTCGATGCCCGGCGCGGCCAGGGCGTCGATGAGCATGGTCGTGATATTGACCCAGTGGGTGCACCGATATTTTTCAATGGCCTGGAGTCCGGCCTCCCGGTCCCATCGGGTCAGCAGAACGATGGTTCCGCCGGCCACTACCGGGCCGACCATGCTATGGACCATGCCGGTGACGTGAAAAAACGGCAGGGCGGCCAGATGGACACTGGCGGCGGTCATGCCCACGAACACGGCGGCGCCCAGGCTGTTGGAGGTCAGGCTGGCGTGGGTATGCATGCAGCCCTTGGGAATACCGGTCGAACCGGCGGTGTAGGGCAGCAGGCACAGGTCGTCCGGTCCGACCCGGACCTCGGGAGGCGGTCCGGCTTCGGCCAGGACATCCAGCCAGGCCGGGGCGCCTTCGATCCGCTCCGGCGCCTCGAGCATGAAGGGCGGCACGGGCAGTTCGGGGGCTTCGGGCAGGTAGTCCCGATGGGAGCCGACGATGATCTTTTCGATGCCCAGTTCCCGGCAGACCTCGGCCGCCCGGTCATAGAGTTCGGTGGTGGTGATGACGACCCGCGCGCCCGAGTCCCGGAGCAGCTTGCGGAACTCTTCAGGCACCAGCATGGGATTGAGCGGGACGAGCACGGCGTTGGCCCGCATGGTCCCGAAGAATCCGATGATGAAATGGGGACAGTTCTGCATGTACAAGGCGACCCGATCGCCCTTTTCGACGCCGAATCCGGCCAGGGCCCCGGCCAGTCGCAGGCAGGCCTCGTCGAGCTCGGCGTAATTCAGGCGGCGGCCGTAGCAGACCACGGCGGTATGATCGGGGTATCGACGGGCCGACGTCTCCATGAAATCGTAAAGCGGCGTCCGGGGATAGACCAGGGTTGTGGGCATGCGCTTGGGCCAAAACGGATAATGGGTCTGGTTCATGGGGACTCCTTCAGGGCGGTTATTCTGAAACAATGCCTCGATGAATCGATCGGAACGGCGAGGCCGCCGTCCCGATCGGACGAATTCGGATTACTTGGCCTTTTTCAGTTGGATCAGGCCTCGTCCGGAAGTGGTCAGATAGATGTTGCCCTTTTCATCCACGTCCATGGGCAGGGGGAATTCGATCGGGGGATAACTGCCGATAACGGCGTAGTTTACGGGCAGGTTCACGGCCACCATGGATACGGCCAGGTTCCTGGGGTTGACCCGCAGCAGGCGGCCGGCCGCGCCGTCGAGGATCAACAGGTTGCCGGACCCGTCATCCGCCAGGGCGCCCGGACGTCCGGCCAGACCGACCACGAAGACCTCCTTCTTGCCCGTGGCCGGATCGACCCGGCTGACCCGGCCTGCCCGAGGCTCGGCCACGTAAAGCATACCACCGATCATGGTCAGGGCCAGCGGGCCTTCCAAACCATCGGCCACCGCCTTCTTGGCCCCGTCCTTGAGGCTGATTTCGGTCACCTGGCCGGCCCCGTATTCGCAGACATAGAGCTTGTCCCCGACCATGATCACGCCGAAAGGCTGATTCAGCCCGCCGGCCACCGGTTTGAACTCGCCCGTGGCCGGATTGCCGATGGCCACGGCCCCGTTGATGACGTCCGGCCAGCAAAGCTGCCCGCCCGGCCCCTTGGCCAGCCCCAGGGTCAGGGGCATGCCGTGATGGGCCCAGGCGTTGAGCTTGGTCTGGACCCATTTGCCCTTGTCCGCGATCCGGACCATGATGGCGTCGGACAGATAGACCTTGCCCTGCATGGCCACGACCCCCTGAGGCTGGTTCGGCCCCTTGGGGAAAAGCGTCTTGTACTTGCCGCTGCCGTCGGTGGACACCTCGAAGACCGTGGCATCCCAGTAGCTGGTCACGTAAAGCTTGCCGGCCGGCGTGATGGCCAGGTTGTCCAGGCCGGGAGCGATCTGGGCCAGCTTGTCCTTCTGCTTCCCGTCCAGGCTCATGCGCCAGACGTTACCCGTGCCCAGCTCGACGATGTAGGCCTTGTTGTCCGGCCCCACCTTCAAGGCCACCGGCGTGACGAACTTTTCGGCAATGGTCGTTATCTCGGCCGTGTCCGGGTGAATCCTCAATATCTTGCCCGAACCCAGGTCGGGCACGATCAGGTCGTTGGTCTCCATGTCGAAGCCGAAGCCTTCGGGCACGGGAATGACGTTTTCCTTGATCATGAGCCGGGGCGGTTTGGCGCCCGCGGGATCGACCTCGAAGACCCGGTTGCCCTGAAAACACTCGGTCATGAACAGCCGGCCGGTCTTCTTGTTGTACTGGATTCCGTTGGGGGCCTTCAGTCCGCTGGCGATGACCGTCTTGACCCCGTTCTTGTCGATCCGGTAGACCTCGCCGATCAGGGGCGTCGTGCCGGTAATATAAAGATTGCCCTTGTCGTCGGCAGTGATGTCGTCGGTGATGAAGGTGCCTGAATACGGCTGAACAAAGGTGCTCGCCTTCATGGTCTTCAGGTCGACCCGGGTGGTCGCGCCCGTGGCCGTGTGCACGATGTACAGGGCCCCGTCTTGTCCGATGACCGCGCCGTTGCAGCCCGGAAGCGGCGAATCCTTGACTAGAACGACCGGCTTGTAATGGGAATCCACGACCTGGAGCCCCGCGGCCCAGGCCGGTAACGGCCCCATTAAAAGGCAAAGGAAGAAAATCGCTACCGCGCCCCGGATCGATTTACCAAACACGTGTTTCATGCCTCGTCCCTCCTCGGCTTCGATCGGTTATCTGTTTCGCCGCCGCGGACACGCCCGCCGTGACCGCCGGCCGCATATGAGAATCCGGCCGCGCCAAGCCGTAACCGGTCCGGCGGCCGGTCTCATCCGATGAGAAGCCCGAGCGGGACGGCCGTTGGGCTCGGCCCGCCCGGAAGTCTCTTAATATGCTCGTGTTATGATTCGATGAACTCTATCACAAATCCGGTCCGCAGACACGGACATTCTTCCGTTCGGCGCAAGGATTCATAGAACCGGGGTATATCGGGTTCCCGTCGCCCGCGCGGCCTCCGGCCTCGGGACTCAACGGCCTGAATGCGCGATGACCCTTTGGGCCGCCTGAACCAGAGCATGGACGTTCCGAATCCGGGTCTTGAAACGCTGGTCCCGGGTCTGGCCATGGTAGAAACGATAATATATCTGCTGGATGATGACCCCCAGACGGAACAGACTCAGGGCGTAATAGTAGTCGATTCGATCCAGGGTCTGGCCCGAGAGGGTTTCGTAGTAGCGCGTCATTTCCGCCCGGGTCATGACATCGTCGATCTGGCGGGGCATGTAGCGCACGATTTCCATCTCCGGCGGATCGTCCGGGTCCAGAACGTAGACCAGGGAGTTGCACAGGTCCATCAACGGATCGCCGATCGTGGCCATCTCCCAGTCGAAGACCCCGATCAGCCGGGCCGGCCGCGAGGGGTCCAGGGCCACGTTGTCCAGCTTGAAGTCATTATGAACGATGCCCGGCCGGTCGTTCTCCGGGGGCATCTCGGCCTCCAGCCAGCACATCACGTCTTCCGCCTCCGGCGCGTCCGGGGTGCGGGCGTTGCGGTAACGCTTGTTCCAGCCCAGGACCTGTCGCTCCAGGTAGCCCTTGGGCTTGCCGAAGTCCTCCAGGCCGATGGCCTTGTAGTCCACGGCATGGAGACGATACTGGACCTCGACCAGGTCGCGCCGCAACTCGAGGGCCTGCTCGGGCGTGTATTCAAGTCCGGGCGGCATCTCCTTGCGAATAACGATGCCCGTAATTTTTTCCATGACCCAGAAAGGGCATCCCATGACGGATTCGTCCCGGCACAGGTGCAGCGGTTTGGGACCGTACGGGTAGACCGGGTGCAGAGCGGACAGGACCCGATACTCCCGGTTCATGTCGTGGGCGCCGGCGGGCTTGGTCCCGAAGGGCGGACGCCGCAGGACCATCTCCCGGTCCCCGCACTTCAGGTAGTAGGTCAGGTTCGAATGGCCGCCCGGAAACTGGCCGGTTTCCAGACGGCCCTCGAGGTCGGGAATTTGGGCCTTGAGATACGCTTCAATCCGGCCGAGGTCGAGTTCCTCCCCCGGCCGGATTTTTTCCGGTTGATCGATCGCTTTCATCTTCGACGTCCCGGCATCATTCCTTGGACTGTTTCCGGAAGCGGTCCAGCATGGCCCGAGGGGTGACGGTCTCCCGGGTGTACATCGGCAGTTGCGGTTCGATGCCGAAGAGGTATTTGGCGATGTTCTTCAGCTTGCCCATGTCGTATCGGGCCATCATGGTGATGGTCTCCATCTGGGGCGATCCGCCGCCGTGGATGCCGGCCAGCATGCCGAGCACGCCGGCGATGTCCGACAGGATCAGGTTCTCCATGCCCCGGAAGCAGCGATGAACGTTTTCCGTGCTGATGTTGGGGTTCCGCTGGAGATACTTGTTGGCCAGTTGGCCGGTTTCGTCCGAGAAGAACTCGTCCTCGAAGGGCAGGGTGGCCACCAGGCCGCCGGACAGGTCGGCCAGGGTCTTGTACTCGTTGTAAATCTCTTCCCCGGCCAGACGGCGGCCGGCATTGGTCAGAATCTCGTCGGGAATGGCCGTGCCGGAGGGCGAGACCTCGGCCCGGTAGGCGCTGACCTGGCCGGCGGCGAAGACCAGTTCGGCCGTCCCGATCAGATGGGAAATCTTTTCCTTGACGTGGGCCTCCTTCTCGATCCCGTTGTATTCGGCCATCAAGGCCGCGGCGCTGGCCAGAACCTCGGAAACGGCGGGCTTGCAGCCGGTGTAGCTGTGCCGGTGGTAATGGGCGAACAGCAGGGCCAGGAACCCGGCGTAGGCCGTCTGACGGGGGTCGCCCTTGCCGTCCATGAAGACCCGGTCCCGGGGGATGAACGTGTCGTCGAAAATGATGAAGGCCTCACCGTCGCCGATCTCGGAGATGGGCGCCTTGAGATGTTTTCTTTTATGATGGTAGGCGGGCCGGACCAGCAGCTTGACGTCGTCCCAGTCCGCCGGAATGGCGAAGGCCACGGCGTAATCGCCGTCCCGGGCCGTCATGAACCGCGTGGGCACGACCACGATCTCGTCCGCGTACGGGGTGTTGGTGATGTTGATCTTGGCCCCCCGCACCACGATGCCGTCGGGCCGGCTTTCGATAATCCGCAGGTACTGGTCCGGGTCGGCCTGCTCGTGCGGCCGCTTGAGCCGGTCGCCCTTGGGATCGGTCTGGGCGCAACTGGCCACCAGGTCGTTGTCCTGGAAATATTTCAGATAGGTCCGGAACTTCTGATCGCAGTCCGTGCCCAGGCCCTGATCCATTTCATAAGTGATGACCGAAAGGGCGTTGATGGCGTCGATGCCCATGCAGCGCTGGATGCAGCCCCCGACCCGGTGGCACAGGGCCCGGGTCATCTGCTGTTTGGCCAGCAGGTCATCGGTGCTCTGGTGGACATGGCAGAAGCGGCTGATCCGCTCGCCGGTCAGGTGGGAGGTCGCCGTGCACAGGGCCTCGAACTCCGGCCGGTGGGCCACGTCGTACGTCTCTTTGATGATACGCTGCCCGCCTTTCAACCGTTCGTCGGTCCGGCTGATTTTTTCTCCTCCCATGTAGAGGTTGTCTTTCATCCGGTTCATTCGCTGAATGAAGTCGTCAAAGGTCTTTATAGCCATGATGCTCTCCCTTTCTGGATAAGACGGCCGACAGGCCTCGCTTCGGCCCGGCCGCCGCCCGCCGTTGATATTGGGCTCTCCCCGCGTCCCGCCCGGGGACCGCCGGGGCGTCTTGTCCCGGCCCGCTTCACCCGGCCCGCTCGATGCTCCGGGCCGCCGCGTCGACCAGGGTATTGGTGGCAACGACCATGAAGGCGAAGCGTTCGTCCCGGGTCTTGCCGTGGTAATATCGGTAGTATATCTGCTGGGCGATGACCGCCAGCCGGAAAAGGCCGAAGGCGTAGTAGTAGTGAATGTCGCCGATTTTCCGGCCTGAAAGCGCTTCGTACAAGGCGATCATTTCCTCCCGGGTCATGGTTCCGTGCATGACCCGGGGGTAGGTGTTGATCACGGCCATCTCCGGGGGATCGCCTTCCTGGTAAACGTAGGAAAGCGAGTTGCAAAAATCCATGAGCGGATCGCCCAGGGTGGCCATCTCCCAGTCGAACACGCCGATGACCCGGGACGGGTCGTCCGGGGACACGGTGACGTTGTCCAGCTTGAAGTCGTTGTGAATGATGCCCGGCCGGTCGTTGTCCGGCGGGACGTGCCCGGCGAACCAATCCATGACCGCGTCCCCGTCCCGGGCGTCCGGCGTGCGGGCGTTCCGGTAACGCCGGCTCCACCCTTCGACCTGACGGCGGACATACCCTTCCGGCTTGCCCAGGTCCCCCAGGCCCACGGCCTGGTAGTCCAGGGAATGAAGTTCGTACTGCACCCGGACCAGGTTTTCGTAAAGGCCCCGGCACTGGTCCGGGGTCAGGGTCAGTCCGGGCGGGAGTTCACGGCGAATGACCGTACCCACGATCCGCTCCATGACGTAGAACTGGTCGCCGATTACCGAGGCGTCGTCCGAAAAGGCCAGCGGTCTGGGCGCGTACGGGTAGACCGAATGGAGGGCCGCCAGAACCCGGTATTCACGCGACATGTCGTGGGCGCTCTTGACCGTCGAGCCGAAAGGCGGTCGGCGCAGAACCATCTCCCGGCCGCCCATCCTCAGATAGTAGGTCAGATTGGAATGACCTCCCGGGAACTGCTTGATTTCCAACTCGCCGTCCAGTCCGGGGACGGCTTCCCGAAGAAATGCATCGAGCCGGACCCGGTCCAACTCCTCACCCGGGCGTATCTCTTTGGGCTGATCCGTATATGCGTTCACTTGTCCTCTCCTTGTTGATATCCCCTCCCTGAATCCTTACGGGGAAGATCGCCACGCGCCGGTTCAGGACAGGCCGGCGAGTTCGAAAACCCGGGCCGCCTCGCGGATCAGGGCGATGACGCCGTGAATCATGGGCGCGAAGCGCTCGTCCCGCGTCTGGCCGTGGTAATAGCGATAATAAAGCTGCTGGATGATGACCGCCAGCCGAAAAAGGGCGAAGCCGTATAAATAGTCGAAGTTCTCGATCCGGAGCCCGGAGAGGGACTCGTAGTATTCCAGCAGTTCCCTCCGGGTCACCCCGCTTCGGAGGGCCGGCGGCCACTGGTTGTTGGCCTCCATCTCCGGCGGGTCGTCCGGTTCGATGATGTAGGCCAGGGAGCCGACCAGGTCCAGGATCGGGTCCCCCAGCGTGGCCATCTCCCAATCGAACACACCCACGATCCGGACAATGTCCGAGGAATCGACGATCACGTTGTCCAGCTTGAAATCGTTGTGGATCAGGGCCGATCGGCCCTCGTCGGGCGGCAGGCGGTGTTCGAGGCGTTCCATGAGGTCTTCGGCCCCGGGGGCGTCCGGGGTCCGTGCGTTCCGGTAGCGCTTGATCCAGCCCCGGACCTGGCGTTCGACGTACCCGGCGGGCCGGCCGAAGTTTTCCAGTCCCACGGCCCGATAGTCCAGGGCGTGCAGTTCATACTGGGTCCTGATCAGATTGTAGGCCAGCCGGCGGCCCTGCTCCGGCGTGGCATCGAGACCGGGCGGCAGTTGCCGGCGCAAAACCAGGCCGCGGATGCGTTCCATGACATAGAAGCCGAAGCCCAGCAGAGACTCGTCCTCGCAAAAGGCCAGGGGCTCGGGCGCGTAAGGGTAGACTCGATGCACCGCGGATAGCACGCGGTACTCCCGGCCCATGTCGTGGGCCGTGGCCACCTTGGTCCCGAACGGTCCGCGCCGGAGGACCATTTCCCGGTCCCCGAAAGCCAGGTGATAGGTCAGGTTCGAGTGTCCGCCGGGGAACTGTAGCAGCCGCATGGGCCCGGAAAGCCCCGGAATCTCGCGGCGCAGGAAGGATTCAATTGCCTCGGTCGGCAGCTCTTCGTCCGGCCGGACGTCCTTCGGCTGGTCCGAAAAGTCCATCGTCGCCCCTTTCCAGTGCTTTCCGTTTCCGGTATTCCGGGGCCAGACAGAAGGCCTCGACCAGGTCCACCAGAAACAGTCCGTAGCGGTCCACCGAAACCCCGCGCTTGGCGTATTTCCAGCGCTTGATATACCAGTCCTGGAGCATGGCCTTGATCACGGAGGCGGCCAGGAGGACGTCATCGACGGCGAAGCAGCCCTGGCGGACGCCGTCATCGATGATGTCGGCGTACAGGCGTTCCGTCTCCAGTTCGGCGTTCTTGGACCGCTCCTTTTGCGTCGGGGGGAGGTGTCTTGCTTCCATGTAGGAGAAATAGAACCAGGGCTGCATGACCTCGCTCAGGAAAAGATGGGTCTGGATGGCCACCCGGAGCCGGGCCACCGGGTCGGTCAGGCCGTTCAGGTTCTCCTCCAGGGTGCGCCAGGTCGTGGTGTGTCCGATGCTGTGCAGCATTTCCAAAAGGTCTTCCTTGCCGGAAAAATAGGCGTACAGGCCGCCCATGGACAGCCCGGTCTCCCGGCTGAGACTGCGCATGCTCATAGCCTGAAAACCCGTCTGATTGCTTATTTTCAGGGCCGCGTCAAAGATGCGCACCAGGTTCTTGACGACGGTCTTTTCCTTCTTGATCTTGATGTGCTGACGGTTGTCCTCGAATATCTCCCGGCAGATGTCCTGACGGGACAGGCTGACCCGCTGAGAGAACTCCTTGAAACTGGTTAAATTGTTCATGAAGCGTCCAGATGGAAGGCGGGTCGGGTCAGCGGCGCGTGATCGCCCCGCTGACCCGGCTTCGTCTTCCGGTTCCTTGATATCCCTACTGGGCGAAACGGACCTTTTTGCCCTTTTTGTAATCGCGCAAGACCCGGCGGGCCACCGAAATCTTGTGGACCTCGTCCGCGCCGTCGTAAATCCGGGAGGCACGCTCGCCCCGCCAGTACATAGCGATGGGCGTGTCATCGGTCATACCCAGACCGCCGTGGACCTGGAGGGCCCGGTC